>CP065590.1:3075453-3382999 GCA_016025055.1 Chryseobacterium indologenes
GAAGTAAAGAAATTCCCGATTGCCAAATTCCATTTGACCAAAATTATACCGTTAGCAAACAGTGAGTTTAATTCTACCGTATATGGAGATCTTACCCTAAAAGGAGTAAGAAAGACAATTTCCTTCCCTGCGAATGTATATGTTACACAGTTTACCGTAGTAATTGAATCTGCCAAATTCTCCCTGAACAGGAGAGATTTTAAAGTATTCTACCAGTCGTCATTGAAAGATTATTTCATCAAGAACGAAATGGATATTCAGTTTAAAGTATCTACCGAAAAACTGGATAATGAAAACAGAATCCCTGTAAAAAAGAAATAGATTAAATACGATATTGAGATAAAATGAGCAGTTTTTTTTAAACTGCTCATTTTTTATTGAAAGCTGTAGCTAAAACTAAAGTAGAAATTCCTGTACTACAAATTCTATCCGCTCGGATCTGTTTTCATTACAGTATTTTTTATAAATTAGTCCTATGAAAATTTATATGGTAAGTGGCCTTGGCGCAGACTTTAAGGTTCTGGAAAGAATAGAGTTTCCCAAGCACTGTGAATTGATTTTTATAGACTGGCTCATTCCCGAAAAAAATGAGTCTTTTCATGCCTATGTGGAGCGGATGGCTGAAAAAGTAGATGATTCTGAGCCGTTCTATCTTTTGGGCTATTCTTTCGGAGGAATTATAGTACAGGAAATAAACCGCCTTAAACCTGCTGAAAAAGTCGTTATTTTAGGTAGTATAAAATCAGATAAAGAAAAATCAAGATTTATAAAAACCGGAGAGATCACAAAAATTCCAAGAATATTACCTGTAGGGCTTTTTAACGAAAGAGCAGCCCATGCATATGCGGTGGTAAGAAAGCTTTTTGATCCTAAAAATCCCAGACTTCTTCAGTATTTTAGAGTGAGAGACCCTTATTATCTGAAATGGTCTGTGGAGAAGGTTGCCGAATGGAAATTTGAAGAAACCCCAAACGTTGTACAGATATTGGGAGATAAGGATATTGTTTTTCCAATAAGGTATTCAAAACCTGATTATGTTATCAAAGGAGGAACTCATCTTTTTCCTGCCACCAAATACAAAGAAGTTTCTAAAATCCTGAATGAAGTTTTTGTGTAATATTATTCTTTGAATATTATTTTAATGGGGGTGTTGTGTTAAAAAACACTTTTTTTATGAGATTTATATTTAAATTTGATAGGGTTAAATATGAATTATCATGAAAATTGGTTTAAAATGGATCGTTTCATTCTCTCTTATTGCTCTTGTGGCAGTGGGAGGATTATTTTGGAATCCGGAAATACCTGTCGTCAATACCGCAGATTTTCTTTCCGAAGATAAAATTGTAGGTGCAGATGTAGCATGGATTCTTGCCGCCGCCGGGCTGGTGCTTCTCATGACTCCGGGACTATCTTTTTTTTACGGAGGAATGGTAGGTAAGAAAAATGTCATTTCTACTATGCTGCAGAGCTTTATTGCTCTGGGAGTTATTTCCATAGTCTGGATAGTCGTGGGCTTTTCTCTTTCTTTTGGAGAATCATTAGGATTTACTTTTAACGGAAAGCACTATGGAGTTATAGGAAATCCATTAACCTATCTCTTTTTTACTGGAGTAGGAAATCTTCCCCATAAAGCGATGGCCTCCACCATTCCTTTTATCTTATTTGCCCTGTTTCAGATGAAATTTGCAGTGATTACTCCTGCCATTATTACCGGATCTTTTGCTGAAAGGGTTCGTTTTATATCCTACCTTTTATTTATTGTACTTTTCAGTCTTTTTATTTATACTCCGCTATGCCATATGGTATGGCATTCGGAAGGCCTTCTGAATACCTATTTTGGTGTCAAAGATTTCGCCGGAGGAACAGTGGTGCATATGAGTGCCGGTTTTGCGGCTCTTGCAGGAGCTCTTGTGGTTGGAAACAGAAAGAATCCGCATCATGAGCCTTCCAATATTTCGTATGTACTCTTAGGAACAGGCATGTTGTGGTTCGGCTGGTTTGGATTTAATGCAGGATCTGCCTTGAGTGCTTCTGCTTCTGCAGCAACGGCATTTGGAACGACGACTATTGCTTCAGCTTCCGCGATGATGACCTGGATTTTTTTGATAGAATCAATGGAAGAAGTGTCTCGGCTTTGGGTGCCTGCATCGGAGCAGTGGTTGGATTGGTGGCCATTACTCCCGGATGTGGTTTTGTCAGTATCCAGGAAAGTCTTTTCATAGGGTTTATTACGGCTATTGTTTCCAATATAATGGTCAACTGGAAAGCTTTAAAAAAAATAGATGATACG
The DNA here is from genome assembly GCA_016025055.1 of Chryseobacterium indologenes. NCBI lineage: Bacteria > Pseudomonadati > Bacteroidota > Flavobacteriia > Flavobacteriales > Weeksellaceae > Chryseobacterium > Chryseobacterium indologenes. The sequence continues at coordinate 3,077,744 of CP065590.1, forward strand.
CTGGATGTTTTTGCCTGTCACGGCGTAGGAGGAATTATGGGGATGATCCTGACAGCGGTCTTTGCCCACGGGGAAAACGCAAGTCTTTTGCATGGAGGAATTGATGTTTTTCTTCACCATATGGCAGCGTTGGTTCTTGTTTCTGTATTTACATTTTTCGGGTCGCTGGTATTGTATAAGGTTACAGATTCCATTATTACATTACGGGTATCGGAAGAAGCTGAAAATAAAGGGCTTGATCTCTCCCAGCACGAAGAGAGCCTGACTTGATTTTCTCTATTTTTATATTATCATTAAACCTCCGTGAAATCCTGGATTTTATTAAGATTTATCATGTATCTTTGCTTTAGAGGAAAATGACGAATCATTTATGGAATCAATATCGGTTTTTGAGATTATTAAAGTAGGGATAGGCCCGTCCAGTTCGCATACGATGGGGCCGTGGAATGCTGCATCTGCATTTATCAGAATTATTAAAAGAGAAAGATCAATCGAAGAAGTGAAAGAGGTTTTTCTTGAGTTTTTCGGCTCACTGGCAAAAACGGGGATCGGACATGGTACTGATATAGCAGGAATGCTGGGTTTAAATGGAGAAGATTTTAAAACAATCGATACTTCAAAAATTGATGAGAAAATTGACCACATAAAAAATACTCAAACCATTAACTTAGGTGGTGAGAAGCTGATCCCTTTTGTTTACGGGCATCATTTGATCTTAAACATGCAGAAATCACTTGATTTTCACCCCAACGGAATGATCTTCAGAGCTGTTTTTGAAGATGGTACTGAGCTTGTTCAGGATTTTTATTCTGTGGGAGGAGGTTTTATTGCAAGCCAGGAAAAGAACTCCATTGAAAAACATTGTGTCCGTACATTGTACCCGTGTCACCATGGCTCAGACCTTACAAAATATTGCCAGAAACTGGGATTTGATAAAATTTCGGATTTAATTTTAATAAATGAAGAAAGCTGGAGAACCCAGGAAGAAACAAAACAGGAAGCCCTTTATATCTGGCAGCAGATCAAAGAATGTATTTATAAAGGAGTTAATAAGGAAGGTATTCTTCCCGGAGGCTTAAATGTTTCCCGAAGAGCTGCCGGAATAAACAGAAAGCTTTTAGGGGATAAAATTTATAAAAATATTGACGAATGGTTCCAGCTGGTAGTAGATGCGGAAGAGAATTTTACCAATATCAATAAATGGATTGCCTGCTTTGCACTGGCAGTAAACGAAGAGAATGCAAGCTTCGGAAGAATCATTACCGCGCCTACCAATGGTGCTAGTGGAGTAATCCCGGCTGTATTAATGTATTCACAGGCATTTACACCATTTACAAGCGAAGAGGATATTGTAAGATTCCTTCTTGTGGCCGGTGAAATAGGTACATTGTTTAAGAAAAATGCAACAATATCTGCGGCAATGGGAGGTTGCCAGGCAGAAATCGGGGTGTCATCAGCCATGGCGGCGGCAGGACTTACAGAAATCCTGGGAGGAAGCGTAGGACAGGTGATGATGGCTGCAGAAATTGCAATGGAACATCATCTTGGATTAACATGTGATCCTATCAAAGGACTTGTGCAGATTCCTTGTATTGAAAGAAATACAATGGGTGCTATGAAAGCAATTACGGCCGCTAATATTGCTCTTGAAAGTGACCCGACCAAAGCAAAAGTAACATTAGATGAGGTCATTCAGACGATGTGGGAAACCGCACAATCGATGAGTGATCGCTTCAAAGAAACTTCAGAAGGCGGATTAGCTATTGCGGTAAACGTACCGGAGTGTTAAAGATAAAAACGTAATAAAAAAGTCCCCGGATACAGGATCCGGGGACTTTTTTATTGCCGGAGTTCCATAGTTTTTAGGCTATTGCAGAATCAGAATCATGTATAATTTAAGTATTTTTATCTGTAAGAATTGTGTTATTGTTTGCTTGGAATATTTTCTTATCACCTGTTAGAAAAATTCATCCGAAAGCTATAACGATTCATTTGTGTCTGATATTTATTTTCCAAAATTATCTATATTTATAAAACAGATTCCCTTGTAATAAATTGATTTTCAAAATGCACTTATATTTATTAAATTATTGATAATGAATATGTTATTTAAAAAAAATGATTGGAAATGAATTGCTTGTCGGTTGATGAAAAAAAATTATAGCTAAAAATGGAAGACCTTAAACATCACTTTATACATCAATACGTAATTCTTACCTGTTGCTTTTTATTGCTGAATATTTTCATTTATCAATTTTTTATGTCCGGTTCTTTTCTGGTATTGTATTTTAGTATGGCGCTGTTGATTTTATCTTATACCTATTTATTAATAAGAAAAAAATATAATGCCAATAAAATTATGCATATCTATATGATCATTGGCCCGTTATATATATCTTATATTTTGGTTGCATTTTGGGGAACTTCGGTGGGGAGTTTTGTAATGTTGCTTCCCCTGCCACTTGCTGCTTATATTTTTTTTTCAAAGAAAGAGGCTATGGCTTATTCATTCTATTTACTGCTCATTGTCATTGCTTGTTTTCTGGTTCATAAATATTCAGGATTTACATTTGAAAGATTTCCTGCAGATAAAATTATGATTACAGATATTCTTCTTTTTTGTTATAACCTTCTTGTCATTGCCGGTTTGCTTGTTTACAACAAAAAGCTTAACAGATTGGCTTTTTTATCGGATATTCAGGCTCTAAAGATATCGGCAGACAAAGAAGAACGGAAGAAAATAAAGGTTTCAGAAAAGGCAGGTGAGAAGGAAAATATTGATGAAGAAATAGTAGATAAACTCACTCACGTTATGGAAACCGAGATGCTGTTTAAAAACCCGAATCTGAATATTGCCGGTTTAAGCAGCCGCTTTCATGTAAATTACACTTACATTTCGAAGATTATCCGCTATCTGGGGTATACGAACTTTAATCATTACCTGAATGCATACAGAATTCGCCATGTGAAAATGCTTATCGGTGAAAGTGACCTGCAGAAAGTGACATTGATGCACATTTATACCGAGGCCGGGTTTTCCAATCAGGCTACTTTTAACAGAGTTTTCAAACAAATGGAAGGTATTACGCCAAGTGAATATATAAGTTTGACAAAAGAAGAAAAGACAGAATTGAATTAGTCCGGGTTTTGATACGAAATTCTAAGAGAAAATCCCGGTTATTTATCCAGGATTCCTCTTATTTTGTTGGCGTTGGTGATCAATTCTTCCAGGTATTCATAGTTTTCTTTTTCCAGGGCAGACTTGAACTTTCTGAGTTGAGTGATGTGCTCGTTCAGTACATCAAGCACATTTTCTTTGTTTTGTTTGAAAATGGGAACCCACATTTCAGGATGAGATTTGGCAAGACGTACCGTACTGGAAAAACCTGAACTCGCAAGCTGAAAGATAGTCTCCTCTTCACGTTCTTTCTCCAACACAGTATTGGCAAGCGCATATGATGTGATGTGGGAAATATGTGATATATAAGCTGTATGAATGTCGTGATCCTCAGCATTCATATAGATCATATGCATATCTAAGGCATTTACAACATCTTTCACAGTTTTCAGTGCGTCGTCTGCAGATTCTTCCTGATTACAGATTACCCCGGCTTTACCTGAAAAGCTTTCCGCAATGGCAGACTTCGGACCTGAGTTTTCCGTTCCCCACATCGGGTGAAAGGCCACAAATCTTGAACGATTTGGATGGTTTCTGACAGCACCAACGATTCCCGCTTTAGTAGAACCCGCATCCATAACAGTCTGATGGCCGGAAATCAAATTAAGAACTTCAGGTAGTAATTTTCTGGCGGCATCTACCGGAACAGCTATGATAATCAGATCGGCATTTTTAATGCCTTCCTCAAGGTTTGCCTCTGCGTCAATGATTTTCAGATCAAGAGCATCGGTGATATGTTGTTTGTTGTAATCGATTCCGTAGATAAAACTGGCGATTCCTTTTTCTCTTAATTTTAATGCCATTGAACCTCCGATTAGTCCAACTCCTATAATACTTATTTTCATCTTTACAATTTGTTTAAAATAAAAAAACCTCGTCCAGGACGAGGTTTTAAATTATGTTCATAAGAATCCCTATCCCAGATCTGAGGTAAAAATTCTATAATAATATGTTCCGTTGTTAAAATTCACAAGGCGAAGTTATAAAATATTTTTGAATCCGGAGAAATTTTAATGAAAATTTGTAATTTAATAAGTGAACAGGTTTGAATTTTTCCCCTCTGTACATTGTTTTAAAAAATCATCGGTTAATTTCTTCTTCTCGGTCCTCCCGGATAATTACAGTGCTTTGACGTATTGCCGGCAAATAATAATATATTTTTTGGAAAATGATAGGGCGGTTTGGGAGCTTTGATGATCTTCCATTCTAAATAATTCGAATTAATCAGCTGAAGCTCTGCCATCCCTTTATTCTCTTTTGATCCTAAAAAACTGTAAAATTCAGCGATGATTTTTCCATTGACGATTCGTCCATGAATATTATACCCGGTGTTGCTGCAGTCCAGTATTTTTCCTTTATCAGCTTTTGCACAGTAGCGTCCTATTACAGAATCTTTTTCATTTTTCAGGTCTAAGGTAAAATATTCAAACATGCTGTCACTGGAATCCGAATAAGTATCATAGGTCCATTTTTTTGTTATTAATGTTTTGAGCCTATAATTTCTTACGCTGATGATGGAATCATTGAGAGAAATGGTATCCTGAAAAGGATTGATCTGGGTTTCCATTGGATTATTGCTTTTTTTACAGGAGATCAGCCCCAGAACAATAAATAAGAGCAAGAATCGGGTAGTCATTTGTTTTTTTATCATTTATAATTAGCGAAGCTATGGTTAAGACATAGATACGTCTTTTAACGTAAACTTACAAAAATTACACAGTCATTATTAATGGGTATTCTTTTATCATTTTTTTTGATAATTTTAAACAAATATTTTACAGAAATACCAAGTGATGAAAAACAGGTTTTTATATTTTTCTTTTATTTTATTCATTGCCGGTAACACTGCGTTTGCAAAAGGATTTTCTGATCAATCAATTGGTATTTCCGCAAGAAAGGATACATTGAAAATGAAAACTGTTGTCAACGGAGAAGTCCCGAAATCCAATGAATACCTGAAAGAACGTCTTAAGCCTATTCAATCCGGTTATAAAAGAATCAATTCTATCAGACAGTGGACTGCAATCACGAAGAAAAATATTGAAGGCGAGTCGACAGAAGGAGGAGAAGCGGCATTTTACTATAAAAATAAACGATTGGAAAAAGTGATTGCCAGACATTACGGGGAAATGGGCCGGAAGCTTATAGAATATTATCTTTTGAACGGACGTTTATCTTTTGTTTTTGAAAAAGAGTATACCTACAATCGTCCTTTGTTTTACGATCTGAAAGCTATGAAAGAAAACGGTGATACTGAAGCATTTGACCTTAATAAATCAGATATCATGGAAATCAGGAGTTATTTTGAAAAAGGAAATCTGATATATACGGTCAACAATAAGGATACCGTGGCTTCCTTTGGGAATGATCATACACAGAAGAAAGAACAAAAAATCTCCGAAGACTTTCAGAGACTTTTAAAACTTTCACAGGAAAAATAATCGATGCAAAAATATTTTTTTTTACCCTCACATCAAGAAGCTTTAATGCTGGCAAGTCTTTCTTCTACCTCTTTGATTTTATTTAGCCAGTAATTTATTCCTTCCTGATTGGTTACCGTTTGCTTAAAAGCATTATTACTGACTGTCCGCAACTGAGAACCGTTTTTCTGATACTCCAGTTCGCGTTCCTTTTTATTTTCGGGCTCAACACGGTATCTCCAGAAAACAAGGGCATGCATGTATTCTGAACGGATTTTTTCCAGGTAAGCAATAATGGCCTTTCTGTCCTGAGGAATATATCCCGGCCCTGAGCATCCGCAGGAATGGAACGTTATTCCGACAGTATATAAATCTTTGATGTGTGCCCATTTTTTATCATCGTTTTTTGGAGGAGATTCAAAATCCAGCCCCATACTGGCCATCAAATTTCCGCATTCGGGACATTTGGCTTCTACAGAGATCCGGGCATCCCGGTCCACATCTTTTAAGACGCGGCGTTTGAATGTTTTCCGGCAATTGAAACAGGCATAGTGACGTTTATAGATCGTCATGGCGTATCGGCACATTGTGTTTTTTATTAATCGTTAGTGTTTTATTTATATGGGTGTTTATTTTTGTGTAAAATTATGAATTTTTGTGAATTGTTAGAAATATAATTGTCAGGAATATAATTGTTGGATTTGAACTTTTAATGGTTATTTTACCGGATCAGGAACGAGCCGGACCAAATTTTTACCAGTGATCAGTTCCCTTATTGTATACAGAACACAGGCGATTCCCAGGTCGCCATAGCAGCATGTAAGTCTTGAAGCATATTTTGAATTTTCCTTACAACCTTCCATATAAACATAGTACGCAAACTCCGTTATCGTATTTCTGACAAAAGAAAATCTCTCCCAGAATTCTTATTGAAAACAAAAATCGACAGCATTTACTTGAAATACTGTCGACTTGATATGGTCTTTATTTCATGGGGCATAATTGATAATTGGGATCATCAAAAATTGCAGAAATAGTAAGACCGATCGGAACTGTTTACGGGTTTGAAATGATTAATGTAGAAGGGATGTCAGATAGCCAAAGACTCTTTGTGTCAATCAGGTTTTTCCAGCTTTTGCTGCTGATCAGCATCAGGTCCTGTGAATTCAGGAATTCTTTCTCAATTTTCTTTTCGTTATATAAAGTGATGTGATTGGGTGCTACCTGTTCAATGCTTCGGATCAGCTCTTTTACTTCGATATTGTTGCGGATCTGTCCTGCTGCATCAAGAATGATAACCTGAGAATTGTTATTATTGATAAGCCTTTTCGCATATTCAAGCAGGTAAAAATCACTGAGGTTAAAGATCGGGACAAATATTTTGTCTGCAGTATTGAATTCTTTATCAACCAGGATACCGACAGGAATGGTTGTTTTATCCAATACCTGGAGGGTGAGGTCATCAAAAGGAGATGTGTTGAAAATATTTCCTTTTCCTTTTACGGTATTTAATAATTTTTCAGGATTAATTATTTTTGTGGTAAACCCTAATAATCTTCCCAATAAACTGCCTTCGTACATCGATTTTCCGAGCATGATCAGCAGAAGATCATAGTTTCCTTTATTGGTAATATTGGTCAGATCACTTTCTACATCCGTAGATGCCTTGAACAACGTCGTCACTGCAAGTTTAAGTTCCTGGGAAGTTTCAATTACATTTTTAAACTGTTCTTTTTCAAAATTTTCGATATCGAAGGCATGAAGTTCGTCAACCGGAACAATATTCATTGCGGTCACACTTTTATTGCCATTCATCTTATGAGTGAAGTTGTCTGCCAGTCTTAAAAGTTTGCTTCCTGATTTTGCTGTTTCAAATGATAACAGAACTCTGTATTTGGAATCATGATCATCTTCCTGCTCTTCTTCAATCATTGATTTTTTTCCTTTAAAAAGGTAATTGATCAGATCAAGGCACGGTCCGGTCATAAAAGTGGTAAATAAAGCCATGATGACAAGCATAGCAAACAATTCAGGACCTAAAACTCCAAGATCATAGCCGATATTCAGTACGATAAGTTCGGTAAGACCTCTGGTATTCATCAGCGCACCGATCGTGAGACTGTCTTTCCAGCTGATTTTCAGAAATCTGGCGGTAAGGGCGCTTCCCACAAACTTTCCGGTAACAGCAGTAAGAATGATCAGGCCTCCTATTTTCCATAGATGGATATCATTCAGCAATCCGATCTGCGTTCTTAATCCGGTAAATACAAAGAAAAGCGGGAGTAGTAAAACCAGCGCAACATCTTCTACTTTTTCGATAAAAAGGTTTCTGAATTTTATATTCTCAGGCATGATAGCCCCGGCCATAAAGGCTCCAAAAAGGGCATGAATTCCGATAACTTCTGTTGCATATGACGAGATAATCAGAACCAGAAAAAGATTGCTACCAATGATTTACTGATAAAGCCTTTTCCTTTTTGTGATTCTGCAATTCTGTTCAGGAATGGTCTCACTGCTTTGATCATGATAAAAACATACAAGATAGCCATGATGATCACAAACAATGATCCCGAAAATGATCCGGCTTTCACAACAGCGATTACAGCGGCTAAAATACACCATGCCGTAATATCATCTGCTGCTGCACAGGTAATAACAACTGTTCCTATTTTTGTTTTGTGAAGATTTCTTTCCTGTACAATTCTTGCCAGAACAGGAAAAGCGGTAATACTCATGGCAATAGCAATAAATAAGGCAAATGAACTGAATTGAATGCCCTCAGGAGCAAATTCCTTATAAATAAAATAGGATAAACCGACTCCCAGCGCAAAAGGAAAAATAATACTGGCATGGCTGATGACTACAGCATCGTGAGCTTTTTTTCTCAAAACACTCAGGTCAAGTTCCATCCCTACAATATACATGAAGAGAATGAGACCTATCTGGCTTAAAAACTGCAAATTTCCTAATGACTCTTTTGGAAAGATAAAGGCAGAAAGTTCAGGAAAGTATAATCCGAAAAGGGAAGGCCCAAGAACAATACCTGCGATCATTTCGCCAATTACTGATGGCTGTTTTAGTTTTATACAAATCCATCCGAATAGCTTGGCGACAAGGATAATCGTAACAATCTGTGCGAGAAGAAGCGCCAGAGGATGATGGAGGTTTGTTAAGAATGAATCGGCAAAATTTTCCCACATGGTAGAACCTGTAGTTTTAGGAAGCGCAATATTTTCCCCAATTTCCAGTGTTTTTCCTTCCACAAAAAACCAGTACATCAGGCATGAAAAAAATGCAATTGTACTGATGTAAAAAATAATATTTTTATATTTCCCCAAATTCATGATTCCTTTATTTTGATGCAAAGTTGATAAGAATAAACTTATATTAAAATACCCTGGTTTTTAAAATGTAATGAATGTTCTAAAAAATGTAATAAAAGCTATCTGAAAGAATAGCCTATACCAATTCCTATTTTCCATTTTCCATTCTGATCTGCAGTTTTGGAATTATAATAGACCGGAATCTGCAGCGCAATCTTTTTATAAACTGTAGTAAGACCGGCTCCTAAAGTAGGAGTAATAGGACTATTTCTGGTTCCTGAAGAGCGGTCTTCTTTAATCCTCAATGAGGGAAGCATTCCCAGAATAAATTTAATGTTTTTGTGGGTGAGGCTTACGTTGGGCCCTGTAAAGTTGACGAAAGCACCATGATCTACATATCCGGCTACTGCGATTCCGTCGAAAAAGGAAGCTTTAATCCCGGAAGAAGCTTCTTGCGAAAAACACAGTCCGGATATGAGAATTCCTGCTGCATACATGAAGTTTTTCATTATAAAATCAATTAATTCGCAGTAAAAGTACATCCGTCGGATGTTTTAAAAAGGGCATGTGTAATAAAGCGAAAGTTTTCTGTAATGAAACCTGAAATGTTTGAAAAGTCTATTTTCCAAACAGCTCCATTAGTGAGTTTTTGTAGGTGTCACCGATCTGTAGTTTAAGGAAATTTTCACCCTCGGTGTGTATGCTGGTTATTATTTCGCTGGTGGTAAATACTTTTATCACAGAGAGGGCAATGATCTCTTTCTTATTAACTTGTGCAAAATCCTTGGCAGGAAGCATTTCAAGCAGATTTTTAAAATTGAGGTTTTTCAGTACAATCGTCGTTCCGTCGTTCAGGGTGATATCTTTGTCTCTGCTGTCGATTTCCGAGGTTTTGATATATACGATCTGTTCAGTAAGAATAATAGTTTTCCCGATATTGGTATTCCACTCAATGAATGCTTTTTTCTGCGGAATCTCGATCTGTTCTTTGGCCTTTTCAAATGCCTGCATCAGGCGTTCTTTTTTGATGGGCTTCCTTACATAATCGACAACATTAAGATCAAAAGCTTCTGCAGCATATTCTTTATAGGCAGTGGTGAAAATTATTTTTTTTGAACCGGAGATCAGTTCTGCGACCTGAAGGCCTGTCATCCCAGGCATTTCAATATCAAGAATACAAAGATTACAGTCAAGATGATGTATTTCTTTCAGAAAGAGTTTAGGATCGTTGAATGCTTTTACCACTTCCACATCGTCGATCTGTTCGCACAAAAGCTTTAAATAGCTGATGGCTAGTAATTCATCATCCAGAATAACGCATTTTATCATAGAATTCACCTAAATTGATTTTTAATTCTGCTGTGAAGATACCGTTTTTTGAACTCTTTTCGAGTGAATAATAAGAGCTGTAGATCATCTTAAGCCTCTGATCCAAAGACTGACTTCCAAAGCCACTTTTTTCTTTTTCCAGACTATTTCTTAAGGAAGCTTTGTTGCCCACTTTCATCGTGAAAATCCCGTTTTCAAGCTCCAGATGAATGGAAATAAAAGAATCCTGTGCAAGAAAATCAGTATGTTTGAAAGCATTTTCAATAAGATCCACAGATATTAAAGGAGCAAAAACCTTCTCTTCATACAGAGAATCAGATTTATTGATCCTGGATTTAATCCTGAAATCAAAAAGAGGATTGATCTTGATCTTATTGATCTCAATCAGATTTAAAGCGAAATTCAGTTCCTCTTTTGGACTTACATATTTATTATTGCTTTCATATAAAATATAATCCAGCACATTAGCCAGTTTATCCAGAGACATATACGTCTGATACGCATGAGACTGCACCGAATTAAGGATGTTTTTAAATAAATGCGGATTCAGTTTCGTACCGATATGTTCCAGGCGTACTTCATTCAGACGCTGTTCAATAATTTTATTGCTTTCTGATAACTGGGTGTTTTTCTTTTTGGCTTTCTGATGCTCATTAAAAAGGTAAATACTGGTCGTCAGAAAAAGAAAATGGCAAAAACTCCGATGAATATCAGATAATCATGGATCATGTAGTAATTGCCTCCCATATATCAGTAGTTATAAAGACTATTTAAGTTTTTTTAGCCCGTTTATGGTTACACTTTCTTCACATTTTTCAAAAGTGATCTCATAGATAGGCTTTTTTTCAGGGTAGACGATCGTATATCCCGGACATGGTTTTTTTTGTGCCTGGCTTCGGTCAAAATCTACTTTTCCTTCTGTGATGATGCTGTCTTTTACAAATTTTTCATCAATTCTGTAAGTGCTCATAGCGGCTTTAGCCTGTTCAGAATATTTAAATTCTTTGGAAAGGGTTTCTGCAATGACACGGCTATTCGGTAAATATCCGCTGCAGCTGGCTCCCTTCTTGTTTAAAATAAAAAATACGAGTAAAAGCCCCGGAACGAAGCCTATGGCATAAAATTTCAGTTTTTTCATTAGAAAATTAAAAGATTGATATCGTGGTACGTAAGTCCGAAACGGTCACAGATGATCTTTTTAGTATGTCTTCCCTTGTACATATATAAACTCTGCTTCATTTCATTTTTGCGGATCAGCATGTTTTCAAAACCGCCTTCTTCATCATAATTTAATATATAGGAAAGGAAGAAATTCGAAATGGCCTTTGTGGTAGTTCTAGGCATTCTAGACGTAAGGTTGGGAAGTCCGCAATGAATCACCCCGTGTTTGATCACATAAGGATTTTCCATGGTAGTCAGTTCAGAGGTTTCAATCACCTTACCGTTGTCTATGGTAATATCAATGATGACACTGCCTTTTTTCATTTTCATCACCATATCTTCAGTGACGATCGGGGTCATATTCAATCTCGGAAGAGCTCCTATTACTACATCTGCTCGTCTTAAACTTTTGCTCAGCTCTTTAGGATCAATGATTGAAGTCGGAACACGGCTGTCTACCATGGTATGAAGTCTTCTTAATTTTGATAAAGAATTATCGAAAACCTTTACACTGGCACCCAGGCCAATGGCTGCTTTTGTAGCAAATTCACCTACGATTCCGGCTCCCAGAATAACTACTTCTGCAGGTCTTACTCCTGTAATTCCTCCCAGCATTAAACCGTTGGAAAGAGCCAGTAGTTCTGATGCATATAAAATAGAAACAGTTCCCGCAATCTCGCCGATGAGTCGTACCAAGGCAAGTTGTTTGTATTCGTCAACGATAAATTCAAAAGCAATGGCATTGATTTTCTTCTCTGCAAGCTTTAAGAAATAGGATTTTTCTCTAAGGTTGATCTGAAGCGCTGAAACCAGATAGGTATTAGGTTTCATAAAATCAATCTCGTCTTCTGTAGGAGGATTGACCTTTAGGATAAGGTCCTGCCCGAAGGCTTCCTTAGGATCATTCGTGATCTTTGCCCCGGATTCAGAATACTGTAAGTCTGTAAAAAATGAACCCTGACCGGCTCCTGATTCTACAATGATCTCATGGCCGTGCTCTACCAACACCTGTACGGCGTCAGGAGTAATGCAGGTTCTCCTTTCGTTAAGACAGGTTTCCTTAGGTATTCCAATACTGAATTGTTTTCCTTTTTTTATCACCTCCAATTTTTCCTCTTTCGGCATCAATTCTTCTTCTGTGAAAGGAGTAAAAATGTTTGTACTCATCCTTAAATTAAATTATGTCTTACAGATTGTTATTTACTGTTGAATTAATAAGCAAAGATACATAATATTTAATCGAATAAGATTTCTCTGCTTTCACCGGTATTCACAATACTCATTGTGTGGTACTTGAGACCGTAAAGTTCTTCTTCGTATACTTCCGGCCACTCAATAATACATAGAAAAGAGTTGTCCAGGTACTCTTCGATACCGATATCATAAACTTCTTCAATATTTTTCAGACGATACAAATCGAAATGGTAGATTTTTCCTTTTGATGTATTGTATTCATTGACAATCGAATAGGTAGGAGAGTTTACTTCATCTTCACTTCCTAGGTTGTTAAGTAAAAACTGGGTAAACGTGGTTTTTCCTGCTCCCAGATTTCCTTTTAATAAAAGGATGTTATGTTGCAGCTGAGGAAGGATACTGTCTACTACTTCCTGCCAGTCTTCTATTGTATGTATTGTAAATTGCATAGGCTAATTTGTTGCAAAAATAATCATAAAACACATCAAATATATACTACACTTATATAATTGCCGTGTTTTTTTTAATGTGTATTTTTGCAGTATGATTTCTAAGCAGACCATTGATAAAATATTTTCTACAATCCGTGTTGAAGAGATTGTGGGCGAATATGTGCAGTTGAAAAGAGCGGGGTCTAATTATAAAGGACTCAGCCCGTTTCATGAGGAAAAATCTCCAAGTTTTGTTGTTTCGCCAAGTAAACAGATCTGGAAAGATTTCTCTACAGGAAAAGGAGGAACGGCGATCTCTTTCCTGATGGAAATTGAAAACTTTACCTATCCTGAAGCATTGCGCCATGCAGCCAAAAAGTATGGAATTGAAATCGAAGAAGATCAAAGAGAGATCTCCGAAGAAGCCAAAAATGCCCAGACAGAGAAAGATCTCTTATATAAAATCCACGAAGTTGCCAATACCTATTTTCAGGAAGTGCTTTGGGATGATGCTGATGGAAGAAGTATAGGACTGTCGTATTTTAAGGAAAGAGAACTTAAAGATGACATCATCAGGAAATTTCAGTTGGGATATTCTCCGGAAAAGAAAAATGCCTTTACCCAATATGCCCTGGAAAAAGGGTACACCAAAGAGATTCTGGAGAAATCGGGACTTTCCATTTTTCCTGAAAATACACCTGCCGGAGTTGACCGTTTCCGCGAAAGGGTGATTTTCCCTATTCATAGTTTTTCAGGAAGGGTGTTGGGCTTTGGGGCCAGAATTCTTAAAAGTAATGTTAAAACAGCCAAATATCTCAACTCACCGGAAACTGAGATTTATCATAAATCTAATGTCCTTTACGGATTAAATCAAAGTAAACAGTCTATTTCAAGGAAAAATGCCTGTCTATTGGTTGAGGGATATATGGATGTGATCTCACTTCATATGTCGGGAATTGAAAATGTGGTGGCAAGTTCCGGAACTTCCCTGACAACAGAGCAGATCAAGCTGATAAAAAGGCTTACAGAAAATGTGACGATTCTTTTCGATGGTGATAACGCCGGTATTAAAGCGAGTTTCCGAAGTATCGACATGTTGCTGACAGAAGGGATGAACATCCGTGTACTTTTATTCCCGGATGGTGATGACCCGGATTCTTTCGCCCGAAAACATCCGCAGGATTATGTAGAGAAATACATCGAAAATGAAGCGATGGACTTCATTGATTTTAAGGCGGAAATCCTGCTGAAAGATATCGGAAATGACCCGATAAAAAAGGCTGAAGCGATCCGTGATATTGTAAAATCTGTTTCCTTTGTACAGAATGCCCTGAAAAGGGAAGTATACCTTAAGGAAGTTTCCAATAAATTTGGACTTTCAGAGCAAAGTCTTTTCAATGAGCTGGATGTTCAGAAACAGATTACTCAGAACCAGACCCATCATGTTCAGCAGCAGCAAAAAGAAAAGGAAGCTCCGAAAATGGAGATTGTTCCCTTGGATCAGGAAAAAGAAGATCCTTTCTTATTTGAGGTATTGTTTATGGAAAATAAGCTTGTTGAGCACATGCTTGCGTTCGGAGATATTGTTCTGAAACGCAGGACTGAAAATAATGAAGAATATCAGATCACGGTTATCGAAGAAATTCTGCATCATTTTGAAGAAGAGCAATATGCATTTTTAGTTAAAGGAAATGAGATTATTATCAATCAGGTAAAAGAGGGAATTCAGAAAGAGGAGTTGAGGAGTGGAAACTTTTTCGTATCTTTTATGGATGAAGAAATTACCTCAAAAGTTGTAGATGCCCTGATCCCTTTAGACGAGCTTGAAAATTGGGCTTCCCGGAATATTTATCCCCCAAACTACGGAGATAAAGTAGCAGATCAGATTACAGGCGATGTTTTGCTGCATAAATACAGGTACATTGACTATCTGATCAAAGAAACTGCAAAAGAACTGGATCAATACAGCAATACCGATGAAGGAAAATACTATGAGCTGATCAAAAAAATCACCCTACTGAAACAGGCTTCCATGCGATTGAGCAATATCATCGAGTATTCGCCTATCAAAGGAATCTATGTGGATAGAAAAAGATAGATCAGCAAAACGTTGAAGGATATTGTGACAAAAAGTCCTATTAAATTTTAGGAATAAATATTGTAATTTAACCTTCACGAATATTTGTTAAAATAATACATAATAGAAATATGGACATTAAAAAGGAATTCAGAGATTTCTCTGTAAAACATTTAGGAAACAACGGTTTGGTTACCGATCAGTATATGGGCATGTATGGCCCGACGAATCTTACTCCGTACATCATGGAAGAAAGAAGATTAAACGTTGCTCAGATGGACGTTTTCTCCCGTCTGATGATGGACAGGATTATCTTCCTGGGAACAGGAATTGATGATCAGGTAGCAAATATCGTTACAGCGCAGCTTTTATTCTTGGAAAGTGCAGACCCTTCAAAAGATATTCAGATTTATATTAATTCTCCCGGAGGAAGTGTATACGCAGGACTTGGAATTTATGACACAATGCAGATCATTAAACCAGACGTAGCGACAATCTGTACAGGTATGGCTGCTTCAATGGGAGCCGTATTACTGGTTGCCGGAGAAAAAGGAAAACGTTCTGCTCTTAAGCACTCAAGAGTAATGATCCACCAACCTTCAGGAGGGGCACAAGGTGTGGCTTCTGATATGGAAATCAACTTAAGAGAAATGCTGAAATTGAAGCAGGAGTTGTACGAAATTATCGGTCACCACTCAGGACAGACGTATGAGTGGGTGGAGAAATCTTCTGACAGAGATTACTGGATGACTTCTGAAGAAGCTAAAGGCTACGGAATGGTAGATGAGGTTTTACAGAGATCTACAGAGAAAAAATAAGTGATGGTCACATCATGAAAAAACGCACCAATTTGGTGCGTTTTTTTTGTCAAATTTTGATTTTTTATACATAAAATCCTTCTGACTGATTAGCCTTATCCTGTTATCTACATGGATCAAATTGAAGACGTGATAATTCCCCTCCGGCGGGGTGTCAAATCGTAGATTTGACGGGGTGGTCAGTAACTCCCAAAATGACTAAATTATGAATTTAGCTGATTCATGGTAAATTAAAGCAAAGTCATTAATTTATTACGTTAATTTTTATTTTTTGTTGTTTATCTTTAATTTATTGTAGAAATTTCATTGTTAAAATACAATTATCATTGTGTTCAAGATCAGTTTACAATCAATTTATACTTTCGCGCCATAAAAAGTATTATGAAAAAACTATTATTATCAGTGCTGGTAGTAACGGTAGGAATATCGTGCAGCAAAGATGATGACCATTCCAATAACCAGGATATTAATTACTCAAAACTTCCTCAGGAATTTCCTTTTTCCACGTTGGCAACAATCAATGGAGTAGATGTGATCAATGGCGGATTCGGCTCCGGAGCCGCAGCTCACCCTTCCAGAAAGGGAGAATTTTATGTGATTACCGATAGAGGACCCAATACAGATTATTTAAACGGAAAGAAATTTCTGACTCCTAATTTTACCCCAACCATTATGCATTTTAAGATCAATGCAGAAGGAAAAGTAGAAGTCATTCAATATATAAAACTTAAGAATCCATCCGGTCAACCGATCACCGGATTACCCAACCCGGTAGGAATGGGAAGTACGGGTGAAGTAGCTTACGATGCATCCGGAAACGTTCTGGGAACTGATAAATATGGGTTGGACAGTGAAAGTATTGTCGCAGCTCCGGACGGTACATTCTGGGTTTCCGATGAATACGGACCTCATATCGTACATTACAGTGCAGAGGGAGTTGAAATGGAAAGAATAAGCCCGGTCGGCGTGAATACAGGCACCAGAAAACTTCCTGCTGTATTGGCCAAAAGAAGAGCCAACAGAGGAATGGAAGGACTTTGCCTTACACCGGATGGTAGAACCTTAGTTGGTACAATCCAGTCTATGATGTATGTCCCGAGCAAAGCTGCCGCAAAAAATACAACGTTAACCAGAATTGTAACTTTTGACACGGTTACAGGTCAGACCAAACAGTTTTTATATAAACAGGAGGGCGGTGGCTCAGATTCTGTTTGTGATATTACAGCATTAAGCAACACCGAATTCCTGGTAATCGAAAGAGATGGAAACTTCGGATCACAAGGAGGAATTAAAAAAGTATACAGAATCAATATCAGCGCAGCTACAGATGTTACAGGAACCGATATAAATGCTGTTGACGGAATGAAAGTGAATAATAAAGCACTGGAAGAATGCACCTGGGACGAATTAAATACAGCGGGAATAAAAACTGTAACTAAAACGTTAGCGGTAGATCTTGTGGCAAAACTGGGATATGAACATGATAAGTTTGAAGGAATAGTTTATCTGGGAAATAATAAACTGGCCGTTTTCAATGATGATGATTTCGGAGTGGTAGATGATGGAAACGGAAACCCGAAAGCAAAAATATTACCTAAAACAGGTAAAGTAGACAAAGGAACTATGTACATAGTCGATATTCAGTAATTAGATTTTTTTAAAGAAAACGGCGAACATTTTGTTCGCCGTTTTTATTTGGAGTTGGGAATAACATTTTCCATCATAGCGGGCTTTAGCCCGTTTTCAAAAATACAATATTCCATCGGCTTCAGCCAAAACTTACCATGACAGGATTAGTTAAAAGCTTCAATAATCTTAGAGAAATCTTCCAGTTTTAAGGCAGCTCCACCGATAAGACCACCGTCAATATCCGGTTGTGAAAAAATTTCTTTAGCATTATCCGGTTTTACAGAACCTCCGTAAAGGATAGAAACTTCGTCAGCAACTTCCTGTCCGTATTTCGCAGCAATAATGCTTCTGATGTGAGCGTGGATTTCCTGAGCTTGCTCAGGACTCGCTGTTTCTCCTGTTCCGATAGCCCATACAGGCTCGTAGGCGATAACCACTTTCTTAATTTCTTCAGCAGAAAGGGTAAATAGAGCAACTTCAGTCTGGTTTTTTACCACTTCAAAGTGCTCTCCTGCTTTTCTTTGCTCAAGAGTTTCCCCGTTGCAATACACAGGAATAAGACCTTTGTCAAGAGCCAGTTTAATCTTTCTGTTGCAGTGAGAATCTGTTTCACCGTGGTATTGTCTTCTTTCAGAATGTCCGATTAATGAGCCGGTTGCATCGATAGATTCAAGCATATCTGCAGAGATTTCTCCGGTATAGGCACCGCTCTCATGCTCGCTCATGTCCTGGGAAAATACCCCGATTTCATCCTTTTCAAAGATGTCTTTGGCCATCATCAGGTATAATGAAGGGGGAGCAATCCAAACCTCACAGTTGGTAGTATTGTTATTTTTATAGCTTAGTAACTGAATCATCAATTGTTGTGCATCAATTACATTTTTGTTCATTTTCCAGTTGCCTGCAACTATTTTTCTTCTCATAAGATTTATTATATTGATTTATTTACTTTTTATTCTTTCTCACCAGATAATCTGAGGGCTTTTTTATCTCTCGCTGATTAGATTGATTGAGCAGATTATTGGAGTCATAATACACATTTATAGATTGTTTACAACTCTTTTTATACTGTCTAATATATTTGCCGTATTGAAGTTAATCAATAATCCTAATTTTTTATCAGATAACTTTAAATAAGTATTCAATTGTTTATAGTGAACGTTATCTAATTCTTTTACCGATTTCAATTCCAGAATGACCTTATCTTCAATTAAAATGTCAATTTTAAAATTGATATCAAACTTTTTGTCATCATAATAAACAGGAAGTATAACTTCGGATTTAACATTCAGATCATTTTTTTCTAATTCATAAATCAGTATTTTTTGATATACAGATTCCAATAAACCAGGTCCTAACTGGTTATATACATTGAAAACAGATTTTCGTACGATATATGAAATTTCGTTTTCTGTCATAATAAATAATCTGCGTGATCTGCGAAATCTGCGAGCAAAATATTACGCAATCCCCCAAAGATTCTTCAGCAGAATATAGAATGTATGCTCCTCTTCAGTTACTTTATTATCTGCTTTGATAAGTGATTTGGCAAACTGAACAAACTTTACACGCTCATCTTCTGTAGAATCATCCAGGAAGCATCTTGCATGAAATTCAAAATGATCTTTCCATTCCTCAGGCTGTAAAAGAGCAAGGGTTTCAAGTTCATTGTCAAGATTCATTCTGAAAGGAAATTCGTCAGCAAGATATTGTTGTACAAGCATCCCTTCTTCCGGAGCAAACTCTCCGTCTACAGAAGAAAGGATCATTAATAAGTGGTATCCTGCAATTGATTTATTTGATTTTTGCATTGTTTTTTTGAATTTATAGTTTAGTGTTTACGTCTCCCGATTATTTCTTACTTTATATAATCCTTTGCAGGCTGTTTATCTACAATTTTTCCATTTTGAAGAATCAGAACAAACGGGTTGCTTCTTGCAATGGTTTTAATAGCAGTACCGTCCATCATGGCATTTTTAATCGTTTTAAAAGTATTCTGATCTGTTGAAACGCCATATATAACTGCTCCTTTCTGAGTATTGACTTTGGTTTCTACCTTTTGAAGAAGATCGGCAGAAAACTCTTTCGGATGATAAGAAAATACTAAAACAGCTTTCGGAGCTTTGATGATCTCATCCGTAAGTTCCATTCCCGCAGGATCTTCAATCTTGAATTTTACAATCTCAGATTTATATCCTTCTTTTACAAGAACAGATTCATTTTTTCCTTCTTCAATCTTCCATGGAGAACCTTCTGCCCAGTATTTCGTTTCTTTGATGTAATCATCCTGGTTTACCTTTAAAATTTCTCCTGTTTTTTGATTTTTCAGAGAATAAAAGGTCTTATATTCAGAAGGATTTTTATTGATTTTTTCTTTTTCTCCTTTAATATCTGTTCCAACTTTATAATCACGGAAATCGATGATAGGTTCATGCATAATTCCTTGAGCCATAATGTAAATCATTCCCAAAGAAAATACAGCGAAAAGAGCATATTTGAACTTGCCTGTAGATTCTTTTTACTGCTTCCGTACTCATCCGTTTTACGGAAATCTTTTTATACAGAGCAAACAGAAGGATAAGTCCCACCAAAAGAGCAACATCTTTAAAGAAACTCTGCCAAGGCGTAAATTTAATAGCGTCTCCGAAGCATCCGCAATCTGTAACCACATTGAAATAGGCAGAATAGAATGTAAGGAATCCAAAGAACACACAAAGCGCTATCAATGCTGATAAGGTCAATTTTAGCTTCAGTTTAAGCAACAACATAAATCCGAGGAAAAGCTCGAGTACAACAACAATAATTGAAAACAGCAACGCAAATTTTTCAAAAAACGGCATGTTGAATACAGCAGGTGAAAAATATTCCTCCATTTTGAAAGAGAATCCCACAAGATCCACAGCTTTCACAAAGCCGGACAGGATAAAAATAACTGCGATAATAAAGCGTAATAAACCTTTGATCATATTAAATAGTTTTGGGTTCGAATTGATTTTCTTTTTCCGAGAACTTAATCAGACAGAAAACAGCATAGTTCAGCATGTCGAAATAATTGGCATCAAGACCTTCAGAAACAATCGTTTTGCCCTGGTTATCCTCAATCTGCTTCGTTCTCAGTACTTTCTGATAAATAAGATCTGTGATGGAAGAAATTCTCATATCTCTCCACGCCTCACCGTAATCATGATTTTTTCGCTCCATTAAAGCCTGGGCTTCATGAGCATATTTGTCATACAGACTTATGATCTCTTCTTTATTTTCGTTGAAATCATTGGAAAACCCTTTTTCAAGCTGAATAAGACCAATGATAGAGTAGTTGACAATTGCAATAAATTCATCCTCCTCACTTTCATCTACCATCTTTTTATCGGTCATTTGCAATGTACGGATTCTGTTGACTTTAATATAAATCTGATCCGTAATGGAACTCGGTCGCAAAACCCTCCATGCTGCCCCGTAATCCTGTAGCTTTTTACTGAAAAGGTCACGACACTGACTGATAACTTTCTCGAACTGTACTGATGTTTTTAGCATAAATTTTCTTAATCTTCCAAATATACGAATTGTTTTAGATTGGTAGCAAAGTACGGAGGTGAGAGGGAAGGTGGGAGTATTTGAGAGTCTGAGAATAGGAACGTTAAGCTGTAAGGGTTTGCAGCCACCGGTAAAAAGGATCCGATTCTTTACACTGATCTTCGTGTTTCAGGTACAATTTATTAATTTTGCAGCAGATAAATCTTGCTCTTATGCTCTCCAATCCTCCAATTCTCCAACCCTCCGACAACCCAACTTACTCAATCAACTGCAACGGCCGTTTGGTACAGCTTGATACTCCAAAAATCATGGGAATTCTCAATCTGACTCCTGATTCCTTTTCGGACGGTGGAAAGTTTAACACAGAAAAAAGGGCATTGGAACATGCGGAAAAGCTATTGAGTGAAGGCGCCGAAATTCTGGATATTGGACCACAATCCACACGCCCGAATGCAGAGTTTTTGACCAGTCAGGAAGAAATACAAAGAATCGGGAATACCATTTCCCAGATCAAAAAAGAATTTCCTCACACATTGATCTCTCTGGATACATTTTATGCAGAGACCGTACGCTTTGGCTTTAATGAAGGCATAGATATTATTAACGATATTTCCGGTGGACAATATGATGCACAGATGTTTGATGCGGCCGCGGAAACTGGTCTTCCCTATATTTTAATGCATGTAAATCCGTCTTACGAATCAATGCATGACAAAATTAAATTTACAGATATTACCTTTGAAGTCAACAGGTATTTCTCTCAAAAAACAGCAGAACTTTTGCAAAAGGGAGTAAAAGATATAATTCTTGATCCTGGTTTTGGTTTTGGAAAAACAGTAGAAGATCAGATGAAAATGATCCATGAAGTGAAGTATCTTGGATTTGAAAATTTCCCTTTATTAATCGGGATTTCGAGAAAATCATTTATTTATAAACCCCTAGGGAAGTCACCAATGGATATCAATGAAGAAACTCAGAAACTCCATCAGACAGTCCTTGAACAGGGAGCCAAAATTTTGAGAGTGCATGATGTCGCTCAGGCAAAGGAAACTTTAGTGCACTTTTTACAAAAAAAATAAAAAGTGTTAAAAAAACTTGTGAGTAATTAAAAAGTTTATACATTTGCAACATGAATTTTACGAATCAGAAAAATATCATCGTCATTTCTATTATTGCTGTTGTCATTAACAACAGTAAGGAAACGGCATTTTAAATAGATTTTAAATTTAAATTATATACAGGCCGTTTCAATTTGAAACGGCTTTTTTTATTTTAATTTTTTATTGTACAAAGTATGTATCAGTTATTAAGCGTAGTTATTATCGTCATTATTATTCCCTTGCGTCTGTGAGAAGGAAAGTGTATGACTTTACATATATCGGGCCCTCTCACAGCGTGAGAGGGCTTTTTTTTATTCCATTTGTTAATTTTTTAAACCAGTACAGCATGTATTACAACGACGACACGGTCATCTATTTTAACGGTAACTTCAGAAAAGCAAAAGAAGCCGGAACCGATCTTTACGGGCAATCTCTTCACTACGGATACTCCGTTTTCGAAGGAATTAAATCTTACAGTACCGATAACGGAACGAAAATTTTTAAAGCAAAAGAACATTACGAAAGGTTAAAAAGATCCGCCGACCTGATGCATATTCCGTTTGAATATTCTGTAGAGCAGCTTACAGATCTTACCTATGAACTTTTGGAGAAAAATGGATTTTCAGATGCTTATATCCGTCCGTTGGTGACCTGCTCACCCAATATGTCACTTTCAAAAGGGAAAGAATCTTACCTCTCCCTGTTAGCATGGGAATGGAATAACGGTTATCTGGCAGATAAAATGAAGATCGTGACTTCAGAATTTCAACGCCCGAATCCCAAAGCTTTTAAAGTGGAAGCCAAAGTAGGAGGGCATTATGTGAATTCGATCCTTGCTTGTCAGGATGCCAAAGACAAAGGCTACGATGAAGCTTTGGTTCTGGATGAAAACGGAAATGTTGCCGAAAGTTCAGGAGCCAATGTTTTCTATGAAAAAGACGGTACATTATTCACTCCCGCCAAAGGAAGTATCCTTCCCGGAATTACCAGACAAACAGTGATGGAAATCTGTCATGAACTTCAGATCCCCGTGAAAGAAACATTCTTTAAACCCGAAGAAATGCGTGGTGCTGATGCAGGCTTTTTCTGTGGTACCGCAGCAGAAATTGTTGCTCTTGATTCATTGGATGATGTTTCCTTTACCAAAAATTGGGAAGATACGCTAAGTCATAAAGTACAGGAGGCTTATTTAAAATTAGTAAGATTTTAGTCATTGTAGATTTTTAAAGTATAAGTATTTGATTGTTAATTTTTTATGTGTTATTTATAAACGATTGAATATTGTAGTTTTCAATAAAATCGAAATTAAGGAAAATATGACAAGCTGTAGTTTTGAACCAAAATTTAGGAAAAAGCTTCATTGATACGTTATGAAAATCTAAAACTTTCAAAATTTTACTGAGAAATAGACAACGCATGTAAGGAAACTCGGGGAATAGTAAAAAGAACCGGATTATAACGAACGGATATAGATAGCTAGGGATTTGTTTAACGCTAACAGAACCTTATTTAGAGGAAGAAATAAAAAAAAGGATAAATATGTTGAATAAATATTCAAAAACATTCACCCAAAATAATGAGCAGCCTGCTGCAAAAGCGATGTTGTATGGAATAGGCTTTTCAGAGGAAGATATGCAGAAGGCCCAGGTTGGCATTGCAAGTATGGGATATGACGGAAATACCTGCAATATGCATTTAAATGATCTGGCAAAAGTAGTCAAAAAAGGAACCTGGAATCATGGTCTTGCTGGATTGATTTTTAATACAATCGGCGTAAGTGACGGAATGAGTAACGGCACAGACGGAATGCGCTACTCACTGGTCAGCAGAGATGTCATTGCAGACAGTATAGAAGCAATTTGTGGAGCCCAGTATTATGATGGCGTCATTGCCTTACCGGGATGTGACAAAAATATGCCGGGCACGCTCATAGCGATGGGAAGACTCAACAGACCTTCGATCATGGTCTATGGAGGAACAATCGCTCCGGGCTGTTATAAAGGAGAATCATTGAATATAGTTTCAGCATTTGAAGCGCTGGGAAAAAAAATTGCAGGGGAGATCACGGATGAAGATTTTGAAGGAGTAATTAAAAACTCGTGTCCGGGAGCAGGAGCTTGCGGAGGAATGTATACAGCCAATACCATGGCTTCGGCCATAGAAGCACTGGGAATGAGCCTTCCGTACTCATCTTCAAACCCTGCCTTAAGTAAGGAAAAGAAAGAAGAATGTCTGGAGGCAGGAAAATATCTTAAAATATTATTAGAAAAAGATATTAAACCTTCCGATATCATGACCCGAAAGGCTTTTGAAAATGCGCTTCGCTTAATTGTAATTCTTGGTGGAAGTACAAATGCCGTTTTACATTTTATTGCTATGGCTAAAAGTGTCGGAGTATCCGTTACCCAGGATGATTTTCAGAAAATGAGCGATTGTACACCCGTTCTGGCAGATCTCAAACCAAGCGGAAAATATCTGATGCAGGATTTGCATGACCACGGAGGTACGCCGGCTGTCATGAAATATCTCCTGAAGGAAGGATTACTGCATGGAGACTGCCTTACCGTCACCGGAAAAACAATAGCAGAAAATCTGGAAAATGTTCCTGATCTTGATTTTAGTCAGCAAAAAATTATAAGACCGCTTTCTCAACCTGTAAAAGAAACAGGACATCTCAGAATTTTATACGGAAATCTTGCAGAAAAGGGAAGTGTTGCAAAAATAACAGGGAAGGAAGGTGAGCGGTTCACCGGAAAAGCAAGGGTCTTTGACGGAGAAAAGAATCTGATCCAGGGTATTGGAGACGGAACAGTACAACATGGAGACGTGATTGTAATAAGGCATGAAGGCCCGAAAGGAGCTCCCGGAATGCCCGAAATGCTGAAACCAACAAGCGCACTGATCGGAGCCGGATTTGGAAACAGCGTAGCACTTATTACCGATGGCAGATTCAGTGGAGGAACCCACGGTTTTGTAGTGGGTCATATTACTCCTGAAGCCCATGAAGGCGGATTGATTGCTTTCGTAGAGGACAATGATCTTATTGAAATCGATGCCGTAAACAATACGATACAACTGAAAGTTTCAGAAGAAGAAATCGCTAAAAGAAGGGAAGGATGGCAAAAGCCTGAATTAAAAGTAAAAAAAGGACTGTTGTATAAATATGCTCTCACTGTATCATCAGCAGCTGAAGGTTGTGTAACAGACGAAATCATGTAAATAAAAGAATAATGACGAATTGGAATTTATCAACAGAAAAAGAGCTTAGCGGCAGTCGGATCATTCTTGAAGCTTTTCTTCAGGAAGGGGTGAAGACCATTTTCGGATATCCCGGAGGAGCTATCATTCCTATTTATGATGCCCTCTACGACTATAAAGATAAGCTTGAGCACATTCTGGTACGACACGAGCAGGCCGCAGTACACGCGGCGCAGGGGCTGGCAAGGGTTTCGGGAGAAGTCGGTGTGGTAATGGCAACCAGTGGCCCAGGTGCTACAAATCTGATAACAGGACTGGCAGATGCCTTACTCGATAATACACCAGTAGTCTGCATTACAGGACAGGTTTTCGAACACCTTCTGGGAACGGATGCTTTTCAGGAAATAGATGTGATGAATATCAGCAGCCCTGTGACCAAATGGAATTACCAGGTCACTGATGCCCGTGAGCTTCCGGAAGTCTTGGCCAAAGCATTTTATATTGCCAAATCAGGACGTCCGGGCCCGGTTTTAATTGATGTCACTAAAAACGCTCAGCTGCAAACTGTTGAATACCAGGGATACACTCCTTGTGATTCTTTGAGAAGTTATAAGCCTGATCCGGTTCCGGATTCGGAAAGCATCGAAAAAGCCGCAGCTTTGATTAATGCCGCAAAGAAGCCGTTTGTAATTGCTGGTCAGGGAATTCTGTTGGGAAAAGCTGAAAAAGAATTCCTTCAGTTCGTCGAGAAATCAGGAATTCCGGTTGCCTGGACGGTGTTGGGAATGAGTGCTGTTCCCACTGATCATCCTCAGGCTGTAGGAATGGTGGGGATGCATGGAAACTATGGACCCAATGTCCTTTCTAATGAATGTGATGTATTGGTTGCCGTAGGAATGCGTTTTGACGACAGGGTTACAGGAAGGCTCGATCAATACGCCAAACAGGCAAAAATTATTCATTTTGATATTGATAAAGCTGAAATTAATAAAAATGTAAAAGCAGATGTACCGGTTCTTGGCAATTGTAAACATACGCTCCCTCTTCTTACTGAGTTGATCCAAAATAGAGCACATCAGGATTGGCATACAAAATTTAAAGATTGCCATGAAGTGGAAAGTATTAATCTGATTCAGGATGAATTGTACCCTCGGGAAGGAGAAATTACGATGGGGGAAGTGATCAGGTGTCTCAACGAAATGACTGCAGGAGAAGCAATTATTGTCACAGATGTAGGACAACATCAGATGGCTGCCTGCCGATACTCAAGTTTTAAGTATTCCCGTACCAATGTCACAAGCGGGGGATTGGGAACAATGGGATTTTGTCTTCCGGCAGCAATTGGGGCCAGCTATGCAGCAAAAGGTCGCCCGGTGATAGCGATCATGGGAGATGGAGGTGCGCAGATGAATATCCAGGAGCTGGGAACAATCATGCAATATCATCCGGAGGTGAAAATTTTAATCCTGAATAATTGCTATCTCGGTATGGTAAGACAGTGGCAGGAATTATTTCATGAAGAAAGATACTCTTCAGTAGATATTCAGAGTCCAGATTTTGTACAGGTCGCCAAAGGATATCATATTCAGGGAAAGAGAATTTCCCAAAGAGAAGATCTGGAAAACGGACTTCGTGAAATGCTTCATCACCACGGAACTTTTCTCCTTGAAGTCATGACAGGGAAAAAGCATAATGTATTTCCTATGATTCCCCAGGGAAAAAGTGTCTCAGAAATTGTATTGAGTAACAAATTTTAAAAAAGAAAAAGATGAAATCGCCATGACTGCATAACATAAACACTATGAAGGTGAAGCGATTCCATATGACTATTGAAAAACATTAAATATCTGCATATGAAAACAGAACATAAAGAATATACCATCACAGCCTATACAGAAGATTATTTCGGATTGATCAGTCGTATCAATGCTATCTTTTCAAGAAGAAGGATTTCCATACAGACCTTTCATGTAGGACCTTCAGAAACAGAAACGGTGAAAAAGTTCATCATCGTCATCAGAGAAACTGAAGAATCTGTTCAGAAGATTACCCGTCAGATGGAAAAACAGGTCGATGTACTGGAAGTGCATTATCACAAAAATCCACATTTCACAGCAATGGAATATGCCAGCTGAACGTAACAATGAAACATTTCAGTGGAGTTTAAAAGACGAACACTTAAGCTTTTAGAAACCTTTGATTTTCGCCTTATTTAAAGTAAGGTGAAGCGCTTAAGAAAAAAATGAATAGTGAAAAAATAAGATCAAAGAATCTTTATCATCAAAATAATATATAATAATTAAAATCAAGAAAAATGGCAAAATTGAATTTTGGAGGAGTTGAAGAAAACGTAGTAACAAGAGAAGAGTTTCCATTACAAAAAGCCCAGGAGACCTTAAAAGATGAAGTGGTAGCCGTAATCGGATATGGAGTACAGGGACCGGGCCAGGCATTAAATCAGAAAGATAACGGAATTAATGTCATTGTAGGACAGCGTAAAAATTCAAAATCATGGGATAAAGCAGTAGCAGACGGATTCGTACCGGGAGAAACCCTGTTCGAAATTGAAGAAGCTTTACAAAAAGGAACCATTATCTGCTATCTTTTAAGTGATGCAGCACAAATTGAATACTGGCCAAAAGTAAAACAGCACCTTACACCTGGCAAAGCGTTATATTTCTCTCACGGTTTCGGAATTACATTCAATGAACGTACGGGAATCATTCCTCCTGCTGATGTTGATGTTTTTCTGGTAGCTCCTAAAGGTTCAGGAACTTCTTTGAGAAGAATGTTTCTTCAGGACAGAGGTTTGAACAGCAGTTTTGCCGTATATCAGGATGCCACAGGAAAAGCAAGGGAAAGAGTAACCGCTTTGGGGATTGCCATCGGAAGCGGATATTTATTTGAAACAGATTTTAAAAAAGAAGTATACAGCGACCTTGCAGGAGAAAGAGGAACATTGATGGGAGCTGTACAAGGAATATTTGCTGCCCAGTATGATGTGTTGAGAAAAAATGGACACAGTCCGTCAGAAGCATTTAACGAAACGGTAGAAGAACTTACCCAGTCTTTAATGCCATTGGTAGCGGAAAACGGAATGGACTGGATGTATGCGAATTGCAGTACAACCGCTCAGAGAGGAGCATTAGACTGGTGGAAACGCTTCAGAGACGCCACATCCCCTTTATTCGAGGAGCTATACGATAATGTTGCCAAAGGAAATGAAGCCCAAAGATCTATAGATAGCAACAGCAAACCTGACTACAGAGAAAAACTGGAAGTCGAATTGACCGAGCTTAGAGACAGTGAAATGTGGCAGGCCGGAAAAACGGTCCGCAGCCTGCGACCGGAAAACAATTAATCAATCGTAAAAAAATGATGAAGGAAGAAATAAGCTCCTCCGTTTTGGAGAAGGTCTGCAATGCGGAGGAGCGTCTTAAGAATGTTATTGTAAAGACCCCTCTGGCAGTAAATGTAAACCTGTCATTTCTCTATCAGGCCAATATCATGTTTAAAAGAGAAGATCTTCAGCGGGTAAGGTCTTATAAAATCAGAGGAGCTTACAATAAAATGGCTGGTATGTCTCCTGAAAGCCTGGCCAAAGGAGTGGTATGTGCGAGTGCAGGGAATCATGCCCAGGGAGTGGCGTTTGCCTGCCATACGATGAAAGTGAAAGGAACGATCTTCATGCCTTTACCGACACCGGGACAAAAACTGGAGCAGGTAAGGATGTTTGGCGGTGAATATATTGACGTTGTTCTTTACGGAGATACTTTCGATGAGGCTAAAGATGCTGCGTTGAGGTTTTGTAAAGATCACGATGGTGTATTTATTCATCCCTTTGATGATCCTGCGATTATTGAAGGTCAGGCAACAGTGGCACTGGAAATTCTTGACCAATCGGAGCATTCTGTAGATTATCTTTTCGTACCGGTAGGTGGAGGAGGGCTGGCAGCAGGAATTTGCTCCGTCTTCCGGGAGTTGTCCCCTAAAACAAAAATTATTGGCGTAGAACCTTCTGCCGCTGCCAGTATGAAAAAGGCAATGGAAAAAGGTAAACCGGTATTGCTGGAGAAGATCAGCCGTTTTGTTGATGGAGCCGCGGTACAGCAAGTGGGAAACCTTACTTTCGAACGGTGCAAAGATGTACTGCACCAAATGGCTACTGTAGATGAAGGATTGGTCTGCCAAACTATTTTGTCCTTATATAATAAGGATGCCATCGTCGTTGAACCTGCGGGAGCGCTTTCTGTTGCCGCATTGGAAAAGTATAAAGATGAATTAAAAGGTAAAAATGTAGTATGTGTGATCAGTGGAAGCAATAATGATATCACCCGTATGGAGGAAATTAAAGAAAAAGCTCTTTTGTATGCAGGATTGAAGCATTATTTTCTGGTCAGGTTTCCGCAGCGTCCGGGAGCACTCAAAACTTTTGTAATGGATGTACTGGGGCCTGATGATGATATCACCTATTTTGAATACACCCAGAAAAACTCAAAAGAAAAAGGAATAGCTGTCGTAGGAATCGCTTTGAAACAAAACGGAGATTTTACACCATTGATCCATAAAATGAAAAAGTACGATTTCTTTGTCAATTATCTGAACAATGACCCGTCTCTGATGAACCTTCTTATTTGAGAAGGTTGCAAGCTGCAAGCTGGAAGCCGGGAGAGGGAAGTTGGAAGTACTGTTAGGCGAAATACATTTTGGATGTTTGTAATTCCTGAAATGGATCAATACTAGTGCGCGAATCTCTGATTAAAACTACAAAAGTCACAAAAGCTTTTGAATACTTAAGTTATTTAAAAGTGACAAACTTTGTGGATAGCAAGTTCACTAAAGTTTATGAAAACCTTTGATTTTCTTTTAAAGTGAGTTAACGCTATAGTCGCAAAGATCTTTTACTGAATTAAAAAAAAATTTCGCAAGGGCTTTCACTCAACTAATTGTCAATGATACTTTGCTGGGCAGAGCGCCTTAGCAAACGTAAAATAGGAGAATATACTCAGACACTTAGCGATCGTAGCGTTATAAAGCACAATTTTTATTGAAAAAAATCTGCGTTATCTGCTTGATCTGCGAGGGGTTCATTCGGTTAGTTCAACGAAATTCTAAAAACACAATGATGAAAAAAGCTTCACAAATTCTTGTGAAGCTTTTTTATTTATCGTTCAAGCGAAAAGTTAGTAATAACCTTCGGACGTCCGGTCTCATTAGCTACTTTCCAGGATGTTCTGTACATCCATTCAGTCATTTTATAGAGCTTTTTATAATTGATGTTTTCAGATTCATCCTGTGGAGTATGGTACTGATCATGTAGCACACTGGTAAAGAAGATAGCAGGAATTCCGGCTTTAGCATAAGGAAGATGATCACTTCTGAAGTAAAAATATTCCGCATGATTCGGGGAGTCCCAATCTTTTAAATAGTTGAATTTTGTACTTTCATTATTAGCCTCTTCAGCCATTTTTACCAATTCTTCAGAATTTTTATGAGGCGCGTTTCCACCCAGTAAAGCTGCTTCATTATTATCATTTCTTCCGATCATATCCCCATTCAGGACGGCTACAATTTTTTCTTTCGGAACAACAGGGTGGGCTACATGCCATCTCGATCCCAGCAGACCTCTTTCTTCAGCACCGTGGAACACAAACAGAATACTTCTTTTTCCCGGTTGCTTTTTGTAGGCTCTGGCCATAGCGAGCATGGCAACACAGGTACTGGCATTGTCATCAGCTCCGTTGTAGATGGTGTCATTTTTCACTGGATGTCTGATCCCGTCGTGATCCTGGTGTCCGCTTAATAAAACATATTCATCCTTAAGAACGGGATCTGTACCTTCTATTTTTCCGATGATATTGACCGAAGGATATTTGTAAGTTTCCGTAACGAGATTCAGGGAAACCTTAGGATTGCTTTTTACCCAATCTGCATTTTCTCTTTTGATCCATAGAACAGGGATATTCTGGGTTATTTTTTCCCGTAAACCTTCCACCCCATAGCTGCCTCTTGTCATTTGAGGAAGAACTTCGACCCAGCTTTTTTCAGAGATATCGTCGGTAATGAAGACAATTGCCCTGGCTCCCAGTTCATAGGCTTTGTTATAATACTTGTTTCGCACAAATCCGGGATATCTTCTTACAAAAAGGGTCATATCCTTATCTATATTTTTATCGGAAGCGTTAACGGCAAGTACTTTCCCTTTAATGTTCAATGCGGAAAGGCCTTCGGGTTCTGTATTTCTGGCATAGACAATTTCAGCATCAAAAGCCGTATTTACTGGTTCCGCAACCAGAAAATCTTTCCATAATTTCAGGTTTTTATCACCAACCTTCAGACTGCTTTGAGGCGTGATCTGATGCCTGTACATTTCAAAAAACTGAAAGAAAGTTCCATGATCACCGGCGGGCTTCATTCCTGCTTCTTTAGCTTTATCTGCGAGCCACATCGATACTTTCAATTCATCTAAAGTTCCTGCTTCACGGCCCCAGAACTGATCTGCAGCCAGTTCATACATATCCTTTCTGAGATCGGTTTCTTTGATGGCCGACACCAGAGGCTTTTTGTAATTCTGGGCATTTCCGATACTGAATAAAACTAAGCTCAGTACAGAAAAAATATAGTTTTTATTCATGGGCTTTCTTTAGTTCAGGTTAGCCAGTTTGTCTGAGAACTGCTTTGAGAATTCTTTTCTGTCTTCTTCCAGTTTTTCAGGATCAGAAGGCAAAACATAGTTAAAAAGGATTTTATCTTCGTTATCCAGGAAGATGATTTCCTTCTCATTTCCGTCAATCATTTGGGAGAAGATCGCCCACATGGAAGTGTCTTTTAATTTTAATAATTCAAAGAACTGTTCTGCTTTTATTTCGATTTTTTGCATGCGATGTTGTTGTATGATGAATAATATAATTGTTGAAAAAGGTATCTCGAGACTAGAATTCCAGGAATTTAAGTTTAAACTGAATGGCAAAATTCTGTCTGAAATCAGGAGTTGCGTAATATCCGACTCTATAAAAGAATCCAAGGTTGAAATAACTTGAAAGGAAATTGTTCCATTCCAGACCGACTTCCTGATACAGGTGATCCAGTTTTTTAAATTTGAACTGGTGGTATTCAGGATGTTTCATATCTCCGATAGTTCCCCGAAGTACGAAATCAAAGCTGGAAACATTATGCCCGAAGCTTTTGAAATAGAAAGGAAGCCTATGGGTAAAATAATAGGCTACAAACCTGTCGTTATAATACTTCCCGCCTTCCAGTGTTGCAAAACCAAGGAAAGAGGTAAGGTTAAAATTAAAATCTTTACCCGGAGACGCAAGACCGTTCATCGTAAAGTTCTTCCATATCGGTGCTTCCCCGAAAACCATCCCTCCGTACAATCTGAAACCTGTAGTTCCGATCGGGGTTTTAAAATTGTGAAGGAAAAGAGCATCAAAGCGGGAATAATTAAAGTTTCCTCCCAATGCTTTATAGCTTTGCTCGTAATTGAAATACAGCTCAGGATACTTCTGATCAATCAGAGATTTGCCCTGCGGCGTCATGATATTGGTAGAATTCGGAGAATATTTTAACGTGAATAACGTATTAAAGTTTTTAAATGAAGATCCACCATTTCTAAACTGATAATCAAATTCAGCTTCTTCAATATTTCTTCTCACGGCAAAAGCCATGGTAAGTCCGTTGGTCACATCATTCAGATAAGAAAGGGAAGCCCCTTTAAAGTGATAATATCTATCATTATTAAGGTTATTCCCGAAATTCATCATCCTCATTTTAAACGTCCACAGTCGCCGGTAGAATTCTCCGGAGGCCGTTACATCGTCATAAAATTCAAATCTGAAGAATGAATTTTTATCCAGTGTCGTCTTCATATCAAGCCCCATCCCATATTTCCACCTTCTGTCTTTAACTCCGTAGGCAAAATAGTAATCAGGAGAGAAATAGGGATTGAAATTTTCATTCATTTTGGCTTTTAATCCCAATCTGAAACCCTCATATGAGTTGTAGTTCACAATCTCATCAACGGCAAAATCTACAGAATTAACCCTGATTTGTCCGTTAAGAAGACCTGAGATGATCTGAGCTTTGCTGTCAATTTTATATTTTTTACCTAAACTGTCGATCGTTTTATAGGTATTCTTTTCTCTGTCAGTTAAAGGGTCTGTCCTGTAATACTCAAGGGAATGGCCATCAATACTTTTGATATCGAAAGTGTAGCCTTTGAAATCTTTTGGATTTTCTTCAATAGGAGATTGGAAGTCAAAATATTTGGATGTCAGGAAGGCGTAGGTTCCGAAGCTTTTTTTATCCTTCTTGTCTTCACGGTCTTTATCGCCCATCGCCATTTTTCCCATTTTAAGCTTGGCGGTTTCATGAGCCAGGAACCATTTGTTATTATAAAATACCCAGGTACTGGTGATGATTCCGTCGTTCTTGTTTTTACTGAAATTTTCAATCTTTTTTACTCCGTAGGTTTCAGTATCTACATAAATGGCACCTTTGTATTTCCTTTTCTTATCCATTTTTTTGTAATTCACTTCACGGAAGCGGATCACAAAGTTTTTTCGTCCGTCAAGCTCAATCGTATCTGAAAGAAAAAACCTGTAGAGCCCTCTGTTTTCCTGTTTAATCTGTTCAGGCACCACATCCCTGTTGCTTTGCTGCAGGGCGATCATTTCATAGACAGGTTGTTTCAGGCCGGAGATCCTGTTGTCCAGGATATTGATTTTTTCACCATATTTTTTTGAATATAAAAACTCCTGTGCTCTTTCCCAGAGGAAAAGTTTGCTTTTTGAAAATATCTTTCTTGCATTGCTGTTGTTTAATGAGTCTTTCTCCCTTTTTTTCTTGAAAAGGTTTAAATCATTAAAATACTGCTTGAATTGTGTAAGGCTGTCCTGATCAATATCCAAAGATACTTTCTCATAAGATTTGTAGGAATAGGAACCTAAGCTCTTGGGAGAATTCTGGCTGAACAGTTTATTTACTTTTTTAAGAATTTCCAGGGCTCGGGGATCACTTTTATCTTCAATGATTACCGTTTCAATAGCTGTGGTATTCTTCAGAGACTTTTTTACCAGTGATACTTCGAAACTGCTGTCTACTGACGCCGTTTCTTTCTGATACGTATCTGCTTCGATATCGATGTTTTTACAGGATGTCTTAAATTCAAGAATGCCCTGAACATTAGTATAGCCCAGAATACTGCCGTTACAGGATATCTTAACGTTGGAGACAGGCTTATTACTGGCATCATCAACAACTTTAATTTTCGATTGTGAATGACCCAAAAAGCAAAGTAAAAAAAATAGTAATGCTAAACCTCTTTTCATGTGAAAAAACTAGGTCAAAAATAATCATATTTATTGTGCTGGAAAAGTTTTTAACATAGTATAACATTGATTTGATCTAATTTATCCATGGAAAAATTGAACCGGGAAAAATTGTATTGATGATACCGGCATTCTGGATTACAGAGATTAAAATCATCTTTTTTACCCGATCACCCGGCTTTCTGTTTACGGTTCCAACTTTTATCTGTCATCCAGCGCTTTCATAAAATCAATAATATCATCAATTTCTTTATCGGTAAGCTGTAAAGGAGTATCTGAAAGGGTCTGATTCTCTACGGCAAATCCAAAACCTTTACCACCGCCTTTGTTATAAAAATTCATGATTTCTTTCAATGTTCTGTAACCTCCATTATGCATATAGGGAGCCGTTTTATTGATGTTTCTGAGGGTTGGTGTCTTAAAGGAATGCTGCAATGTAGCTACAGTTTCATGAAATTTTCCTCGCCCGGGATCCCGGTCAAAAATCCTATTATCCCCTTTGACGGCTACCCCAAGAACTTCCTGCTCCGTTTTTTTGAAGGTAGGAGGAACAGTTCCGTTGAATAAAGGAAGAAAATGGCATATAGCACACTGGGCTTTCCCGACAAAAAGATTGAAACCTCGTTTCTGGCTTTCTGTCATCGCCGATTTGTTTCCTCTCATATAATCATCAAAATTTGAGTTAAATGTGGCCAGGGAACGAATATAGCTTGCCAGTACATTCTGAAGTTGCCAGACTTCTGTTTTTTGAGTCTGATAGATTTTTTGGAAAGCTTCCTTATACTTTTTATCCTGATTAATTTTAGCAAGAATTACATTAAGGTTACCATGCATTTCCTCCTTATTGGAAATCACATCAGAGCTTTGGCCCTCCAGGTCATCTTTTCGCATATCCCAAAACTGGCCGTGTTGAAAACCCGCGTAATTGAGGGAAGGAGCATTTCTTGCCAATTCTGCATTTTCAAGAGACATTGATCTCGCCAGGCCATCTGTGAATGCTTTCTCAGGAATATGACAGGTTGCACAGCTTCTGTTGTTATTGTTGGAGAGAATTTTATCATTAAAAAGCTGATGTCCGAGACGGGCTTTTTCATCCGAGTACGCAAATTCTTCTCCGGGAGTAAACGCATTAGGATTAAACGCATTTTTAGAAAAAAAAGTAGCCGCATTTTTATTCAGAGCAGTGGTCACCTCTACATCCTGAATCTGCTCCTGTTTTTTAAATTCCTGAAGTAAGGCTGTAATTTTATTGAGATGATCGGGAATGAAATTCACATAATCGAAGGTGTTTTTATCAGTGTTTTTCTTTAAAAAAGCATTGGCAGAGCTGATTTCTGAAACAATGGCTTGTAAAGATTTATCTTTTGACTGCTGAGTTGAAATCTGCTCTAAAGTGTGTTGTACCCCGCTAAGAGAGTAGGGGATTTCTTCTAAGAATGTACCGGAAACAGGGGTGTCAAAGCCAGAAATTCCTAAACTGGAAATTCTGAAAACCTCCTGTCTCAAAGCATCGAAAGCCTGGTTTTTACTTACTGTAATAACCTGGAAATTCGTAGCGATCGTATTACTTTTATTGATTAATTTTCTGAGAAACCTGATTACTTCCTCTTTATTCTGTTTTTCATAGGGGTAGAACATTTCTTCCAAAACCTGCAAACCTTCAGGCTCTATTTCAGTATGCTCATCCATTTCAATCTCAGGAAGGGCAGCGCCATTGATGAATCTTGCCGAATGAGGAAGGAAATATTCAACGGCCCATTCCATTTTTTTGTAGGTTTTTCGGAGATCCTGAAATTTTTGCTGAAGGGCCTTTTCGTCAGCATCTTTAGATACCAGGCCAATCAATTCATTGATCTGTTTTTCAAATACGGAATTGTTGTTGAGGATTTCCTTTTTTACAGAGCCTAGATCTTCATATACAACCTGAGGTTTTTCATTCTTACAATAAGCCAATATGAAAAGAGCGGCTGCACAATATAAAAACAGAAGTATCGGATATTTTGAAAGTTTCTTCATAGGTATGAAAAAGTATCAACAGAAGAATTTCCATTGATACTTTGAAGTTTTATGAGTAATTAAAGCTATTTTTCTACGTTTCTGATGATGACAACCTGTCCTCCTTCTTTGTTGATGTTCACTCCGGATCCGTCTGGATTTTTGAATTTATCCAACTGCCATGTATGCGAATGAATATTTACGGTAAAGGTGTTTGGAACTCCTATGATGTCAGAAATATCTGTCATGGCACCAAATTCCCATGAACCGAATTTCTGAAGATCACCGGACTGGTTGTACGCTGTCTGCCATGCCTGATCATTTCTGTTGTGCTTCATATTCAACCATGGTTTGTATTGTTTTGTAGCAATATTAAGCTGCCAGATGTATGAATCATGATTAGCTCCTTTGTAGTAAGAGTCTCCGTCTTCCTGGATGTAAACGAAGTTTTCAGTTACACAAAGGTTATCAGGGTTGATCAGGTTATTACCAGGATTAGAATCTCCTTCAGCAACGACTTCCAGTTTTCCTGTCAGCATATTATTGGAGTTAAGAACCAGTTTGTAGACTCTTCCCCACATTGTTAATCCCGGTTTTGGATTCACTCCATCGGACGATTCTCCGGTAGCGGTAAAATAGATTTCTCTTCCTTTTCCGGCTCCTTTTCTGTAATCTACATCTTCAACCCTTGAAAAGCGGATCGCTTTATTATTAATGTTTTTTTGGTTGATTTCGGCTCCTGTAAGATTCTTGGCGTTAGGAATTTCAACAAACTCTACATCGTAGCTGTTTCCTTTGGTCATATCAGTTTCCGTATAGTTGTCGTTGGTTCTTTTTAAAGCATATAATTTTCCGTTATCAAGGTCGCCTTGAATATCAGCTACATACATGATCAGCTGTCCTGCAGACTGGTGAGAAGAAGAATACGACTGATCTTCACCAATAATAATATAAGATTTTCCGTTGGATACATCTTTAGGAAGCGGAACGGCATTTTCCATTGAAGCTTTTCCTAAAGCAGGCTTTACCCTCGATTTATCCGAAGCCTGAGAAGCTGGTGCTAAGGGATTTAAAGCATGAACCATACTCTCTTCACCGGATTCGCCTGCAGTAAGGAATGCACTGAAACCGTGAGTTTGAGGAGTAGCCAGGGTAGCCGAGCATAATCTTGTTATGCCTCCTGTTCCGTTCAGAATATATTCACCTTTTACAGGTCTGAATGTTTTATCTAAATACACTCTGGATACCGATTGCTTGATCTCATGGTTTGTGATCATCAGGTAACCGTCAGAGTTTGGATCTTTCATAATCCCCATTCCGTCCGGCTGACCACCAAAGACAAAGTCAGGAGATCCGGGTAAAATGTCAGAACTTGAAATAAGAGTGGTAATGTTTAAGTTTTCAAAACCCTGCATAGCGTACACAAAAGCGGATTCTTTAGAAAAATTTTCAAGTTTAATCTGGTCATTAACCGGAGTGTTTCCGTCTCCGTTATCATCATTACAGCCTTGAAATACAAGAGCTGCAAATAACAGAGCACCGATAGTTTTGTTAATTTTCATAATTGTTTTTTGAATTTCGATTGAGACAAAACTAAAACTCTCGTGTTAACTGGACTTTACGAAGACAAAACAAATAGTTTAAGATTCGCTCATGGTTTGTTAAGCGAAGGTCAATAATTAGAATGGATATAAATAGAGAGACTTTGATGAATATCTGAATAATAAGGAATGCCCTATTGTAACGCAGAGACGCTAAGACTTATAGATATCTGTTTTTTTGTTCGCAAAGGCATTCTATTTAGCAAAAAACGCAATCATTTCATGGCTGAGTGTAGCGCCTTTGCGAACGAAAATATCTATGATGATATGAGGGTTTCTTGCGTCCTTAGCGTTAAATAAAAGATAATAGTTAAAACTAAAACAGGCTGTCTCAAAATGAAACAGCCTGTTCTAATATTTATAAAAGGTATTCTATTTTAGATATTCAACGCTTTTTGATAAGCGTTTTCTAATCCTTCAAGGTTTTTACCGCCTGCAGTTGCAAAACCTGGGTTTCCACCACCACCACCTTGGATTTCTTTTGCAAGATCCTTTACGATAGCGCCAGCCTGATAATCAGCAGCCAGATCATCAGAAACTCCAACAGTAATCATTGGTTTTCCGTCCGCATCAGAAAGAATGATCGTTACAGAAGCAGGTATTTCTCTCTTCAGCTGGAAAACGATATCTTTTACAGATCCAGCATCCAAAGATGTTTTCTTCACTAAAAGCTGTTTGTTTCCTTTTTGCTCGTAAGCATTCTTCCAGTCGCTGATTTCTCCTTTTGCTTTTTCTTTCTTCAGAGCGTCTACTTCAGCCTTTAAAGAAGCATTTTCCTCGATTAGTTTCTCGATAGATCTTACAACGTCTTTAGATTTTAACAACTGGGAAAGTTCAGCCATTTGTTTTTCAATATTGTTGAAGTATTCCTCAGATTTATCTCCGGAAATAGCCTCAATTCTTCTGATTCCTGCTGCAGCAGAACCTTCGGAAACAATTTTGAAATGACCGATTTCGCTGGTATTTTTCACGTGAGTTCCTCCACAAAGTTCTTTTGAACTTCCAAACTGGATCATTCTTACGTTATCACCATATTTCTCACCAAATAAAGCCATTGCTCCTTTCTCTAAAGCTTCCTGAATAGGGATGCTTCTGAATTCCTGTAAAGCAATGCTCGCTTTGATTTTTTTATTGACTTTATCTTCAATTAAAGCAAGCTCCTCTTCATTGATTTTATTGAAGTGAGAGAAGTCAAAACGTAAATAATCAGGCCCTACATAAGATCCTTTCTGCTCTACGTGCGTTCCCAAAACTTCCCGTAATACCTCATGCAGAAGGTGAGTCACAGAGTGATTTCCCTGTGAATTTTTTCTTTCCGTTGCATTCACACGAGCGTAGAAAAGAGCACCTGCATCTTTCGGAAGACCGTTGATTAATGAAATAATTAATCCGTTTTCTTTCTTGGTTTCCAGTACTTCGAAGCTGTCGGCAGCATTTTCCAATACTCCTTTATCACCAACCTGTCCTCCTCCTTCAGGATAGAATGGGGAACTGCTCAGGACAACCTGATAAAATTCTCCGTCTTTATTTTCTACTTTTCTGTATCTTGTAATATAAGTTTCAGACTCAATCTGGTCATACCCGACAAATGTTTCCGGTTTTTCTTCCAGCACAACCCAGTCGTATACTTTCTGAGCAGAATCAGATTTTGAACGCTGTTTCTGTTTTTCCATTTCAGCATTAAATCCAGCTTCATCAATGGTTAATCCTTTTTCCTCAGCAATAATTCTTGTTAAGTCATCAGGGAAGCCATAAGTATCGTATAGTTCAAAAACTTCTTCGCTAGGCAATACTTTCTGATTGTCAGCAATTGTTTGTTGAATTAATTTTTCAACCCTGATCAGTCCGTTTTCAATTGTTTTTAAGAATGATTCTTCTTCACTTTTGATCACTTCTGTTACCAGTTTTCCTTGTTTTCCAAGTTCAGGGAAGAAGCTACCCATTTGTTCCTGAAGAACGGCCACCAATTTGTAAAGGAAAGGTTCTTTCATATTTAAAAATCGATAAGAATAAGAAATCCCTCTTCTCAAAATTCTTCTGATAACATAACCAGCTCCTCCGTTGGAAGGTAATTGGCCGTCTGCAATGGCAAAAGAAACCGCTCTGATGTGATCGACAACTACACGAATTGCAATATCTTTTTCATCTTCTAAAATTCCGGTATACTTCTTTCCTGACAGTTCTTCCACTTTAGCGATTAACGGAGTGAAAACATCAGTGTCATAGTTGGACGATTTCCCTTGAAGTGCCATACAAAGACGTTCGAAGCCCATCCCGGTATCTACATGCTGAGCAGGTAATTTTTCCAGAGATCCATCTGCTTTTCTGTTAAATTCCATGAAAACGAGATTCCAGACCTCCACCACTTGTGGATGATCGTTGTTCACCAATTCCAAACCAGAAACTTTAGCTTTTTCTTCCGGAGTTCTTAAATCGATATGAATTTCCGAGCAAGGTCCACAAGGTCCGCTTGCACCCATTTCCCAGAAGTTATCTTTTTTATTTCCGTTGATGATTCTGTCTTCTGAAATATGAGATTTCCAGAAATCAAAGGCATCCTGATCCCTGTTAAGGTTCTCAGAAGCATCACCTTCAAAAATTGTAACATATAAATTTTCTTTTGGAATTCCGTATACTTCAGTCAGTAATTCCCAGGCAAAAGCAATAGCCTCTTTTTTGAAGTAATCCCCGAAAGACCAGTTTCCCAGCATCTCAAACATGGTGTGGTGATAGGTATCTCTACCCACATCATCCAAATCATTGTGCTTTCCTGAAACTCTCAGACACTTTTGTGTATCGGCAATTCTAGGGGCGGTAGGCGTTTTGTAGCCTAGGAAAAAGTCTTTGAACTGCGTCATTCCTGAGTTGGAAAACATAAGGGTAGGATCGTCTTTCAGCACGATAGGCGCCGAAGGAACAATAAGGTGATCCTTACTTTTAAAATAATCTAAAAATTTTTGACGTATCTCTTGTGATGTCATAGTATTGCTTTTGCTTTTTTAAATATCAAATTTTGATAAGATGCAAATTTAGGATTTTTAGGCGATTTAATATCTACTATTTGATATTTTCAAGTACGTTTTATCAAATATCTGACCTCATAGTCAATCATCGTTTTTTTTATAATTGGTTATCGGCCATAAGGAATAGATTTTTATGTTTATAGAAACCTGTTAGGTTGGTAAAATTGAAACATAACAGGTAAGGAGTTAATTAAAACAGCAATTCCGGACTTTAATTCTACAATAAAAAAAATCTTATCTTCGTTTATAATTTCCTTGTGATGATGAAAAATGAAATTCTTAAAAGTTGGATAGAACAGTATTCCGGGGCACTATTGAAAAGAGCGCTCTATATGCTTTCCAACAAAGAAGATGCCCAGGATGTAGTGCAGGAAGTTTTTCTGGCTGCATTTTCAGCATATGATTCTTTCGAAGGAAACAGCCAGCCGCTGACCTGGCTGATGGGTATTATGAACAGAAAAATTGCAGACTTTTACCGTAAAAAATATAAATCTGAGCCTAATATACGGCTTGATCATTTTTTTGATGAAACAGGTTCATGGAAAAATAACGATGTTTTAAACGATTGGAATGTTTCGGGAAAAGAATCTGAATTGCTGGATGATCAGGACTTCAATAAAACATTGGAGGAATGTATCGAAGAATTGCCGTCCAGGTGGAAGATTCTATTAAAAATGTATTACATCGAAGAGAAAAAAGCACCCGAAGTCAGTCAGGAATTAGATGTTTCTACGACTAACCTATGGAAGATCTTACAGAGGAGCCGCATGCAGCTGAGAGAATGTCTTGAATTTAACTGGTTCTCAAACAGATAATGATTTAAAATGATACGAAGAATTTTACATATTT
This sequence comes from Chryseobacterium indologenes, assembly GCA_016025055.1. Classification (NCBI taxonomy): domain Bacteria; kingdom Pseudomonadati; phylum Bacteroidota; class Flavobacteriia; order Flavobacteriales; family Weeksellaceae; genus Chryseobacterium; species Chryseobacterium indologenes. Next base: position 3,119,936 of record CP065590.1, read on the forward strand.
TATTCTTACCATGCAGTGAAGCTACTTTACTGATGGAAAAGCGGAATGCCAGTTCTATTTCTCCAAAAGAGGACAGGAAACTGAGCATGCACCTGATGATTTGTAAATGGTGTAAGATGTATAACAAAAAACTGAAAGTACTGGATAAGGTATTTAAAAAGACCTTATCCAAAAATACAGCTGAAATAAATGACGTTGAAATTCAGGATTTTAAAGATAAAATGATTAAAAAATTAGATTTTTAAGAAAAATTTTGTCAGGATTTTGAAACAGCTCCGACTATACTTTTGAAAAACAACATAAGTATTCATTCAAAATCTTAAAAAATATGGTCGGAACTCAAAACACTTCAAACAAGAATGCAACGTATCAGTCAGGATACTATATTTCGCTTTTCGGAGCAGCTCTTATCTTACTGTGGATAGGTATTTTCAAATTTACTCCTACTGAGGCAGCAGGAATAAAACCTTTGGTCGAAAACCATTTTCTGACCTTTTTCGTATATAAGATTATGAGCGTCCAGACAGTGTCAAATCTTATCGGAGCGATAGAAATTATCATTGCCTTACTTCTCATATTTAGTGCGAAATTTGCTGTATTAAAAAGATATGCAGGAATAGGAATGGTGGTAACATTTACGGTGACGTTAAGCTATCTCTTTACAACTCCCGGAATGTGGAAAATAGTAGATGGAGTTCCGGTAACGGACTTCTTTATCGTCAAAGACCTTATGTTTTTAGGATTTGGACTGATTCTGCTCCAAAATAAAAAGTCATGAATAAAAAGAATAAAATGAAAAATATACTCATTGTGCTCGGAATCGTTCTGGGTATAGCAGTTTTTGCTGCAGGATCGGGGCTTTTTAAAAAAAAATAAGCCTACACAGGTAAAAGAAGAAAAACAGGAAATTATGGATATTAAAAATGCTAGAGAAATTTATTTTGCAGGCGGATGTTTTTGGGGAACAGAACATTTCTTTCAACAAATTCGTGGAGTAGTAGGTACAGAAGTAGGATATGCCAACGGAAATACTCAGAACCCAACCTATGAAGAAGTGGTAAGCCATACGACAGGCTTTGCGGAAACGGTAAAAGTAAAATACGATCCTGAACAGGTGGATTTAAAACTGTTGATTGACCTTTATTTTAAAACCATTGATCCCACCAGTAAAGATCAACAGGGAAATGACAGAGGAAATCAATACAGAACAGGAATTTACTTTACGGACAAAACTGATGAAGCGGTTGTAAAGAATGAAGTTCAGAAATTGTCTAAAAATTATAGTAAACCAATTCTGGTAGAAACAATTCCTTTGAAAAATTTCTACAAAGCAGAAGATTATCACCAGGATTATCTGGATAAAAATCCGGGAGGCTACTGCCACATAGAACCGGGACTTTTTGAAATGGCGAAGAAAGCCAATCCGCTTCCGAAAGCAACAACCTACCAGAAGCAGGATAAAAAAGTCTTAAAAGAAAAATTATCTGCAGAACAATATAATGTCACTCAGGAAAATGGTACGGAGAGACCTTTCCAGAATGAATACTGGAATGAAACCCGCGAAGGAATCTATGTAGACATTACCACAGGGGAACCTCTGTTTGTATCAACGGATAAGTTTGAGTCAGGCTGCGGATGGCCGAGCTTTTCAAAACCGATTACCAAAAGTCTGATTAACGAAAAGCTGGATCGTACCCACGGAATGGACAGGGTAGAGGTAAGAAGTAAAACGGGAGATGCCCATCTGGGACACGTTTTTACAGATGGCCCTCAGGATAAAGGAGGACTTCGTTATTGCATCAACAGTGCCTCTCTGAAATTTATTCCAAAAGCGGAAATGGAATCTAAAGGATACGGAAAATATCTTCCGTTGTTAGATAAAAAGTAATGTGAAAGAAGGCTGCCGATCGGCAGCCTTTTATTCTGAATTAATGCTGCAGTTGAAATCTTTCTTTGATACTGAGCATTGAGAGGTTTAAAAATAAAAGAAATCCAAAAACAAAATAATATACATTTTGGGGAAGGATCGTAAACATTGACTGCATTTTTTCAAAAAAATCAGGTTTATATTCAGTAATGAGAACATCATTACAAAGTAAGCATTCATATTCAGATTCTTTTACATTGGGATCTTTGTAAAGTACGGTAGCAAAAATATGTCCCGTTTTTTCCATATCAACGGCATATTGTTCATGATTCGATATATTCATGTCATTTAAAACAGATACAAAATCACCATAAGTATTATCATTGTTTAAAATAAACTCAATTCCTGTATTTTTCTCATTTTTCTTTTGGAGATTTTTTAGTTCAGAAACATATAGCTTTGAATGATCTTTGGCAGTTCCGGGAAGTATATTTATTTTTTTATATTCCCAATTTCTATAGGGTTCAAAAGTAACATAGAGAGATGAGGTTTCTTTTCTGACTTTTGCCGGAAGTCCAATATCTACTACTGAAACATTAATTTCTTCAAATTTTTGATTTCCATAGTACCAAAATAATAATGGAATCAGAATCGCACTGATAAGTCCAGGGACATAATATATTTTCCTCACTTAGTTTTTTGATAAAAATAATAAAAAAATATACCTAGAAAACAGGAGTTAAAACACATGAAATTATATCTAATTTTATAATCCTAAGATCACATCAAAAAAATAAATAACCCATGAAAATATTTAAATGGATAAAAAAATTACTCCCGATAGTACTGGCTATCCTTATTTTTGGGTTAATTATCGGTTTTGTTTTTGAAAGAATCTCCCGCTCAAAGGCAGATACAATTCAGCCTAATGGTCAGCTTGTAGAAGTTGAAGGTCACCAAATGCATTATCTGAAAAAAGGAACCGCTGGTCCCACCTTTGTTTTTGAAACAGCTTTTGACCCTGCAGGGCATCTGCAGTGGTATCATATCCAACAGGAACTACCTGATACCTTTACTACTTTTTCTTATGACAGATCAGGAATTTTGTGGAGCGAAAGAGGCCAAGCACCCAAAACCGGTGAAGAGACGGCTGAAGAACTTCATACATTATTGGAGAAAGCAAGAGCTCCCAAGCCTTATGTGCTTGTTGGTCATTCTTTTGGAGGAACATTGGTTAGGTTTTTTGTTAATAAATATCCAAAAGATGTTGCCGGTATTATTTTAGTCGAGAGCCAGTGTCCGGATGATAAAAAATACCTTTCGCCTGAACTATATACTCTCGTTAACCAGGGGTTGCCGGGAGGATTGCTGAAATTTGCCAGTACTTTCGGACTGGCGAGACTGATGTTTAAGAATATGTTTCCTCCACAACCACAGTACAAATATCAGAATTCCATAATGCCTGCATTGATACACAAAAGTGCTTATGGCGTACTTGAAGAGCAGGATCAGATGAGTGCTGTTAAAAAAGAGGCCACGAAAATAAAGTCCTTCGGTGCGATTCCGCTCTATGTGATTACAGCAGGTGATACAACACGATTTGATGCTTTTATTAAGGATCCGAAATTAAAAAATGAAATGCTTGGAGCATGGGATAAAATGCAGAAAGATCTGTTGAAAATGTCTACAGATAGCAAACAGGTTATCGCTACATCAAGTGGACATTATATTAATCAGGATCAACCAATAATTATTGAGAATGCAATTAAAGACATGTATAAAAAGGTAACAGCACCTTAATAGTTCAGTATTCCCGTAAGTTCTTTGCCCATCAATTGTATGATGATACTTTTCAAAAAGAATGTCAGTTTTCATAACATCTTTAAGATTAAAATATTAAATTTGATAGAACTAATAAGGATTTATGAAGTTAATCGAACTGGCAGAAGAACTAAAGGTATCTGCAGAAGCTATAAAACAATTTATACAGGATTTTGACCTTGAATTGGTAGACTGTATCAGTACCAATTTCGAAGTAAAGGAGGATTTTGAAAAATTTGCCCGTGAGAATCTGGATTTTTTAAGGTTGTATGAAAAAGATCTTGATAAAAATAAAACGGTAGAGCAGATTGCAGAAGTTATCAATCAGCCTAAAGAGAAAGTAGAAAAAGCCATAAAAGAGAACAATCCCAATATTTTTGATAACGGTTTCTTTAAATCTTCGATCTCAAGTTATGGGATTGATCATAAAATAGGTGGTAATTATCAGTTTGTCTACGACTATTTCGGGCATAAAACAAGCCTGCAGAAAAGAGATTTTATAGGATACAGGGATCTTTTCTTCTACACTTCATCTGTGCTTGAACCTTTTTTAAATCCTCAGCAGATCAAAGACTGGGGGATCAATAAACCTGCGGGAATTGTATTGTACGGTCCTCCCGGAAGCGGAAAGATTTTCTGGGCCAATAAAATTGCTGAAATCATAGGCTATCAATTTAAAGAAGTTAAAAAACATTATTTAGGAACTTCCTTTGTGGATGGAAATGAGGTTAACTTCAGCGATTTTCTGCTGTCTATGCTCAAAGAAAATAAAATACTTCTTTTTCTTGATGATTTTGATGAAATTATGATGCAGAGAAAGGCAGAAACCGATGTTGCTTCCTGCAATCTTGAAGTACAGGAGCTTATTCTTCATTATATCGCCAAATTTGAAAAAGAAAATGTGTTGATGGTGGGATCTGCCAATTCTGTATCAGAAATTGACGAAGAGATTCTTGCTCCCGGAAGATTTGATGTCATGATTCCGGTCTTTCCTCCCAATGCGTCAGAGCGTTCAGAAATTATCCTATACGCGATGACCCGCGGCCTTGAAGAAGATTCATTGTTATATAAAATTCTTAAAAATAATAAAGCCGATAAAGTTCCGTTCTGGCAGGACATTGCTTCAAAAATGAAAGTTTTTAGCAATACGATGTTAATTGATTTTACCCAAAGCCTCAAAAAGAGAATCAAAAACCTGTATCAGAAAAACAGAAATGAAAAGCTTAAAATTGATCAGAACCTTCTCAATGCGGCTCTGAGAGATGCTGCAGGAAAGCTTACCGGCGAATATCTCGATCAGGTAGCCCGGTTTTTAGCCGATGTCGTGATCAATAACTTTGATGAATTTCAGTTCAGAATCAAAGCACTCAAGACAGAACTGGAAACCTATAAAGTCGTTGAGGAACCCAGAAGGGCAATCGGTTTCTCCCACAACGAAGAAGAGGAAAATAAAAAGAAGTAAAGAATTAATCTACTGCTCCATTACTCATGAACAGCATCTGGGAACTTGAGACTTTTTACCGGAAGAGAAATATAACCATTGTAGGATCCGGATTTTCCGGACTCTGGACGGCGATCTCCCTTAAAGAAAAGTTTCCTGAAAAATCAGTTTTAGTGATTGAAAGAAATCATATTCCTTTAGGCGCTTCCACAAGAAATGCAGGTTTTGCCTGCTTCGGCAGTCTTACAGAAGTGATTGCCGATTCTCAGAAAATGGGTTGGGATAAAACATTGGAGCTGATCAGGATGAGGTTTGAAGGACTTCAGAAAATCAGACACTATTTTACAAGGGATGAAATAGATTTTGAACTTGACGGAGGCTATGAAATTTTGAATGATGATCAGCCTTTACAATATCTTGATTCCGTCAATGAACAATTGAAATCTATAACAGGATCAGATCATACCTATACTCTCACCCAGAATAAAATCAGTGAATTCGGGCTCGGAAAGTCTCGGTTTCTCATTGAAAATGCCTGTGAAGGAAGCCTGCATTCCGGTAAGTTGTTGCAGAAACTTCTTGAAAAATGCCACGAACTCAAAGTTGAATTTTTATTTGGGACAGAGGTGAAGACCATTGAAGAAAAAGCGGATGAGATGCAAATTTTCCTTTCAAATGATCTTACATTGAAATCTGACCGGCTGATCTACTGTACGAATGCTTTTAGTGACAGATTTTTGAAAAATGAAGAAATAATTCCGGCTCGCGGGCAGATTATTTTAACAGAGCCTGTTGAAGATTTAAAATTAAAAGGAACATTCCACTATGATGAAGGCTTCTATTATTTCCGGAATCTGGGAGACAGAGTATTGCTGGGAGGTGGAAGAAATCAGGATTTCAAAACCGAAGAGACTGCAGCATTTGAAACCACTGAATTTCTGCAGAATCATTTAGAAAATTTTTTGAGAGAAGTCATTCTACCGGGCAAAGAAGTAGATATTGCTCTCCGATGGTCAGGAATTATGGCGATGGGCTCAGAAAAAATACCTATTGTAAAGCAAGTTTCTGAAAGACAGTTTTGTGCGGTAAGACTCTCCGGAATGGGAGTTGCCCTGGCTCCAAAGATTGGAGAGATGGTTGCTGAGATGATAAACATTATATGACGGAGAGTAGATAATAGACAGATAGATAATAGACGGGGAGATTATCACACTCTCACACGCTGCAACACTCTTATTCTCGAACCCGCCAACTCTCTCAATCAACCCCTTTCCACTCCAAAAGAAATCCTTATTTTTGCAAAAAGAAAATATTCGTGATCAACAACGACCAGATAAAAGACGTTCAATCCAGAATTGAAGACTTGCACAGATACCTTCAGATTGACAAAAAAAGATAGAAATTGCCAATGATGATGAAAAAACGGCGGCACCGGAGTTTTGGGATAATCCCAAAACAGCGGAAACATTTCTGAAGCAGCTTCGTTCCAAGAAAAAATGGGTAGAAGACTACGAAGAAATCAACACTCAGTTTGAAGACCTTCAGGTTTTGGCAGATTTTGCCAAAGAAGATCCCGATTCTGAAAAGGAATTGGATGAAACCTTTCCGCAATTGGTTGAAAAAATCGAGGACCTGGAATTTAAAAACATGCTTTCCAATGAAGGCGACGAGCTTTCTGCGGTTCTTCAGATTACTGCCGGTGCCGGTGGTACAGAAAGCTGCGACTGGGCTTCCATGCTGATGAGAATGTATACGATGTGGGCAGATAAGCAGGGATATAAAATCCGTGAACTGAATTTCCAGGAAGGAGATGTAGCAGGAGTAAAAACAGTGACCTTAGAAATTGAAGGCGAATATGCCTTCGGATATTTAAAAGGAGAAAACGGAGTGCACAGGTTGGTAAGAATTTCCCCTTTTGACAGTAATGCTAAAAGACACACGAGTTTCGTTTCCGTATACGTGTATCCTCTGGTGGATGATACGATTGAAATCAATATTAATCCGGCAGATATCAGCTTTGAAACAATGAGGTCTTCCGGAGCAGGAGGGCAGAACGTAAACAAAGTGGAAACAGCAGTACGTCTTCGCCACGCACCTACAGGAATTATCATTGAAAACTCCGAATCCCGTTCGCAGCTTCAGAATAAGGAAAAAGCGATGCAGCTCCTTCGTTCGAGACTTTATGAAATGGAACTTGAAGAACGTATGAAGGCCAGAAATGAAATTGAAGCCAATAAAATGAAAATCGAGTGGGGAAGCCAGATCAGAAACTATGTCATGCACCCTTACAAACTGGTAAAAGATGTACGCTCAGGCCATGAGACCTCAGATGTGGATGCCGTGATGAACGGAAATCTCACTCCTTTCCTGAAAGCCTTCCTGATGGCTGATGGTACAGCGGTTTCCGATGATGATCTTGATCTATAAAATATCATGTCTGAATTTTAGTTAAAATCTTATAATTAATTTTTGTTTCAGACATTTTAGACTTATTTTTGTTGGACATCGATATATATGGAAGATTTCAATAGCTGGAAGGATTTGTTAAACCCTGAATTTTATATTAAAATGGGAGGGTTTTGGTTGATTTTATTTATTGTTTTTGCTGAAACGGGTCTTTTTGTAGGGTTTTTCTTACCTGGAGATTCATTATTATTCGTTTCAGGAATTTATGCTGTTGAAATCATCAAAGAGACATTTGGCTCCACAGGGAGCGATTTCCTTGATACGACACTCTTAGCTTCTGGAGTTGCCTTAGCGGCAATCGTTGGAAATGAAGTAGGATATTATTTTGGAAGAAAGGCCGGACCTGCTTTATACAAGAGACCGGATTCAATGCTTTTTAAGAAAAAATATTTGTATCAGGCTCATGATTTCTTTGAAAAACATGGGGCATTAGCCATTATTATGGCAAGATTCTTACCGGTCGTGAGAACATTTACCCCGATCGTGGCAGGGATTGTAAAAATGGATAAAAAAGAGTTCCTGAGAGATAACGTGATCGGAGCTGTTTTATGGTCTTTTATTTTAATCTTTGCGGGTCATTACCTTGACAAGCTGTTTATGGAACAGTTTGGAATCAATTTAAAAGAAAAACTGGAATACATCATTATTGTTATCGTGCTTGTGACTACACTTCCGGTGATTATCAAATTTATGTTCGGAAAAAAGAGGATCTCTCTAAATATGAGAATAAAGATTTTGAACAATAAAATTAAAAATACAAATAGCCTGCATTTAGCAGGTTATTTTTTTATCCATTCCAGAATATTCGGATAGATAATACTGTCTCTTTTCCTTTTGCTGAACAGTCTCGGTACATGCCCTGTTCTTTCCATGAAGACAAATTTGTGCGGTATATTCATACTGGTGAGAGCAGAATCCATAGCGATTCCCTGATGCTGATTCACAAGAAAATCCTTATTTCCCTGAAATAACAGTGTAGGAACATAGGTAATATTGGCAATAGGGCTGGCTTCTCTAAAAGCTTCAGAAACATTCTTCCGGTCAAAAGGGATTCCAACCACTTTCTGAATCGTGGGTGAAGTATATTTGGAGTAAAAAGATTTTAAATAGTCGTGGCTGTAGAAATCGGTCGGGCCACTCAGGGAAATGATTTTTTTGATCTGATGAGGATGTTTGTATCCGTATAAAAGAGCAAGATGCCCACCGGCACTTTCTCCCAGAATAATATAATTGTTGGGAAGAAGCTCTGCTTTTTCAGTTAAAGAATTAAAACGGTCAATGGCCGAGCTGATATCTTCTAGCTGTTGTTTATAGGTTATTTTCTTTTTTTTCGAAACCAGGCGATAGTTCATATTGATACTGGGGATATTATTCTTAAAAAGCATTTTCTGAACCTGAATCATGTGTTCTTTTTTACCTAAAGTCCATGCACCTCCGTGTACGATAAGCAGTACCGGAGAATCTACAGGATACTCCTTCGGCAGAAAAATATCCATTTTCTGTCTTTTATGGTCTCCGTATTTTAAATTATAGATTTTTTGCTGACCGCTGGGGCCTACCCAAACTCTGAATTTCGTATTGCAGGACTGCAGTATGAAGCCAATGCATCCCATAACGAAAAAATGATACCTGAGAATGAGTTTTTTCATAAGGTAAAAATAAAGAAATATTATTACAATTCTTTATTCAAAGCCATTGCGTAGTTGCAGACAGATCGGTTGTATCTGGGCAAATGATGAGAAAGGGCTTTTAAACTTAATGATAATGCTTCCTTATGTTTTCCGGCTGAAGAAAGAGAAAGAGCTAAAAATGCGTCTACTGCATCATTCAGCTCATCAGAATAATTTGCTTTTTCTTCTCTTAGAATATGAATGCTTTCCTCTGTTTTTCCATTGTTTCTTAATGTACTTGCCAGCTGTATTCTTGCCCTCCTTCTCCGCAATCCCGATAATCCGGCGTTTATTGCGGCTCTGTACAAAGGTTCCGCTTCTTTTTCATGTCCCGTTGAGTCATAGGCGCATGCCATTTCGAAGTCAGCAATAGCCTGTGGAACTGAAAATACATTCATATGCTCTCTGATCTCTTGAATAAACTCTTCGCTGCGAATACTGCCAAGTCTCAGCCATATATCCTGCAACAGGATTTCCCAGTTTTCATCCATTGAATAGATTTTAAACAAAGATATAAAATATTGAAACTGAAGTATTACTTTATTGTTCGCATAATTTTCAAAATTATTGTCAATTTGTGAATCCGAAAACGGAATTAAATATTTATTTTTGTTGAACTTAACAAAGATTAAAAAATTATTAAAATATGGCATCAGGCTTTTTTGCAATTTTAGACGATATTGCAGCATTGATGGATGATGTAGCAGTTACCAGTAAGATCGCTACCCAGAAAACAGCAGGTATTTTAGGGGATGACCTGGCTGTGAATGCAGAAAAAGCCACGGGCTTTCTTTCTTCAAGAGAACTTCCTGTTTTATGGGCAATTACCAAAGGGTCTTTTATTAATAAACTGATTATTCTTCCTATAGCATTTCTCTTGAACTGGTTGTACAAACCGGCTATTGAGATGATTCTTATTCTCGGAGGCTTATATCTTGCGTTCGAAGGAGTAGAAAAAATCATTGAATTCTTATTTCATCGTTCCAAAAAAGGACATGAAGTAATCAAAGAAAGTACGGAAGAAGAAAATTCAGAAGTTTCTGAGAAAGCTAAAATAAATTCAGCGATCAGAACCGATTTTATTTTATCTATTGAAATTGTAATTATTGCCCTGGGAACGGTAATCCAGCAGGAACATCCGCTTCTTACACAGATTCTTACCGTAACTTTTGTTTCATTTATTGCGACAGTAGGGGTGTACGGAATTGTTGCCCTTATTGTAAGAATGGATGACGCGGGCTTTAGCTTAATCAGAAAAAGCCATGATAAAGGTTTCTTTTCAAAGCTTGGGCATTTACTGGTGAAAGCATTACCGGTAATTATTAAACTGTTGGGAATCGTAGGAACAATTGCCTTAATATTAGTTTCCGGAGGTATTTTCGCTCACAATATTCATTATTTGCATGACCTTCTTCCAAGCTGGCCATCAACGCTTAAAGAGTTTACATTCGGAATTATAGGCGGATTGGCTGCAGTGGCTGTGTTCACCGTAGGAAAAGCAATCTATTCGTTGGTAGCAAAGAAATAAAAACAGAATTAGAATTAAATAACCAAAAAACCTGTATTCGAAAGAATGCAGGTTTTTTATGGTCTGGCTTAAAGGTCATTTTGAAACTTTAAACACAAAAAAGAGACTTGTAAAAGTCTCTTTTTTATATTAATTGAATAAATCTTTTACTTTATCAAAAAAAGTTTTTTCCTTTCCGGACGGTTCTGCAACCATTTCTCCGCTGGACATCTGATTTTCGAAGAAGTCTTTTTGCTCTTTTGTAAGCTTTTGTGGAGTCCAGACATTGATATGAATAAACATATCACCTTTTCCATAGCTGTCAATACTTGGAAGTCCCTTTCCGGCAAGTCTTAAGATCTTTCCGGACTGTGTTCCCGGATCAACCGTAATTTTTACTTTTCCGCCTACTGTAGGAATTTCTTTTTTAGTTCCTAAAGCTGCTTCAGCAAATGAAATGTACAATTCCTGGTGAAGATTATCGCCTTCTCTTTTGATCGTTTGGTCAACCTCTTCTTCAATAATCACCAATAGATCCCCAGGAGTTCCTCCAAAAGGAGCATCATTTCCTTTTCCTCTTACATTAAGCTGGATTCCGTCTCTTGCTCCTGCAGGAATATTGATGGTGATTTCTTCCTCATCTTTTATCAGACCCTGTGCATTAGCGCCGGCTGGAATTTTATCAGCAACTTTTCCGATTCCCTGACATGTGGAACATGTTGTTTGAGTTTGCATCTGACCAAACATGGTATTCATTACTTTTAATTGAACACCGGAACCGTTACAGGTAGGACATGTTTTTGAAGTTGCCCCTTCGGCCATCTTCATTTTTTTTTACTTTAATGGTCTTGTGAGTTCCGTTTACCATTTCCTCAAGATTCAGCTTGATTCTGATTCGTAAATTAGAACCTTTCACCTGCTGGCGTCCGCCGCCGCCAAAGCCGCCTCCTCCGAAGCTACCGCCGAAAATATCTCCAAACTGGCTGAAAATATCCTCCATGTTCATTCCGCCTCCGAAGCCACCGCCTCCGAAGCCGCCGTTTCCACCCATTCCTGCGTGGCCGAACTGGTCGTATCTGGCGCGTTTCTGATCGTCGCTTAATACCTCATAGGCCTCAGCTGCTTCTTTGAATTTTTCTTCAGCCTCTTTGTCACCGGGATTTTTATCCGGGTGATATTTGATGGCCATTTTACGGTATGACTTCTTTATTTCGTCGGCTGATGCAGATTTACTGATCTCAAGAACCTCGTAATAATCTCTTTTTGACATGACAATTTTATAATTGATTATTGATAAATGATAAAAGATACTTTAAAATTTAATAAGTGAATATTCATCCATTATCACTCATCATTTATCATTTATGAATTTTAGTTTCCTGTTACTACTTTTGCAAAACGAATCACTTTATCATTTAAAGTATATCCCGTTTCAATAACGTCTACGATTTTTCCTTTTAAATCTTCTGATGGAGCAGGAATTTGAGTGATAGCCTCATGGAAATCAACGTTAAAGCTGTCACCAGCTTTTACTTCCATTGCTTTCAGTCCTTTTTCAGTAAGTTTATTTTTGAATTTCTGATAGATCAATTCTACTCCTTGCAAATCAGCCGGATTTCCGTTTTTAGCGATTTCTTTTAATGCTCTTTCGAAATCATCTAAAACACCCAGCATAGAAACCATCATGTCCTGATTGGCATACTGGAAAAATTCCATCTTTTCTTTAGATGTTCTTTTTTATAGTTTTCGAACTCAGCATACAGTCTGATGTAACGGTCTTTTTCTTCTGCCAAAAGTTCTTCCGCAGAAGGAGTCGCTGTCACATTGTCCTGAGACGTTGCTTCGTTCTGAACGTTGTTTTCTTCCTGATTATTGATGCTTTCTTCGTTAATATCCTGGTTTTCCATAATTCAATATTTATTTACTGAATTGTTTGACAAAAGGTCTGCCAAATAAAAAAATCAGGACATTAAGTCAGAAAATGAAAATTCAGGGTAAAAATTGAAAGTTGAAGTTGAAAATTTCTGATACTTTTTATTGTTCACCTGTGAATGTCTGATAGAGCAGATAAAGGTTTAAAACAATGATGATAGCAGAGATAATCCAGACACAGATTTTCAGGAAAGGTTTATTCACAAATTCTCCCATCTTCGCTTTATCATTGGTAAACATCACCAAAGGAACAACGGCAAAACTCAATTGCATCGATAAAATGACCTGACTTAAAACCAATAATTCTGTGGTGCCTTTTTCGCCATATAGAATAGCCACAATTAATGCGGGAACAACGGCGATAAGTCTGGTGATTAATCTCCTTAACCATGGTTTTAATCTGATATTCAGAAAACCCTCCATTACGATTTGTCCGGCAAGAGTCCCGGTAAGTGTAGAATTTTGTCCTGAAGCTAATAAAGCGATAGCAAATGCAATACTTGCCATGGAGGCCCCTAAAATAGGAGTCAACATTTTATAAGCGTCATGAATGTCTGCAACATGCTCGTTGCCTGTCGTATGGAATGTGGCAGCAGATAAGATTAATATGGCTCCGTTGATGAAAAAAGCCAGCATCAATGATACGGTACTGTCTAAAGTCGCAAATTTGATCGCCTCTTTTTTCCCCTCCCTGTCACGGGTATAATCACGGGTCTGAATAATACTGCTGTGGAGGTACAGGTTGTGAGGCATGACGGTAGCTCCCAGAATTCCAATGGCGATGTAAAGCATAGCCGGATTCTGTATAACTTCTTTCTGAGGAACCAGTCCTCCCAGGATTTCATTGACAGCGGGTTTTGAAATGACAATTTCATAAGCAAAACAAGCGAGAATAATGAAAATAAGACCACCTACAATACTTTCTATCCACCTGAAACCTTTAGCCTGAAGCAAAAGGATGACCAAAACATCTACGGTGGTGATGACAATTCCCCAGGTGAGAGGAATGTGAAAAAGAAGGTTGAGTGCAATGGCGGATCCAATAACTTCTGCAAGGTCACAGGCGGCAATGGCTATTTCACACAAGATCCAAAGAATAAAATTAGTGGTCGGGCTAAAGTGGTCTCTGCAGGCTTGTGCCAAATCTCTTTCTGTAGCCACTCCAAGTTTTACCGACAAATGCTGTAAAACCATGGCAAAAATATTAGAAATCAGGATCACTGAAAGTAGAGTGTACCCGAACTGCGCCCCTCCGGCAATGTCGGTAGCCCAGTTTCCGGGATCCATATATCCTACGGCAATCATTAAACCAGGGCCTGTAAATGCCAGATATTTCCTCCAGAATGATCCGTTTTTGGGAACTTTTATGGAAGAATAAACCTCTGATAGAGAATGATCTGTTTTATCTTGTCGCCATGCGCTTTTTAAATTGAAACTCATAAATGTTAGAAATGACTAACAAATTTAATTAAATAAATGTAAACACAAAAATCAGAGCATGAAAAAATCCCGGAAAATGCTTTCCGGGATTCTATTTTTATTGATTCTAAAGATTATTTTGAGAATCTTACAGACATTTTTCTGTCAGAAGCTCTTTCAGCATCAGAAGCTTTAGCATCTACAGTAGCAAATTTGCTTCCGTATCCTTCAGCTCCAAGTACTTGTGCTCCAACGCCTGCTTTAGCTAAAGCAGCTTTGATAAAGTCTGCTCTTGCCTGAGATAATTTTACGTTGGAAGCTTCGTTTCCTGTTTTATCAGTATATCCGCCGATTTTGATTTTAGCGTCAGGGAAAGCCTTTAGGATAGCCACTAGGTTATCCAATTGTCCTTGCGAACCAGCTTCCAGTTCAGTAGAACTTCCCATTTTGAAGTTTACATGATCAAAATCGTACCATTTATCCTTCAAAGCTGAATCATCAGCGGCATTTTTATAACCGTCAGATTTCAGGAAAGCAATCATCTGATCTTCCATTCCACCTTTATAACCTTTTAACATTACACCGTTCAGATCAATGTTTTCATCGGTTCTTGTTGCAGGTGTTGCGGTAGAAGTTGATGGAGCTGTTGTGGCAGAAGAGTCAACACCGGACGCTGCAGTTCCTGTAGAATCAGTGGTCGTCGTCGTTGTAGTGGTCGTCTGCTTTTTCTCGCACTGTTTCCATAAGAAATACCCGGCTGCAATTAACAATAAAAGCGGAAGTAACCATTTCCAGATTGACCCTCCGCCTTGATTGTTATTATTGTTGTTATTGAATTGCTCTCTGATTTCTCTTGCTCCTTCTGAAACATTTTCTCTGGCTGTTGCAACACCTTCAGAGATATTGTCTTTAGCCGTGGAAGTTACTGAAGAAACAGTTTCTTTAGCCTGTCCAAACCAATTCTCAGCTCCTAATCCAAAAGAAGCTAAAGAAAGACCTGCCGGCAATAGAGAAGAAATAATGCCTTTCTGGTCATTCAGTAAGCTGGAAATACCCGAAGCACCCAAATTGTTGTCTGCTGCGTATTTTCCTACAGTGCCTACTGTAGCCCCGGTCACCAGGTTTAACAAAGAACCTGCAGAATTGTTGCTGATTCCTGAAAAACTGGCAATGGAATTTACTAATCCTCCTACCTTATCTCCAAAAAGAGTAGTTAGCAAGTTGGTAATAATAGGGTTACTGGAAGATCCTCCTAATAAATTCCCTAAAATACCACTTGAAGAGGCTTTCGTAATAGCATCCACAACACCAGGATTGTTTGCGTTATTGGCCAATCCACCTACAACAGCAGGTAATAAGCCACCAATTGCTTTAGAAATTCCGGATTCGCTTTCTCCAAACTGTGATGCAGCCTGTGAAACCAAAGCGGGACCTAATTGTCCTTTAATTAAATCAATGACATTTAAAGACATAATAAATTTTTTTAGATTAATGTTGAGATAAATTTAAAAAAAAATCTGTCCAAATGTCACTTTTTTTTGAATATTTCTTTAAAAAATAATGAAGTTTTTAAAAATCACTAAATTTATTAGTAAGCTTTTGCGAATAATACACGTCTTTTTGATGGTTTTCCGGAAACCAAAGAAATACCTTCTTCTACATCATTATCCAGAGGAATACATCTGATGGTAGCTTTGGTTTCGTCTTTTATTTGCTCTTCTTCTTCTGCAGTACCATCCCAATGTGCATAGATGAAGCCTCCTTTTTCTTCTAAAACCTTTTTAAATTCTTCATAGGTATCCACTTTTGTGATGTTTTCTTTTCTGTAATTGAAGGCTTTATTGTAAATATCCTGTTGGATTGTTTTTAATAATTCTTCAATATAAGAATCGATTCCCTCAATAGAACGCACTTCTTTGGTAAGATTGTCTCTTCTTGCAATTTCTACAGAATTGTTTTCAAGATCTCTTGGGCCCATAGCGATTCTTACAGGAACACCTTTCAATTCATATTCTGCAAATTTCCAACCTGGTTTGTTCTGAGTATCATCATCAAATTTAACAGAAATACCTTTTGCTTTAAGCTTAGCCTGAATATCCAGTGCCACTTCGCTGATCTGGTTCAGCTGCTCTTCACCTTTAAAGATAGGAACTATAACGACCTGAATCGGCGCAAGGGTCGGTGGCAATACCAATCCGAAATCGTCAGAATGCGTCATGATCAAAGCTCCCATCAGACGGGTAGACGTTCCCCATGAGGTTGCCCAAGCATATTCCTGTTTTCCTTCTCTGTTGGTAAATTTTACGTCAAATGCTTTTGCAAAATTCTGACCCAGGAAGTGAGAAGTCCCTGCCTGAAGTGCTTTTCCGTCCTGCATTAATGCTTCAATACAATACGTTTCATCTGCACCGGCAAATCTTTCCGATGGAGTTTTCAATCCCTTAACAACAGGCATAGCCATGAATTTTTCTGCAAAATCAGCATATACATCATTCATTTTTTCTGCTTCTTCCACTGCTTCTTCTTTCGTAGCATGAGCAGTGTGACCTTCCTGCCACAAAAATTCTGCTGTTCTTAGGAACAAACGGGTTCTCATCTCCCAACGCACAACATTTGCCCATTGATTGATCAATATCGGTAAATCTCTATAAGATTGAATCCAGTTTTTGTAAGTATTCCAGATGATTGCTTCAGAAGTAGGACGAACGATCAGCTCTTCTTCCAATTTTGCATCAGGGTCCACGATAAGTTTATGAGGATTATCAGGATCTGTTTTTAGTCTGTAGTGCGTTACTACAGCACATTCTTTTGCAAAACCTTCTGCATTTTTTTCCTCGGCCTCAAATAAGCTTTTGGGCACAAAAAGCGGGAAGTATGCATTAACGTGACCAGTTTCTTTGAATCTTTTGTCCATTTCATCACGCATTTTTTCCCAGATTGCATAGCCGTATGGTTTGATGACCATAGATCCACGCACTCCTGAATTTTCAGCTAAGTCAGCTTTTACAACCAGCTCATTATACCATTTGCTGTAATCTTCGCTTCTTGAGGTTAATTTTGCCATTATCTTTTAAAATTTTTTTAACTTTTGTACAATATTGTTATCTAAAAATAAAAATCTATTTTTGATAGATTTTTTTACCGGTATTTTGGTACATTTTTGGTACAGATTGCAAATATAATTTAAATTAAAAATTTTTACGTTATCATGAAAAGAAATATACATAAAAATTTGCTTGGCTTGCTAAGGTCTAAAGGGATTTTAGCAATATCAGGCGGATTATTGCTTATGTCTTGTGGTGCTCAGATGGGAGGGTATAGCGAGACAGATGGGGTATATTATGACCCCAACAAGGATACGCTGCCCGAAGGAGTAATCATTAATGGTGGCGGAAACAGAGTAGGCGAATATTACGACTACTATCAGGATTCTAATATAATCCAGAATGCACAAACAAATTCAAGAGAACAACAAAATAAATATAATGAATGGGGAGGAACTGATCTGGGCTGGAGCGGAAATGCAACAGACTCTGATTGGGGCTTATATGCTGGATCTCAAACCAATTATTACGACAATTCATGGGGATGGGGATCTCCATGGGGCTGGTATGGCGGTTATAGCCCATACTGGGGTATGAACCGCGGCTGGGGCTGGGGTCTTGGCATGTCCTGGGGTTGGGGCGGATCATTCGGCTGGGGCTGGGGAGGCTCTTTCGGATGGGGAAGCCCGTACTGGGGATATTCTCCTTATTGGGGTGGATATTATGATCCGTTCTGGGGAGGATACTACGGTAACCCATATTGGGGATATGGTGGCGGTTATTGGGGTCACAATTACTACAACAGACCCTATCACATGAGAAGTGGATCTACAGGAGGTTTTGTTGGAAATCCGGGTATCGGTAGTGCAGTGTATAGAACGAATACTGCCAATACAGGTTCCGGATTCAGAAACGGAAATAATAATAGCGGTGGTTTCAGAGATGGTAGCTCAGGAGGATTCAGAAACGGAAATTCAGGAGGATTCAGAGATGGAAATTCCGGAGGTTTCAGAGATGGAAATTCCGGCGGATTCAGACAAGGAAACTCTGGTGGCTTCAGAGACGGTAATTCCGGAGGTTTCAGACAAGGAAACTCGGGAGGATTCCGTAATTCTGTACCGCAATCAAGACCGGATTATAATTATCAGCAGCCAAGAAACAACGGCGGGTTCAGATCTATGGATTCCGGTGGTTTCAGATCCGGTAGCGGCTTCGGCGGTGGCGGAGGCGGCGGCTTCAGAGGTGGCTCCGGTGGTGGAGGCGGTGGCTTCAGATCAGGTGGTAGCGGTGGCTTCAGATAATATAAAATCTAATAAACTATAAAAAAATAATGTTAAAAAAGTCTTTAGTATTCATGAGTATTTCTGCTGCATTTTTTGCGCAGGCTCAGGATGTCTCTGTGATAAGAAATACTGTTGAAGTGTACTCGGGTTCTCCTATGGTAGGATCAGCAAAGTTTAATGCGATGGCCGGTGCAAATGGTGCTTTAGGAGGTGATGCTAACTCGCTTCTTACCAACCCGGCAGGTTTAGGGGTTGCTATTTCCGGGGAGGTTTCTGGAACTTTATCTATTTCAGGAAACAAAAATAGCAGTTCATTAGGTGGGGCTACAGTAGATTATACCAAGACCAAAGGTGATTTGGGGAATGCAGGAGGGGTGATCGCTTTTCCGCTGATGACGGAAACAGCCTGGAAGTTTATTAATATCGGGATCAATTTTTCAAACCAATCTTTAGATAACGTGATACAATCTCCGGGAAATGCTACTATTACAGCCGACTTACCGGATGGACAAGCTGCATTAGCCGGACATGCCTACTCAAGATACGGAAACCTTTCGAAAATGAGTTTTGGGGTTGGAGCAAATTACAATCACAATCTCTATATCGGTGCCGGATTTAATTTCTTAAGTGCTTCGGTTGATCAATATGATGAATTGGCATTCCGAATGTTGAATAACAACGCTGTTGATTTTTTTAGTAAGCAGGACAGTCCTTATTCTGAAAGATCTTCAGGATTTTCAGCTTCATTAGGGGTGATTGGAAAATTAAGCCCTAATTTCAGATTGGGAGCATCCCTTGAAACACCCACTTTCTGGAATATAGACAGAACGTTTACTTTCTATAATCATCCTACTTATGGTAACGGCTCGGCGGCTGAAAGCAGGAAATATACTTCCCCGCTTAAGGCGACCGTGAGTGCCGCATTTGTAGCAAACAAAAACTTCTCCTTAAACGTAGATTATACTTTAGGACTTACAAAACCTGATTACAAGGTATATGGAAATCCTGAAAGAGAATTGAATGATTTCTTTAAAGACAATTACAAAAATATGTCTGAAGTGAGAGTAGGTGCAGAATACAGACTACAACAGTTCAGACTGAGAGGTGGATATTCATATTTGTCTAATCCTGTAGATGCTATTAATATTACAAGATTTGATAACAGTACGGGCATTAAAGGTGATGAAACTTACAACAATCTTATGTTGAGTGACCGAAACCTTATTTCATTCGGTATCGGGTATGATTTCAAATCATTCTATATTGATGCTTCATACCAGAATATAACTTCCAAATACAATAATCCTTTTATGAGAGGTGTAGCCGGAAGCAATTTTGATTCAGCATATTATTCAATAGATTCAAAATCTGTGTATGAAAATGATGCGTATGCAGTCAGTAACGTGAAAAACAGTAGAAATAATTTCTTCCTGACCGTAGGCTGGAAATTCTAAATTTTACTTATAATATCAAAATAAAGCTCCGATCTCGGAGCTTTTTGTTTGTTTATGAATTTATACAGTTAGTTAGCAAAAATATTAATTCATCATTTTGCAATGACGAATATTTTAAATCATTTTTAGAATAAATTTTATATATAAAATGATTTAACAATGAGATATTTAAACTTTTATTCAGATGGTTCAGTTTTTTCTCTAGTATTGTATACTTTCTTTGCTTTACAGATAATAGAAGATATAAAAATCCTTCTAAATAAGATTGTGTCTTCTGCTTAATAAGGATATCAGAGTCGTTATAGGAAATACAACTTTATTTAAAAAGGAAAATTGCTTCCAATGTATTCCTAGAGATTGGTAATTTTTTAATTGTATTTCCAACTGCCATATAAAGTACTTGTCATCTGGTTGTGCAGAGAGAAAAATCATACTATTAAATTTTATTTTAATAAATCAATTTCAATGATATTATTATCTTTTAAAACTATTTCTTTTCGTTCTGATTCTAAATTTTTTATTATTTGTGAAGGAGTAATTATATTTCCGGATTGATCAGTATAACTAACTAATTTTCCTTCATTAAATAATTGTCTTATATCTTTAATAGGATCTTCTCTATATTCTTTAAATAATTTTATATATTTTTTTTGATCGATTTCTATGGTTTTTTTTGATTGGTTTACTTCAGGATAGATAAAATCTTCTGATAATGATTTAATTCCCTTTAGTGCAAATGAGTGGCTTTTTGTCTCATCCTCTATTTTCAAAATTAAGCCTGGAAGTCCATGAAATTTGTATGGCCCATCTTGAATTGGCACTTGTGGGGTGAACCATGCTATCCATTTCCTACCTGCAAAATCGAGAGTTGCTTTTTGTACTTCAAAGTTTTCTAGCTTTTCTTTTTCCTTCAAAATTTGCCATTTTTGTACTCTATCATCTGAAATTTTATATTTTTCAATATAAAATTTTGTAAAAAGAAAGACTTTGTAATCAGGATAAGTTTTAATGATGCGTTGATCAATTTTACCTTCAATGGGCATTGTCATTTTTCCTGATTTTGCATCTTCAATCATTATAGAATCATTAACAAAAGAGCTGCGGCTATAATATACTGAACCTTTTGGAGAAGTATCCAAATACATTATTTCCATATTTATATCTGAGCAATTTGTTGAATCCGGTATAAAATGATACTCATAAATAAATCTTTTATTTTGAGCATTAAGACTTAAGATTAAAAAAAGTAAAATAAATTTCATCATTATTGTCGCTTCTTTAATAAATTAAAGAGGGAGATTTGTCATCCCACTCCATCTAATTTTCTTTAACAAGGAGCCGGTCAAGCTCCGGTTACATCCTCAAGCTGGAATAGCATTTATTCATGTACTACAATCATTTCCATTACAACACATATAACTCCTTCTTCATTACCGGTTCCTGGAGATGTAGGAGGGCTCCACCAAAAATATTTCCTAACTCAACTCTGGATAGAGGTTTTGAACCTTGTAGGTGTTCCTGTTTCAGTTTAATTTTTTGCATGCTTTTTGAATTTTAAATTTGGAATTTATGTTATTATAGCTTTTTAAAAGTATTAATAATAATTCAAAATGTAAAGAAATGTTTTGTTGTTTTTTTAGAATAAAAAGTATTTAAACTATTGATAAGTAGAATATTGATTTTTTTTCTTAAAGGTAAAAAAACAAAAGAAACAATTTCTTCCTGACCGTAGGCTGGAAATTCTAAATTTTACTTATAATATCAAAATAAAGAGGCTGCCTTTTGAGACAGCCTCTTTATTTTTTGTAAGAGTTAATCCGGATTCTGCACCAGGTTCGGTTGGATCTGGATCTGTTGTTCCGGAATATATTCTATAATTCTATTGTTTGTGTAAGGAACGGTGTAGAATGGATTATTTCCATTCAGGTGAGTTCCGGGATAATTTCTGTTGAGATCTAATTTATTCCTGAAAATATCATATTTACGTTGAGCTTCAAAGGCCATTTCAAGTCTTCTTTCTTCCAGGACTATGTCTAAGGCGGTCTGGCCTGCCGGAAGAGAAGTGTAGGCAGGAATTCCTGCTCTGGTTCTGATGATATTGACATCAGCCAATGCAGAAGTCGTTACTCCTTTTTTGGCCAATGCCTCCGCTCTGTTCAGGTACATCTCTGCCAATCTTAAAATAACCGGCGACCATAATTGTGGAATACCTTCCTGTAATGAGCACTTTAAAATATAGAATTTAGGATATCCATTCCTCTTATCCATATCATTATCCAAATTGACATAGACTTTGGTATTACCCGAGTTCATAAAATAATAATTTGTCTTATTAGGGAGTACTTCCGGATAGATCTGATAATTCACATTATTCATGCTGAAATAGGTATTACCGCCTTGCTGAAAGGTCTTCTGGAAACTATAATTATAAGTTATTCCTCCAGAAGCGTTGGTTCCCTGTTGTACCCAATAAGCAACGGGTGTCAAAGGGGTAGTGTATTTGGGAGAGATAAATTTCAACCTTGCATCCTGAGGATTTTTGTTGATGAGATCAAGATAAGAAGAAGATGCATACATCTCTCCCCAGCCTACATTTTGAATAGTGGCATACATTGATCCTATGGTATACCATCCGTCGCTGTAATCGCCATCCCTGTTGTATTTAAACGCGAAGATCGTTTCTTTGTTGGTTTCCGGTGTTTTGGTCGCATAAGAAGGAAGTTCAGCATTAGATAATAATGAGTACTTCCCTGAATTAATCACCTTATCTGCATATTCAATGGCTTTATCATTATTTTCCATATAAAGATATACGCGGGAAAGCAGTGCCTGAGCGGCCCGTTTAGAGGCATAAATATTGTCTTTATTGATTGTCATGAGTTGTTCTGCTTTTTGCAGGTCATTGACTATCTGATCGTAAATCTGCCCAACTGTTGCCCTTGGTGGCAAATCGTTCACGTCATCAGAAGTTTTCAGCGGTACTCCCGGATTGCCGGTTCCCTGATTGTAAGGTTTGCCAAATACATTGACCAGGGAGAAGTATACATAAGCCCTCAGGAAATAATTCTCTCCGATCAATTGATCCGTTGTGGCATCTTTTCCTTCAGAAGTTTTTAAAATTACCCTGTTGCACCCAATAATTGACTTATAGCCTGCATTCCATATGACATTGGAGCGCCCGTTATTTTTAATACTTCTGTAATTATAATAATAGAAAAACTGATCGGTGGTCGTTCCGCTGATATCGATATTATCTCCGCCATACTCACCAATTCTGTAAAGATTATTGAAAAAGCCTCCTCCGGATGCATCTCCCTTCAAAAGGGCGTAATTTCCAAGGGTAATGGTTTGTAAGCCTGTAGGATCGGTCAGTATGACTTCGGATTCCCGAGAATCATAAGGTGAGAGATCTGTACTACAAGATGTTATAGTTAATAATAGTAATGGTAAGAATATTTTTTTCATGATTTTTACATTTTAAAAAGAAAAGTTAAGGCCTAAAGAAAATCTTCTCGGAATAGGATAAATTGCTCCCGCATTTCCCGAATACGGATTGCCATCCCGTTTATCTGCATCAGAAGGACCCACTTCCGGATCGACCCCTGAGAACTTGGTAATTGTAAATAGATTTTCTCCCATGACATATATACTTAAAGACCGGACATGGAGCTTTTCCGTTAAAGACTGAGGAAAATTATATCCGAGCCTCAAAGATCTAAGCTTGACATAGCTGGCGTCTTCCAAGTACCGGGAAGAAGGTTTATTTGTCAACGTATTGTTGTTAAAAATGGGAAGCGGATGTGTGGCTACATCTCCAGGTTTTTCCCATCTGTTCCAGTCATTTTTTAATACCATCTGGTTGTAATACGGATAAGCACCATCCGAATCAAATAATTCCCTGTATGAGTTATAAATCTGTCCTCCCTGTGAGAAGTAGACATTAGCGTTAAGGTAAAAGTTATTGATGCTCAGATTTGTAGTGAAAGACCCGTAATAATCCGGTGTAGCTGCGCCTACAATCTGTAAGGTTGCCTGATTGTAATTGGAGGTAATGCTTTTGCTGCCGTCAGCATTTACGACTTCCCATTGCGCTGCACCGTTGTCGGGATTTACGCCCATCCATTTTCTCATATAGAAAGAAGTGACATCATTGCCTGCGATTGCCACCTGGTTATTAGACAACAGCTGTATACTGTTATTTATGGTTGACAGGACTCTGTTTTTGTAGGTACTTACATTAAAACCTACATCCCAGTTGACGCTTTGGGATTTAATAAGGGCATAATTGAAATTAAATTCCCATCCTTCATTCTTTACATCTCCCACATTCAGATATTGTCTGTCAACCCCGGTTAATGAAGGAAGGGTAACCAGCACCAATAAGTTTCTGGTTTTATTATTGAAATAATCCACATTGATACTTAATCTGTTATTAAAAGCTCTGATATCCGTACCAATATTATTCTGATAAATAGATTCCCAGGTGAGATCCTTATTACCCAGTTGATTCCATGTTGCTCCGATTTGCCCGTTATATATCTGTGTTAAAGCATACAGGTCCTGCCATCCGTAATTGGGGCTGGGCGTATTTCCTACAAGTCCTCTGCTTGCCCTGAGCTTCCACTCGTTAATTTGCTTTACCTGGAAAAAGTTTTCTTTGTGAATATTCCATCCCAGACTATATGAATAAAATAAACCATTTTTCTTACTCGTACCGAATGCAGACGAAGATTCGCTTCTTAAAGATCCCTGGACAAAATATTTTTTATCATATACATATTCGGCATTGAATAAAAATGCATTGAAGGCCCTGTCGTATTTTTTTCCAGACGGCTTCTGCCCTGTGATAGCTCCGTTATCGAAGATTTCTGCTCCCGGAACAATGGCATATACGCCTGCTTTGGATATTTTATACATTCTGTCAGTATATTCGTATGCCGCTAAAGCATTGACATTATGCACGCCAAAATCCTTGTCAAACCTCAGCATGTGGTTAAAGAATTTGCTGACATCTTTCACATAAGATTCTGCCAGTCCGCCCTTATTACTGTTTCCTGAGATAGATCTGGGATCTGTATAATACATATCATCATAGTTTTTGTATGTGATATTATTAGTAGTGACAAACTTGAGATAATCTGTAAGCTTAATTTCCGCATCAAAATTTCCGATAAGGTCTAATTGGTTGCTCTTACCGTAATTCCATTGCAGGTCGTACAAGTAATTGCTATAATCTCTCCCATACCATTTTCCGGTATAGGCATCATCAAGTCTGATAAGATCCCCGTTCTGGTCTCTTGGGTTGTCCCAAGGCATATTGAGGTACATCTGCTCAAGAGAACCCTGCCTGTCTTTTTTTGCAGTATACGACAGGCTGAGTTTTGGTTTTAAAATTAGCCAGGGTTTTACTGTTTGTTCGTGGTTAATTCTGAAGGACAATCTGTTATAATCATAGTTTTTTACCGTTCCGCTTTCGTCATAATAATTCCCCGAAATATAGGTTTTTGAATTTTCAGAGCCTCCTCTGAAGTCTATTGTATAATTTTGCACAGCTCCTGTCTGGGTGCCGTCTTTCAGCCAGTTGTAGCCGGGATTTCTCAGTTCCCCGGGAATGGTCGGTGCATTTTTTAATGAAGTGAAGTAATCATATAGCTGAGTGCCATCCATCAATTTAAAACGCCCGTTACTAAATGTATTAAACGAATTATTTAATGAAATAGTAAGAGAGCTTTTGCCTGAAATTCCGGCTTTTGTGAAAACCTGCACAATTCCGTTCGCTCCGCGGGAACCATATAGGGCCGTTGAAGTTGCGTCTTTTAAAATATTAATACTTTCAATCTGGTTTGGATCAAGATTAGGTACTCCATTCATCATCACACCATCTACAACCCATAAAGCCTGGCTGGGACCATTAATTGTTGAGGTTCCTCTGATTTTCACGCTTGCTGTAGAGCCGGGGCTGCCGCCTCCCGGCAATATTTGGGCGCCTGCAGCTTTTCCCTGTAAGAGACCTGCAACATCAGGAGTGTTGGAATCTTTGAGCTTTTTGTCTGAAATAACCGAAACGGCCGCCGTAAGGCTGGATCTTTTTGTGTTTTATATCCGATAACGACGATATCTTCAATTTGTTTCGATTTAAGAGAGTCTTTTTCCTTGGTGTTCTGTGAATATAGCAATCCGGGTACTGCTATAAAAAAAGGGCCTACTTTTCTGAACAAGTAAGTTTGTTTTTTCATATATATGATTTGTTATTTCAGCTAATATATGAAAAAAACACACTTTAGTGATTTTAATATGTTAAATGGTGTTAATTAATTGTATTTTTTATATCACTATAGATGGATACACATAAACTAACGGGATTTGTTGAGTTGTACTGATATAATCTGAAACAATATACCCTCTAAAATGTAGAGGGTATATTGTTTTATAATTGTTATTATATATCTAATGTGGAACCTGGGGATGCTGGTGGAAAAGGTGCATTAGTAATGCGAGAGTAACTCCCAGTACAACCAATCCGATCTTTATCCAGTCGATATTGTGATTTTTATTGCTTTCAAAAATAATCACTGATGAGATGTGGAGGAATATTCCACCCACAATAGCCAGGAAATATGGCTGCAAATCAGGATTAAAATAATTCCCTAATAACATTCCCATCGGCGAAGCCAAGGCAAATAAGGCTACGATGAGCAGGGAAGGATACGAAGAACTTTTTGAATCTTTTTTCCCATTGAATAAAAATGCTCCCAGAATGAATGATATCGGCAAATTATGAAATACTATTCCCAGCAGATAAGGAGATACTTCATGTTGTTCATTTGCTAAAGGGATTCCTTCAATAAAAGCATGAACAAATAAGCCTACCATCAAAGCAACCGGCAGGATATTGTGTTCGTTATGATGGTGGAAGTGTCCGTGTTCAAATCCCTTGGTCAATGCTTCAAGGATCATCTGTAACAAAACACCTATAATAACGAAAACGCCAAGATTACTGCCTTCCCCTGATGTGTAAACTTGGGGAAAAACTTCATTAAGGCAGATGGTAATCAGAAAGCCGGCACTTAATATCAATAGATTTTTAGCCAGTTTTTCCTTTTTACCAAAGTGTTTTCCAAGAAAGACTCCTGAAATGACACTTAAAATCAGTAAAAGTACTGCTATCATTATTTTTTCTTAAATAAATTGATACAACGCGGAGAGGTTTCTTTTTCAAATTCGTTCAGCTGATAATCTCCCCAGATTTTTACCCTTTCAAACCCACATTCGGAGGCATATACATTGATCGCTTCCAGAGTGTGAAGTTTTACTTTTTCAAAGAAATGAAAAGGTTTCCCGTCAGCTTCAAAACGGATATCTTTGATCACGTGTCTTCCTTCAATCTTCTTAAGGATTCTGAAATCAATCTCACCACGGGTAATGATCGTTTCCGGAACCAGTGTTTTTCTTACATATTCTTCATTCAGGTAGTCAAGGACAAAGTATCCTCCGGGTTTCAACACATCGTAAACCGATTGGAATACTTTTTTATCATCATTTTCATTGTTAAAATATCCGAAACTTGTAAATAAATTGAATACAGCATCCATAGGGTCTGCATCAATCGGATTTCTCATATCGTGAACTTCAAAAATCAGGGTCTGATTTTCATATTGCTTGTCTGATTCAATACTTTGTCTCGAAAGGTCAAGTCCCAGTACATCGTATCCTAATTTGTTGAGAAAAACTGAATGTCTTCCCTTACCACAGGCAAGATCTATGATTTTAGACTGAGGCGGAAGCTGAAGGTCCGCAGTCAGTTTTGTAATGAAGTTTTCCGCTTCCGTATAATCTCTATTGCTATAGAGTAAATGATAATAAGGGGTATCAAACCAAGATTCAAACCATTCCATAATGCAAAAATAACTAAATTTGTGCGGTTAAAAGCAAAGTATTTTATAACATGGCAAGATTGAAAAATTCAATTAATTTATAGTATTTAATACTAATGCCGTGATTGTTAAAACTTTAAATCTTTTAATTATTACTTATGGATACAGAAAATTTAAAAATACAGATAAAAACATTCTTCGGACTGGAACAAATTCTGGCTGAAGAAATCAAAAAACTGGGAGGAAGAAACGTTGAAATTAAAAACAGGGCGGTAAATTGTGAAGGAGACCTTGGTTTTCTTTATAAAATCAATTATTCAGCACGAACAGCATTGAAGATTCTTGTGCCGATCCACGAATTTAAAGCTTTTAACCAACATCAGTTTTATGACCGTTTGTTCAAGTTTGACTGGTCAGAGTTTATGGATGTAGACCAGTCTTTTTCTATTGATGCTACCGTAAATTCTGAGACTTTCAAACATTCTCAGTTTGTAACATTGAAAATGAAAGATGCTATTGTTGATTATTTTCAGGACAAATTCAAGAGACGCCCGAATGTTGAAACAAGAAACCCTGATATCAAATTTCACCTTCATATTGACAGAGAATTGGTAATGATTTCGATGGACTCTTCCGGAGATCCTTTATTCAAAAGAGGGTACAGAAGAGAGCAGGGAGAAGCACCTATCAACGAAGTTCTGGCCAGCGGAATGCTTCAGCTTGCAGGCTGGGACGGAAAAGGGAATTTCCTTGACCCAATGTGCGGTTCCGGTACCTTATTGATTGAAGCGGCTATGATTGCCATGGACCTTCCGGCGCAGCTCTTCAGAAAAAGATTCGGATTCCAGAACTGGAAAAATTATGACGCGGAACTGTTTTCGAAAATAAAAGAATTCAGGGTCAACAGAATCAGACAGTTTGACGGAAAAATCGTAGGATATGACATTGATGCACGAATGCTGAACGCAGCAAGAATGAATGTGGAAGCCGCAGAGATGGAAGATGTTATTGAAATCAAAAAACAAAATTTCTTTGATTCTAAAAAGGAACTTTTCCCTTTATTAATGGTGTTTAACCCTCCATATGATGAGAGAATTTCTATTAATGATGATGATTTCTATAAGAAGATAGGGGATACCTTTAAAACCCACTATCCCAATACCCTTGCATGGTTGATTTCATCTGACCTGGAAGCTGTGAAAAAGATCGGTCTGCGTCCGTCAAGAAAAATCAAACTTTTTAACGGAAAATTAGAGACGAGATTCTTACAGTATGAAATGTATGAAGGGACGAAGAAGGTGCATAAATTAGAAGATAAGAATAATTAATAGCTTAAAATAATATATGTCCTGGAGTTTTCTTGATGTATTGGAAGGAGCTTTGAGCATCCTTGAGTTATTCGGTTCAAAGTCAGCTCCTGAAGGAAAAAGCCTTAATTATGATGAGAGCGTTCAAAAGAAATCTTCTGTGCGATCAAAATATTTTACAGAGAAAGCCAGTGCAGGATTTATTCTTGTATCTGTCGTTCTCTTTTTTATTGCTTTTCATAGACCATTCCGCGCAGAAGATCAAATGCAGGCTATAATGGGAGCTTCACTGATAGGAGTTATCATTTCTGCATTATTTTTCTTTGTTTTGCATGTCATGGAGCTTTATTATTTTAAAAGTGCTTTTCAATGGCTTCTCTTTAGTTGTTCTGTGATTGTATTTTCTATTGCGTTGGTGCTATGTATCTATTATAAATCAGAAGTGTTTATTTAAGAAGATAAAGTTAATTTCTCCGAATAAGCTGTTAAACTGTTTGCTGGTTTTTCTGCGAATAAGTAATTTTGAAAAATTTTCAATTTGAATCCTAGTATTTCCATTGTTGTTGCTATTTACAACCGAAAAGATGAGCTTTTCGAGTTGCTGACTTCTCTTACCCGGCAGACAGATAAAGAATTTGAGATCATTATCGTTGATGACGGTTCTCTGATTGATCTGAAACCCACCATCAGGAATTTTGAAGAAATTCTTGATATAAAGTATTTCAGGAAAGATAATTCCGGGCCGGGACTCAGTAGAAATTATGGAGCGGCAAGAGCTGAAAATGACTGGCTGGTATTCGTAGACAGTGATGTGATCGTTGAAAAAGACTATATTGAACACATTAAAAGTGATATCCTGGCTATACCTTGTGATGCATTTGGGGGTGCTGATAAAGCCCATAAAGGGTTTAACCTGATGCAAAAAGCTATTTCGTATTCGATGACCTCGGTATTTACTACAGGCGGAATCCGGGGCAGTAAAAAAGCGGTTTCAAAGTTTCAGCCCAGAAGTTTTAATATGGGCGTTAAAAAGTCAGTATTTGAAAAAGTAGGAGGTTTTTCTGAGATGCGGATAGGAGAAGATCCTGATTTATCAATGACGCTCTGGGAAAATGGTTTTACTACCGCTTTTTTTGACAATATTGCAGTATATCACAAGCGTAGGGTAGACTTTGGAAAATTTTCAAAGCAGGTGTATCAGTTTGGCTGCGCAAGACCAATTCTTAACCAAAGGCATCCGGATTATGTGAAGATTTCTTTTGCATTTCCTACTTTGTTTATGCTGGGCTATATTCTAGGCTTTATTGAGTATTTTGTGCTGGGAAGAGGTATTATCCTTGCCTTCTATGGCTTGTATACATTTCTGGTGCTTTTCCATGCTCTATGGATTACTAAAAATATAAGCATTGCCGGAATGGCGGTGATTTCCACTTATATTCAAATGTTTTCATACGGATACGGATTTTTAAAATCCTGGATCTTGTTGAATGTTTTGAAAATGAAACCCGAGGAAGCTTTCCCTCATCACTACCATAAAAAATAAATAAAAAGGTTGCCCCAAAAGAGCAACCTTAACTGTACAATAAAATTTAAAATATAGAAATATTTTCATGGCTGAGCACGCCTGTTTTCAGCATGCATTCTTTCATTTTTTGATAAGTTCTCTCGATATCATGATCCAGACCGATGGAGAATCTGATCAGGCCATCAGAAATACCTATGGATTCACGTTCTTCTTCCGGGATCTCTGATGAGGTCGATTTTCCGGAACATGAGAATAATGTTTTATAAAAACCTAAACTTACTGCGAGATAACCGAGATTTTCTGTCTGCATCATCTCCATCAGTTCGTTGGCTTTTTCGGTTGTACCTGCATCCAGGGTCAATAAACCTCCGTATCCGTATTCCTCATGAAGCATGCTTTTCATCAGTTCATGATTTTTATGGGAAGGTAAGCCCGGATATGATACTTTCAGTCCGTCTTTTTCGAACCTCTCCGCAAGATACATGGCATTGTGGCTGTGCTGTTTAATTCTGATGTGAAGGGTTCTGAGGTTTTTTAAAATACTGGAAGACCTTAAGCTGTCCATCGTAGGTCCCAAAAGCATACAAGCGCCGGAGTTTACATTTTTGGTATTGTCAATAAATGCCTGTGTACTGCAATACACACCACCCACCGTGTCACTGCTTCCGTTGATGAATTTTGTTAGACTGTGAATCACAACATCAGCTCCAAACAGGGTTGGGGAAATAGAAAGGGGTGAAAAAGTATTGTCAACAATTAATTGTAAATTATGTTTTTTACAAATTTCAGATAGCCTTCTCAGGTCGGCTACTTCAAGAAGCGGGTTGCTGACACTTTCGCAGTAGATAACTTTTGTATGAGGACTTATAGCGTTTTCAATGCTCTCAAAATTATTGATATCTACAAAAGTAGTAGACACATTAAATTGTGGGAGAAAGTTTTTAAGGAAAGCATAGGTTCCACCATATATTGTTCTGCTTGAAATAATATGGTCACCACTTTTGCATACCTGCATCAACACAGAAGTAATAGCACCCATTCCGGAGGCGGTTACATTTGCAGATTCTGTATTTTCCATTTTAGCCAGTGCCTGTGCCAGATAGAGATTCATAGGAGATGAATGTCTGGAATAAAGATAGCATCCTTCGGCATTGCCTTCAAAAGTATCAAACATTGTCTTTGCAGAAAGGAATGTGTAGGTAGAACTGTCAGAAATTGAAGGATTCACTCCTCCAAATTCACCAAAATATTGTAGATCCTGGATTTCGTTGGCTGCATTAAAGTTTTCCATATAAATCTGTTTTTATTTTATCCGCCTAATTTGCGCTATTTTCCTAATAATTACAATGTAAATTTGAATTTATAGAATATAAAACTGTAAATTTTTGTTTATTTAGAAAATATATTTGGTATATTCGATATTATTAATTTTTTACCAAAAAATAATCTATGGAACTTGATGAAACTGATAAGAAACTGCTTCTGTTTTTACAGGAAGACTGTAAACAAACCACCAAAGAGCTGTCCGGAAAGCTTGCGTTGTCTGTGACAGCTGTTTATGAACGTGTAAAAAAGCTTGAGCATTCGGGAGTTATCTCTAAATATGTCGCGCTGCTCGATAAGAATAAAATAGACCGGAATTTTATTGTTTTATGCCACGTAAAATTGACACAGCACAAAAAGAATTTGTTCTACAGTTTGAAAGAGAAGTAATGAATCTGCTGGAAGTGACAGAATGTTTTCATGTGAGCGGTGATTACGATTATATCCTTAAAATAGGAGTGAAGAATATTGAAGATTACCGGAATTTTATGCTGACGAAATTAACAACACTTCAGCATATAGCCAGTACACACAGCTCTTTTATGATTTCTGAAGTGAAAAATACTACTGCAATTGTATTATAATTCATTCATAAAAAAACTTCCCAAATCTAAATTTTGAGAAGTTGAATTTTATTGTATTAAAAATTTTTATACCAGTACACCGTTTTTCGATGCAATAGGTTCCGGAAGGTCTGTTTCTCCGCCCATTTGAAGCAGGTCAATCTCAATCGTTCTGCATATCGAAAGCATCGGAACATCAAACATCAGTCCTGCAAAAGGGTTTTCTGAGTAGTCTCCCACCAGTTCCATAATAATATAGATCCATCCGATAATGATACAGAAAGGGATGGATGTCCAGATTCCCCAGTCTCCCAGCTTGGCAAATTCATTCACTAATCCTAGCGGAAGGAGCAGGATAAACAGGATGTTGAAAACAAATGCTGTACTTGCAAATTGTCTTGGGGAAGGAAATTTTTTAATTCTTTCGGCCTGTCCCTGGAATCCATAGAAATCATTCAGTGCGTTTTGAAGCTGGGTCTGATTGAAATCGGTTATAGCATTCATATTTTTAAGCTCATTGATGTCTTTTGCCTGCTGAGAAATCAGATAAGTGGCAAAATTTTTATACTGGCTCTTCAGGTCATATTCTTCCTCTGACAGATATTTGTGCAGGAAGATAGGAGCTCTTCCGTAATCAGGGAAGCCGGCTTTGATGAGTCTGTTTCTTCTTAAGTCGATGTTTCCAAATTTATTTTCACTGCTGATGTGTTCCCATTCGGTTGGAACCAAAAGCTGCTCACGGAAGGTGTACAGCCAAGCAATATGACGATTGACAATTCTTTTTTTCCGGTCTTCCAGGTCAAAAATACCAATTTCTTCATTTTTAGTATCAAAAGCATAGACCATTGAGGCAAATGAACGGCTGGAATTTACAATGCCTCCCCAGATTTTTCTGGCTTCCCAAAGTCTGTCGTAAGCCTGATTGTTCTTAAAACCAACAAGAAATGCCTCAGCAGTACCTATCAATGCAACGGGAACCCATGGAATAGTCATCCATTGCCAGTTGAAAAAATAGAAGAGCACCGCTATCAGTGTACACCAGATAGAGATTAAGATAAGATGAGCGCCTGATAAATTAAGAACCTGTTTAAAATTGACGTATTTTGTAGTGATCATAAAAGATGAATGTGTTTTGGGATTGCCGACAAAATGAATACCAAACTACAGGAGTATGGGCAGAGTATGTCTGCGAAATGAGGGGCGGTTAATTTTTTTTCGTTGTAATCTGTTAACATTGAGATTGATAATCCTGAATAAAAGTAATAAAAAAACCTCTAAGAATTTTTAGAGGTTGAAATTTTTATTTAAAATTTTATTGCTGTAGCATTTCTTCAATCTTTTTACTGAGTTTTTCCGCATTGGGAAGCATTTCTTTTTCAAGGATAAGATTGATAGGAACGGCAGGAACATCAAGGGATCCCATTGTTTCTACCGGGGCATCAAGGTATTTGAAGCAGTTTTTCGAAATACGGTGTGCAAATGCTTCCGCAAAAGAATTAGTAAGCTGCTCTTCAGTAAGAACTATGCATTTTCCGTGAGCTTTTACTCTTTCAAAAACAAGTTCTTCATCCAGCGGAATCAGAGTCCTTAAATCGATCACTTCAACTCTTCCATTGAAATTTCTGGCAGCTTCTTTTGCCCAGTAAACTCCCATTCCGTACGTTACAACCAATAAAGTTCTTCCTTTTTCAGTTTCATTTTTATCGGCTTCGATGATAACTTTACCTTTTCCGAACGGAAGAACGTAATCTTCTGCCGGTTCGATAGTTTTAGCATCTTCCGTTCCCGGTACCTTACTCCAGTATAAACCTTTGTGTTCCAGCATGATTACCGGATTCGGGTCGTAGTAAGCTGCTTTTAACAGACCTTTGAAGTCGGCCGCATTACTCGGATATGCTATTTTTATTCCTTTTATATTCGCAAGAATGCTTTCAACACTTCCACTATGGTAAGGTCCGCCGCCGCCATAAGCTCCGATCGGAACACGGATGATATTGCTCACAGGGAATTTTCCACCACTTAAATAGCTGGATTTTGAAATCTCAGTAATAAGCTGGTTGATTCCCGGATAAATATAGTCGGCAAACTGAACTTCTACAATAGGTTTTAATCCTACGGCACTCATCCCGGCTGTGGAGCCGATGATATATGCTTCCTGGATTGCGGTATTGAAAACCCTTTTGCTTCCGAATTTTTTCCTAAAGTCACTGTTTCACGGAAAACGCCACCGATTCTTTCTCCGACATCTTGTCCGTAAAGAAGAGCTTCAGGATGCTTCCACATCAATTCCTGTATGGCGTGAATAGCAGCATCTACCATGACGATCTTTTCGCCATTGGCAGGCTCACGTATTCCTGTCTCCTCGGTAATTGGCGTCGGAGCAAATACATGTTGCATTACAGTTTCAGGCTTCGGATCTTCAGCATTTTTAGCTCTTTCAAAAGCTTCTTCAGCTTCAAGACGTGCTTTTTGGTGATCTGCTTCAACAGATCTTCATCAACTCCTGAATCAAGTAGTTGTTTTCTTAGAATTTCTCCCGGATCCTTCGCCCTGTGTTTGGTTAAATCCTCTTCATCTCTATAAAATTCTCTTCGGACTCCGGATGTATGGTGACCGATAAGTACTGTTTTTGCACAGACAACCAACGGTTTTCTTTCTGTTCTCACGAAGTCTACCGCTTTTTTCATCGCTTCATAGCTTTCTGCGAAATCAGTTCCATCCACCCGCATTCTGCTTAATCCGTTGAATCCGGATACAAAATCATATGCATCGCAGGTTCTTGCTTCTTCCTTTGTTACGGAAATTCCCCATTCATTATCCTGAACAAGGAAAATAATAGGAAGTTGATGTAAGGCTGCAAATTGTAAAGCTTCGCTTACTTCACCTTCTGTCACTGAATTATCTCCAAGGCTGCAAACGACAACCGGATTGTTTTCAAACTGTTGAAGATTAAAGTCCTGGATATACTTTAATCCCTGTGCAACCCCTGTTGTAGGGATTGTTTGCATTCCTGTAGCGGAACTCTGGTGAATGATCTTTGGTTTATTTTCATCCCTGCTTGAAGGGTGAGAGTAGTAAGACCTTCCTCCTGAAAATGGATCGTCAGCTTTAGCCAGCAATTGAAGCATAAGTTGATAAGGCTCAAATCCTATCCCTAAAAGAATACTTTCATCCCTGTAATAAGGAGATACCCAGTCTTCTTTTTTCAATTGATATGCTGTGGCAAGCTGAATGGCTTCATGGCCTCTTGAGGTGCTGTGGACGTATTTGCAAACATTTCGGTTTTCTTCATAAATGTCTGCCATAGCCTTGGCAAGCATCATATGATTGTACGCTTTAAGTAAAATATCCTGAGAAACTTTTTCGTGAAGTGCATTTTCCATAGAAAGCAAATATACATTAAAAAAACAAAATACTAACAACTGTTAGTATTTTGTTCGTTTTGTCGTATTAAATGCCTGATATTCTTTGATAAAAAGTAAAAAAAGGCCTTTCTGTCGATCATTTTTTATAATTTTCTGTGCAAATTTCAGGATGTTGTTTAAAAAAAAGCGATATCGGTACTAGCCGATATCGCATATCAATTTTATGTGCGGAAAATGATTATTCCTTGATTACTTTCTTGGAAATTGTTTCTTTTCCTGTTTTTACTTCAATGATGTATACTCCTTTTGTGTAAGCAGATAAATCAAGAGGTTCCTTATCGTTGTTTACCACTCCGTTTTGTAATTTCTTACCTGATAGATCATATACCGTGAAGGTTGATTTTTTAGGAGCTTTCAGGATATTCGTAACATCTTTTGTGATGGAAGGAGCAATAGCAAGCTCATTGAATACGCTGGTTTTCGTATCCTGAGTCCCTAATACCTGATTGAAGCCGGTAACAATAATTGAATAATCCTGAGGAGCTGTAGCACTTGGTGTGGCATTATTCTTTAATGTTCCTTTGTGTGATATTTCAATTTTGTAGGTTCTTCCTGCTACAGGAGCGTCTATAACGACTTGCTCTACGTTGTCTACCGTGTTGTCTCCTTTAATCGCCGGAGTCATCGGACTAGTGGCGTTTAGCTTCCAAGGCAGATATACTGTATTTGTAGTTACATCAGTGATTTTAAGATCCAGGTCATTAACCAGTCTTGATGCTCTGTTGTTGTATGCATCATCCCAGGATACGCCGGCTGCCGGTAATTTGTACTCAGGGTCAATCCATGAGATGGTAACTTTAATTGGAGTATCACCTGTCGCTAAGATATTTTTCGTGTTTACAGCTCCGTTATTTAATGTTTCATTATTGAAAATTACCGTATTGTTAGATTTTCCTACTAATAATTCAGCTCCTTTTTTAGCATCGATGAAACCCCATCCGAACCATGGATCCGGGCCTACATTTCCAGCTTCTGCAGCAGAGTGGATCATTAATGTTTTCGCAGCAGCAGCATTTAATTCCGCATTGTTGAATAATTGCTTATTGATCTGTGTCCAAAGACCGATTACCCCTGTAACGACCGGTGCTGAATAAGAAGTTCCGTCTCCAACTGTTAAGCTTTGGCTACCTGTAGTATCCTCTGCTGTAGAAGCGCTTCCTACACCTGTTCCTACTGCTGTAATATCCGGTTTGATTCCTCCGTCATCTCTAGGACCCGCGCTGCTGTAATTTGAATGAACGACATCTCCGGGAACGGTATATCTTCCTGAATTGGCTGTAATGATATCTGTAGCACCTACTACGATAATATTTTTTGCCAAAGAACCAGGTCCGATACAGTCAAATCCTTGAGAACAGTTGGTTGTTGGTTTTGTGTCTGTGGCAGCAAATGCAACAGGAGCGTTGTTATTATCTGTATAATAGGTAGGTAATGGAGTCGGAGTTGGATAATCAGGGCCATATCCAAAATAATTTCCTGATGACTTTACTATGATATACGTTGGATTATTATAGACAATAGCGTCATAATTCTGATCATTAATAAAGTAAGTTCCTTGTAGGTCCATTGAAGTATTCGGACTGTCAAATATACCACCCCAAACCCATGCGTTGGATCCGTTTACTGTTTTTACATCCCAACCTGCGTTTACACCATATGAATGGTTTGAAATCTTAGGCTGTGCAGTCAGTATCTTTTGGAATACTGTACTGGTAGCAGTTTCTCCAGGTAGTATTGAGCTTCGGAAAGCATAAGAGTCAATAGTTGAATTTTTTGCTATCCCCTGAAAATTAATTGTTTTGGTAGTTCCATTGGTAAAGGTTACTGTCTGGGTATAAGGTTTAGCTCCAATAAATCCTGAAACCGAAGTGGCATGAGCAGAATAGTTCATTGTACTTGCTTCCTTATTGGTAATTCTGTTGGTTGCGTTATTAAAGAAAACATGTCCCGCAAAAGCTCTTCCACCGTCAAATATTGTGTACTTAATATTTTCACCATTGAAAGACCCTGTCAGGCCGGTTACCGTCCCATTTTGAAGAAAATCAGAATTTGAATTTTTGATCTGATCCATATCTTCATTTTTGTTAAATAATGGCTTCCCATCTGGCGTAAATCCAACTAAAGTAGATTTTTGTTCTTCAATTTCCTGCTGAACTTTTAAATCTCTACTAGTGTTTCCGTAGCGTTTTGCCGCATAATTATCAAATTTTGCGTTGTTTTCCCGGTTCTGTTTCGCAAACTCTCTTTTTAGTCCTTCATTGTTTTGCGCACTTATCAATGTGATGGCTAAAGTGCTGATCAAAAGTAAATGTTTCTTCATAATGGTTGTTGAATATTTAAAAAATGTAATTTGTCAAATGTATGGCAAAATATTTTAAAATCGAATATTTTCATTAAATAATTCTAATTTTTTATTGTTAAAGTTTAAAACGTTTATAGATTGGAGTTATTTTGTTTTTTATAATCTCATGGTTGTTATTAGAGATTTCATAATTTTATAGATACGGTCTATATCTCAATTAAAGTATTAATTAGAAAAAATGAAGTAACTTTACATTCTATTTCCTAAAAAAGTTAGAAAATTATATGTATTTAATTTTTGACACAGAAACAACCGGTTTACCAAAAATTTCAACGCTCCGCTTTCAGATTCGGATAACTGGCCCAGAATGGTTCAGATTGCATGGCAGTTACATGATGATGATGGGAACCTGATCGAAAACCAGGATTATATTATAAAACCTGAAGGATATGATATTCCCTTTAACGCAGCAAGAATTCACGGGATTACTACCAAGATTGCCAATGAAGAAGGTCGTGATCTTGAAGAAATCCTTAAGGAGTTTTCTGAAGTACTGAACAGAGTAAGGGTAGTATCCGGACACAATGTTGAGTTTGACTACAATATCGTAGGTGCAGAATTTTACAGAAAAAATATAAAAGATAACCTCCAGGAAAAACCAAGAGCAGACACCATGATTCTTGGAACTGATTATTGTCAGTTAGGCGGTGGGCGTGGAGGCCGCTATAAGTCTCCTAAACTTGAAGAGCTTTATGAGAAGCTTTATGGTCATAAATTTGATGAAGCACACAATGCTGCGGCCGATGTAAATGCTACAGCAAGAGCTTTCTTTGAGATGATGAGGATTGGTGTCGTTCCCGCTGAGGTACTCAAGATTTCTGAAGACCAGCTGGCTTATTTCAAAAGCCTCTATCCGGACCCGATAAAGCCTTTTAATATTGTTGTCAGAAGACAGGTTGCTGATTTTAATAATAAAAAGAAACAACAGGATTTCGGGAGTATTGATGAAATTGACTTAGGTAAATATTTCAATTTTGACAATCATAGTGTGTTCTCAACATTGATGGCGACTACAAGCATCAACGATTTGATTAAAAAAGCTTCTGATGATAACTTTCCTGCCGTAGGAATGGTGGATCTCGGAAATATGATGGGAGCTTTTAAATTCGTTTCTGCAGTAGAGGCGGCCAATGGAGACAGGGCAAAAAAACATAAAGAATATTTAGCAAAAAAACAGGAGGCCGAAGAAAACGGATTGGAATTTAATGAAGAAGAACCGCTTTCCGAACCGTTGATTCCTGTTGTAGGTTGTGAGTTTTATATCTCAGAACGTTACGAACAGAAGCAGTTTACCAAAGATGATCCGGATAGAAGAACGCAGGTGGTACTTTTGGCAAAAGATTTTAACGGATACAAGAATTTAGCAAAACTTTCAAGTATCGGTTTCCTGAAAGGTTTCTATTTTGGGGTACCAAGGATCAGCCGTGAACTGATTGCTCAGTATAAAGAAGGTGTCATTGCCCTTACTTCAGGAATTCACGGCGACATTCCTGATGCGATATTAAATACCGGTGAACAGAAAGGGGAAGAGCTTTTCAAATGGTGGAGCGATACTTTTGGAGAAGACTTTTATGTTCAGCTTCAAAATCATAAGCTGCCGGAAGAAGAGCATTTGAACGAAGTTTTATTATATCTTGCTGATAAATATAATGTTAAAATATTAGCGCAGAACGAAACCTATTATTCTAATAAGGACGATGCGAATATCCAGGATATTGTAAGCTGTATCAAAGATGGTGAAAAATTAACAACCCCTATCGGAAAAGGATTTGGTAAAAGGAGAGGGCTGACTACAGGAGAGTATTACATTAAAAATTCTGATGAAATAAAAGAAGCTTTTCTTGCTTATCCTGATGCATTTGAAGCCTATGATGAATTTTTTGCGAAGTTTAAACCTTATACTTTAAAAAGAGATGTCCTCCTTCCTAAATTTGATATTCCTGAAGAATTTATCCATGCAGAAGATGATATAGATGGAGGTAAAAGAGGGGAGATGGCTTATCTTACCCATCTTACCTATGAAGGTGCAAAAAAAAGATATGTTGATACAGGGATTACCGATGAAATTAAAGAACGTCTTGATTTCGAACTGGAAGTTATTGCTAACACCGGATATCCGGGATATTTCTTAATTGTACAGGATTTTTGTAATGAAGCCCGTAATATGGGGGTGTGGGTCGGTCCCGGAAGGGGATCGGCTGCAGGATCCGCAGTAGCTTACTGTATCGGAATTACGAATGTTGATCCCATTAAATATGACCTCCTATTTGAGAGATTCCTGAATCCGGAAAGGATTTCGATGCCGGATATTGATATCGATTTTGATGATGAGGGAAGAGATCGTGTAATCAAGTGGGTCATTGAAAAATATGGACAAAGTCAGGTCGCTCAGATCATTACTTATTCGGTTCTTGGGGGGAAATCGGCTATTAAAGATGCCGGAAGGGTTCTTGATGTTCCGATTCCGGATACCAATAATATTGCCAAGCTTATTCCTTCAACGCCAGGGATGAATATTGCGAAAGCACTCGCAAAATATGAAAAACTGAAACCTGAAGAACAGATGCTCGTTGATGAGATGAGGTATGTTCTTAATAGTCCTGATGACTCACGTCACGGAGTGCTGGCAAGTGCCAAGAAGATGGAAGGATGTATCAGGAATACCGGTATCCATGCCTGTGGAGTTATCATTACTCCGGAGGATGTAAGTAATCTGGTACCTGTAACCATAGCAGCGAAAGATGCTGATATTCTCGTTTCACAATTCGATAACTCGGTAGCGGAAAGCGCGGGACTCCTGAAGATGGACTTTTTAGGTCTTAGAACTCTTACAATCATCAAAGATGCCTTGAAGCTCGTTAAAGCAAGGTATGGTGTTGATATTGACCCGGATCTTATTCCGTTGGATGATGCCAAAACCTATCAGTTGTTTAAAGAGGGAAGAACGGTTGGGATCTTCCAGTACGAAAGTCCCGGAATGCAGAAGTACATGCGTGAGCTTAAGCCTACGGTTTTTGCCGATCTTATCGCCATGAATGCCTTGTATCGTCCCGGTCCGATTAAATATATCCCGAACTTTATTAACAGGAAGCACGGGATTGAAGAGATCGTCTATGATTTACCGGAAACAGAAGAATATTTAAAGGAAACATACGGAATTACCGTATATCAGGAGCAGGTAATGCTTCTGTCTCAGAAATTAGCCAACTTTACGAAAGGTGAAGCCGATACCCTGAGAAAAGCGATGGGTAAGAAACAGATCGATGTCCTGAACAAGATGTATCCTAAATTCATTGAAGGAGGGAGAAAAAATAACCTCAATGAAGAAAGGCTCGAGAAAATATGGAACGACTGGAAAGCCTTTGCAGAATATGCCTTCAATAAATCTCACTCGACCTGTTATGCGTTTATTGCCTATCAGACCGCATTTTTAAAAGCAAATTATCCTGCAGAATATATGGCGAGTGTGATGAGTAATAACATCAACAACACCGACTCCATTACCATGTTTATGGAAGACTGTAAAAGTATGGGCGTAGACGTTCTTGGGCCGGATGTGAATGAATCTCAGTACAAATTCTCTGTAAACGAAAAAGGGCAGGTTCGTTTTGGCTTAGGAGCCATCAAAGGGATTGGTGAAGGTCCGAGTGAGGCCATTACAAAAGAAAGAGAAAACGGAAGGTTTAAAAATATCTATGATTTCTTTGAGAGAATCCTACCTTCCCAGATGAATAAAAGAGTGGCAGAAAGTTTAGTGCTGGCAGGAGCTTTTGATGAATTGGACTCTTTCCACAGAGGCCAGTATTTTGATATCGATATGGCCGGAAAAACAAATCTGGAACGATTGATAAGATACGGACAGAGCTTTCAGGAAAGTAAAAATGAAATGGAACATTCCCTGTTCGCCGATTTTGCTGAGGAAGTTCAGATCGAACAGCCTAAACTGGCCCCTTGTCCTGAATGGCCTAATATGCATAAACTTAATAAAGAAAAGGAAATCATTGGTTTCTATCTTTCTGCCCATCCATTGGATGAATTTAAATTCCAGTTTCAGTTTATGCAGGGGCAGCTTTCAAAAAAAGCGGTGCTGGAAAAGGATGTAGAGGCTAAAGTATCACCGGATGAAACTCCTGTTTTGGAGCCGGATTCACAAGATGATACCGTGGATCTCGTTGAGATTGTTTCCGATGAATTGCCAACCGGGGAAGAAGAGGTGGTGGAAGAAGTTACCAAAAAAGCAGAGCCTAAAGGAAACTTTATGTTTCTGAACCTTGATGAGGTGGATGCTTATAAAGAACAGGCTTTTGCCAATAAGCAGGAAGAGCTGTTTGAAGAAAAAAGAAAGACTGGAAGACCATTCAGAAAGAAAGAGAAAATGGCGGTGGCGGAAAAGAATATACTGTAGCCGGGCTGATTACCGAATATGTGGTAAAAGATGGTTTCAGAAGCGGTGAAAAAGTAGCATTTGTGACGCTGGAAGATTATTCAGGTTCATATTCTTTCCGTTTAGGAGACAGAGATTATATGAGATTGAAGGAAAAGCTCGAGGTGCAGAGATTTGTTATTTTTAAAATAAAATTTGCCCAGGTAAAAGATGGAAGGGTTTTCGTGAATGTAAATGATGTCATAGAACTTCAGGAAGCCTTCGAAAGGTTTGCGAAAAGTATTTCATTGGTGATGGATGTGATGGATGTACGACCTGAAGACCTGGATTTTTTCAGAACAGTTCTTGACAGAAATAAAGGAAATCAAAAACTGAAGTTCTTCATTAAAAATATAGAAGATGATTCTCATATTGAAGTGCAGTCAATGAAACATTCTGTAGACCTGAATGGAGATTTGATTAAAGAAATTCAACTGCTGAACAAGTATGAGTTCTATCTGAATTGATCAGTAG
This sequence comes from Chryseobacterium indologenes, assembly GCA_016025055.1. Lineage (NCBI taxonomy): Bacteria > Pseudomonadati > Bacteroidota > Flavobacteriia > Flavobacteriales > Weeksellaceae > Chryseobacterium > Chryseobacterium indologenes. The sequence goes on from CP065590.1 coordinate 3,163,116, forward strand.
GAATCTATAAATATCTGAAAAAGTGGCTTTTTGCCACTTTTTTTATGCCGTAATGTAAGTTCAAAGCAACTTTTTTATTATGTTAAATTGGTAGACTGTTGGTTGGGATCTTAATTTTTGTTTCATATTAACTTATTGTATTCCAATTGTTTAAAAAAATAAATCTATTGATTAAATAATTAATAAAATTAAATATTTGTTTAAATTTCATTAAAAATAATGTTGTTTTATTGAATAATATTTACTCATTTTAACTTATTTGTGATTTTGGATTAATTATTTTTTTACATTTATCCCCTAATTTTATTTTTACATGTATGAAAAAACTTCTACTATCGTGTATGATGTCACTGGGAATTGGGGCATCAGCACAAATTTTAGTTAATGAAGGGTTCGAAGGTTCAAGCTTACCTTCCGGTTGGACAAGCACCAACGGGGCAGGGACTACTCTGGCAGCAGGAGGTTACGGATCAAGTGCCGGAACCGCTTGTCAGGGAACTAAGGCCGTGTACAAGAATATTTATGACGGTGTACCAAGTTGGAATATGGTGTATACTTCTACAGCTTCCAATGCTACAGCGCTTAATTATTCTTTTAAATATCTCGCCAAGGGATATAACAGCACTGCCATAATTGATGGAACGGTAGCAGCGGATTATTCCGTAGATAATGGTGCAACCTGGGTCACTATCCTTAGCCCGCTGGCGATTAGTGGATCTGCCAATACCATCATACCCTGTACTACAGTTTCCGGATCAATTCCTGCAGGAACGATTCCTGCAGGTGCAGGTTTTAAACTTAGGCTCAAAAGTACAGCAGTAGGTACCGGTGATTTTTATATGGGATTTGACGATGTTCAGCTTACCCAGGATATAATAAGCCCGCCGGCGTGTAACACGATTTCGACTCCTGCCAATGCCGCTACAGGAGTTTCTGTTACCCCTACTATCACCTGGGCTGCAGGCACAGGAGGAACTAATGGATATAATCTGTATTTAGGGACAACGCCGGGCGGAAACAATATAATCAACGGATTGGATGTAGGAAATGTTACCAGCTATTCAATTACAGCAGCTAATGCATTGAGTTATTCTACCCAGTATTATGCAACGATAGTTCCGAGAAATGTTATAGGTTCTGCAACAGGATGTAATGGATCCAGTTTTACCACAACAACAGTTCCTTGTCCTGCTGTTTCTGCTCCGGCAGCATCAGCTGTAAATGTATCGGTGAATCCAACTTTCACCTGGTCAGCCGTAAGTGCAGCGACAGGATATAAGTTGAGGATAGGAACTACAGCAGGAGGTTCTGATGTACTCAATGATTTTGATATGGGTAATGTTACCAGCTATACCTTGCCAACCTCTCTCAATAATGCCACCACTTACTACTATACAGTAAAATCATATACGGCGACCAGCCTTTCCGCATCCTGTACTGAAAAAATTTTTACAACAGTATGCTTACCTACTTCGGCGCCTTATTCTCAGAATTTTGATACTACCCCCACAGGTTCATCGTCAAACGTTAATGCACCAACGTGCTGGTCATACGTAGAAACGTCCGGCAGTGCAGGTTACGGATATGTATCTTCTACCTCTCCATCTTCCACTCCGAATTGTTACATTTTATTTAACAGTACGGATACTACAGGAAATGTGATGTTGGTTTCTCCGCAGACAACCAATTTGACAAATGGAACAAAAAGAGTTAAATTCATGGCAAAAGGCGGAAGTACAGGATATACGATGTTCGTAGGAACTTTGTCTGATCCTTCTAATCCGGCGTCTTTTGCAGCAGTAGGTAATAGTATTGCGATCACAACTTCCTGGGCGTCATATGTTGTTAATATTCCTGCGGGATCAAATCAGTATCTGGCTTTCAAGCATGGCTTGGGAGGTACTTCAAGATCAGTGTATATTGATGATGTTGTGGTGGAAGATATTCCTTCATGTCTTGAGACTACCGGGGTTACGGTTGGTGCTGTTACCCTGAATTCTGTCGATATTTCATGGACAGCTCCTTCCACACCTCCGGCAAACGGATATGATATTTATTACAGTACGACCAACGTAGCACCTCTGCCTGCTACGGCGCCAAGCATTACTGCTGTTGCCGGTACATCTGCAACTATTCCCGGCTTATTACCATATACCACTTATTATATCTGGGTGAGATCAAGATGTAGCGGCTCAGATCAGAGTGTATGGACCTCTGCCGTGTCTGCTTATACGGGACATTGCATTCCTACAGGAGGTAGCAGCAATACCTTATATTACTATAATAATATTACCACGAATACTTTAGGGTATAATAACCTTGCCTACACGGCTGCATCATATTCGGCATACGTAAATAATTCATCTACATCATTCTCCGGAACTGCAGGAGGAAATATTGATTATTCATTAAAAGCATCAGGAGGAGGTACGTACTACTATTATATCTGGGTAGACTGGAATAATGACCTTGACTTTAATGATGCGGGTGAGACTATGCTTGCTGCTACCGCAGCCTATGCTGCAACGGCTTCAGGATCTTTCGCAATTCCTGCCGGCCAGCCGATGGGAGACTACAGAGTGAGATTCGGGCAGTCTTATAGTGGTACTATTACATCTTGTGGACCGGCCCCTTCAGGAAACTATGTTGACTTTACCCTGAGTGTTGTTGCACCGGCAACATGTATTCCTCCGACGGGAGTTGCTGTTTCAAATATAGCCGCAGATTCTGCTGCAGTGTCTTGGACGGCTTCTACAACGCCTCCGGCCGCGGGTTATGATATGTATTACAGTACTTCAAATACGGCTCCTACAGCATCTACGGTTCCTGTTATTTCGGGTGTGACCGGAACATCTCAGGTTCTTACTACGCTTACTCCTGCAACTACATACTATGTTTGGGTAAGATCCCACTGTAGCGCCAATGATACGAGCGCCTGGTCTGTGTCTGCTAACTTCAAAACAGCTTGTGCAGCGGTATCATCGTTGAATGAAAACTTTGATTCATCAGTTGTTGGAGCGCTTCCTTCATGTTGGCTAAGTATCGGTTCTATGGCGAGCTATGCCAAAGTTTATGCCCTTTCCGGAACAATGATAAGTGCTCCTTATGCATTGTATCTTTATACTGATAATTCTGGTACAGGAATGGTATCTACCCCTGAGCTCCTTAATCTGGATTCTAATAATTATATGATTAGCTTTAAAGGAAGAGCAAATCTTACTGCAGGTGGAGTTGTTCAGATAGGATATTTAACGGATCCTGCCAATACCGGTAGTTTTGTGATATTGGGTACTTATACAACCACAGGTACTACGGTTATTGATAACTATTCGTTGAATATTACCGGAGTTCCTGCCGGTGTTAATAAGCTTGTGCTTAAGCATACAGGATCTCCTGCCAATAGTGTGTTGATTGATGATTTTAATTTCCAGCTTGGTAATCTGTCAACTTCTGAGGTGACAAGGGATAAAAACGAAATCAGACTTTATCCTAATCCGTTCTCTGAAATTGTAAACATTTCCGATGTTTCTAAAGTAAAATCAGTTCAGATTGTTGATGCGGCCGGCAGAGTGGTGAAAACCATTGAAAATCTTTCTTTATCTCTTCATGTGGGAGATTTGAAACAAGGAATGTATTTAGTGGTCTTGAATATGAAGGACGGCACCAAACAAACGATTAAAACCATTAAAAAATAATATTTATAAACATCATAAATGAGAGACTTCCTGTAGGGGAGTCTCTTTTTTATTGCCTTAATTTTAAAATCTGTAAAATATTTTTAATGCTATTGGTTAAATATTGAAATTATCTCATATTAATTAAAAATTTATTTTTAATGGTCTTGATTTAATTTTTTTATGTATTTATTGCTTAATTTATTTAAATTTGAGTAAAATAATAATATTATATGAAAAATATTTTACTTGTTAATTTTCTTGCAATCGGAGCTTTATCCTTTGCCCAAACCTATTGTATTCCCGAATTTGCCAGTGGTTGTGATGGGGGGAGACCAGATAGACTCCTTTATAATTCCTTCAGTAGGATTTACCCATCAGGGGACAGGCTGTTCTACAGGTGCTTATGGAGATTACACCTCCATGACTATTAATCTGAATGCCGGATTAAATTATGATTTTTCTGTAACGCATGATTACGGAGATCAAAACGTACGTATTTGGATCGATTTTAATAATGACGGAACTTTTGATGATACGGATCCTGAGCTTGTAGCATTGGGAACGAGTGAAGAGGTGAATGGTACAAACGTTACGTTAGGTACAATCAGCATTCCCGCTACCGTTACTCCCGGCACCTACAGAATGAGGGTCGCAGACAGGTATTCAAGTCAGCCAATCCCTTGTAACATCTCAGGATATGGGGAAGCACATGATTATACGGTTGTTATTGGAGCGGCTCCAAGCTGTCTTGCTCCGGGCGGGTTAGCTTTATCTGCCATAACGCCTAATTCTGCGCAGCTTTCATGGACAGCATCTACAACTGTTCCGGCTAATGGATATGAGTACTATTATTCTACTTCCAATACATCGCCTACGGCAACTACCGTTGCCTCAGGAGCCAGCAGTACATTGACGGCTACTTTATCATCACTGTCACCGGCCAGCGTCTATTATGTATGGGTACGTTCGGTTTGCAGTACTACGGATAAAAGTGCGTGGTCGCAGCAAAAGACATTTACTACAGCCTGCGGGGTAATGAATGTTCCATACGTGCAGAATTTTGAATCTGCGGCAGTGCCCGGTTTACCATTATGTACGGAAGTTGTCAATAGTGGAACAGGAAATGAGTGGGAAACTTACAATTACGACGATAATGGATTTACAGGGAAGACACTTCGCTATTCATACAGTTTCTCAAATGCGGCCGATACATGGTTTTTTACCTCTGCTATAAACCTTACTGCCGGGGTTAGCTACAGAATAAAGTACAAATATGCCAATTCAACCGGAACTACAGTTTATCCTGAAAAACTAAAAGTAGCTTATGGTACTTCCGCCACAAGTGCAGATATGACCCATGCATTGGCAGATCATCCGGATATCGTTACAAGTACTGCTACCAGCAATTTTGTAGATTTCACCCCTACGACTACAGGTGTATACTATTTTGGATTTAATGCCTATTCTGATGCCAATATGAATCAGTTATATGTGGATGATATTGCAATCGATGTAACACCTACATGTAGTGAACCTACGGCACTGACGGTTTCAAATATAACTACAACGGGAGGTACGGTATCCTGGATAGCAGCAACTCCGGCTCCTGCAAACGGATATGATATGTATTACAGTACAACGAATACCGCTCCAACTGCAACAAGCACTCCTAATGCTACAGCAATTACCGGTACAACATATACAATCCCATCATTATCCCCTTCCACCAAGTATTATATCTGGGTAAGATCTGCATGTAGTGCAACGGATAAAAGTGCGTGGAGTGAACTCACTACCTTAACTACCTTATGCTCAACCGGTAATCTTCCGTATATCGTTGATTTTGAAAATGCTAGTATTCCTAACCTTCCCGGTTGTACAGAAAATGTGAATGCCGGATCAGGTAATGATTGGGAGACAGATTCTGAACCTTTTGATATTCAGGGGTTCTCAGGAAATGTACTGAAATACGGATATAGCTTTTCCAACCCGGCAGATGCATGGTTCTTTACACAGGGCTTAAGTCTAACTGCGGGAGTGCAATATACCATCAGCTATAAATACGGAAATAATTCAACTACTTATACTGAAAAGATGAAAGTAGCTTTTGGAACCTCAAGAGATGCTTCAGCAATGATTAATCCAATTGCAGATTATCCGTCAATCAATGATAATACGGTAAATACAGCATCTTTAACATTTACCGTTCCTGCAACGGGAGTATATTATTTCGGTTTTAATGCTTATTCAGATGCGAACCAGGATAATCTTTATCTTGACGATATTACTATCACGAATGGAAACCTGGCAACTTCAGAGATTGGACCGAAGAAGAACGATCTTAAAGTATACCCGAATCCGTTTACAGATGTACTGCATATTTCTGATAGTAAAAATGTAAAAAATGCTTTTGTAACCGATGCTGCGGGAAGGTTGATTAAAACAATCGAAAACCCAGGTACAACAATTTATTTGAACGATCTCAAACAAGGACTGTATCTGATTACTTTAGAAATGAAGGACGGCGGAAAACAGACTGTTAAAGGAATTAAAAAGTAAATACTCCTTTTGTATAAAGACAGAAAAGCGGATCATCAGGATTCGCTTTTTATAAGACAAATCGAGACATAGAATTAAAACAATCAGGTAGTAGAAGTACTTAACTGGTTTATAGAAAAAAGGTTGGGCGAAAATTTTCGCCCAACCTTTTATATTATGAGTTATCCTTTACTTATCAGGAACGGGCTGTACCTGTCCCGTATTCATCCAATCGAAAACGGTTGGAAAAAACATGACTAGGAAGAAATAAATAATGATCATCAGCACGACTAGTGCAAAAAGAATAACGACTAGACTATTCGGTTTGTTTTTCTTTTGTGGTTCCATGATTTTGTGGTATTTGGTGAATAAATTATATCGATATCAAATATCAAGCTAATTTCTTGCCACACTGTTTGCAGTACCTTGCATCATCATCAATATCTTCGTTACCACAACGGTCACATATCTTTTCAAGGTTCTGCCTTTTATTTCTCATTTCTGCAGTTACAATCCCGGTGGGAACAGCAATAATAGAATAACCGGCCAGCATGAGAACAACCGCGAAAAATTTGCCTAATGGGGTGATAGGAGACACATCACCGTATCCTACAGTGGTTACAGTAACTACAGCCCAGTAAATAGACTGTGGAATAGTTTCAAAGCCCTGCCTGCCGCCTTCTACCATAAACATCAGTGAGCCTACGATCACGGAAAAAATAATAAGGAATAAAAGGAAGATATATATTTTTCTGGAGCTGTTTTTTAAAGCCCGTACGATGAGGTAGCCATCGTTCATAAAATCCAGTAAATTAAAAATCCTGAAGATTCTCAACATTCTCAGCATTCTGAAGATCAGAAAGTATTTGGTGACCGGAAAGAAAAAGCTAAGATAAAACGGAACCAACGCCAGGAAATCAATGATTCCGAAAAAGCTGAAGATATAGGACCGCTTATTTTTTAATACCGCAATACGCATAGAATACTCGGCTGTAAAAAAGATTGAGATAATCCATTCAAGGATGATGAACGTATAATGGAACCTTCTGTCGAGCTGTGGTACACTTTCCATCATGATGATGGCTGTACTCGCAAGAATTAATGATAATAATATAATATCAAAAAGTTTTCCGAGCCTGGTATCAGAGCGGTAGATAATTCTATACAGATATCTTTTCCAAAGTTTATCCTCAGGAACAAGATTATGTTCTCTTTCCATGTAAGTTAAGTTATTTCACAACGAAGTTAGTAATTTACATAAAGTATAAGGTAAATATATGATTGTTAAAATGAAATTCCAAATGTTAAAAGTTTTTTAGTCGTTAAAAAGTGAATTATTGATATTTAATTTTTTGATTTACAGTTGATTATATAATATAAAATACGAATAAAAAATGAGAAATAAAAATTTATTTTTTAACATATTTTAGAATCTAGTTCGTAATTTTATTCAACAAAATCTAATATCATGAGAAAAATATTAACATTTTTTATTCTTTTGTTCATATATGGTTTTGTATATGCACAAGTAGGTATTGATACTACCACTCCCAATGGGGCGACAGTATTAGATATTGTTTCCAATCAGAAAGGAATTCTTATCCCTCGGCTTACCGATACCGACAGAGATACATACCTCGCTGACAATAATGCTTCCACAGTGCCACCTGCAGGTGTTGTGAATGCTAATCTTACTGCAGGAACTCTTATTTTATACGACAACCAACAATTTCCAGTATTGGGACGGTACCCTCTGGAGACAGCTTTTTGTTCCCACATCCTCTCAGGCTGGTAATGACGGTGTCGTTAAGGTGAATTCTGGAAACGCAAATGTAAAACCCTCTTTTAGTTTAAGTGCAGCAGGCAGCGGCTACGGGGCAAGACAACAGGTAACGTATACCGTACCATTGGTCTTTGCTGCAAGCCCTACGACCAGTTGGCCGGAAACTACTGTTCCTTTTCCGGGAGTTACAGCAAATATTTATACTGCTGCTACAGGAAAATGGAGGGAAAATGAAATTCACGGGCAGGTCCATATCTGGAGACTTATTGCCAATATTACTCCGGGATCCAATTCCTCAGGGTCGGTAAAGGCAACGTTTAAAAACCCCGATTCCGGGTTTGAAGTCAATTCGATCCAACTTGTTCCGAGCGGTTCAAACGGGGTGGGTAATCTTCTGACATTTTACTTTTATACCATTGCTGATCCTGCAAGTTTAGATCCCGGAAGAGGATATCAGCTTTTTATGGAATCTGATATAAGCTGTACTGTAGTAGTAGATTCATTTACCAGAGTGTCACTTTTCAAAGACTAGTTATATTTATTTTTCATGTTCAAACCGGCCACAGCAGGCCGGTTTTTTATAATATATTCTGCACTATTTTTTCTTTAATCATGGTAAAATTAATATCTTCGCCGTAATTGTAAATTTTAGAAACCCATGAAGCTAAGGACTGTAATTGCAAAAATTGAAGAGGAAATAAGTATCAGACAGGCAGAAGATTTTGATAATGTAGGTTTATTATGTGGTGTTCCAGATCGCGATGTTTCCGGAATTCTTGTGTGCCACGATGCATTGGAAAATGTAGTACAAGAAGCTATAGACAAAAATTGTAATCTGATTGCCTGTTTTCACCCCATCATTTTTTCGGGACTAAAGTCTCTGACAGGAAAGAATTACGTAGAAAGAGCAGTGATGAAAGCCATTGAAAATAAAATTGCCATCTACGCTGTTCATACAGCCTTTGATAATGATTTTTTTGGTGTAAACTATGGAATATGCAGCCAACTGGGGCTCAGGGAAATGAAAATCCTCCAACCGAAAGAAAACAACCTCAAACAACTCACCGTCTTTGTTCCTAAAGATCACTCGGAAAAAGTGAAGGAAGCTATGTTTTCAGCCGGAGCAGGAAATATCGGATTCTATGATGAATGCAGTTTTACCATCAACGGAAACGGAACATTCAGACCGGTTGAAGGGTCAAATCCTTTTTCCGGACAGCAGAATATCCGCGAAAATGCTGATGAAGATATGATCTCCGTAATTTTCGAAAATTATAAAGAAGGACAAATTGTCGGCGCCATGAAGACAGCCCATCCTTATGAAGAAGTAGCGCATCAGATCTATACCCTTGATAATAAAAACCACCACGCAGGACTAGGGATGTATGGTGACCTGGAAGAAGAAATGGACGAAAAGGACTTTTTGAATTTTGTAAAAGGAAAATTTAATCTGGAAGTCATAAAACACTCTTCCTTTACCCGGAAAAAATTAAAAGGGTAGGGGTTTTAGGCGGTTCAGGAGCCAGCGGCATCAGAGCTGCCCTTTCTAAAAAATGTGATGCTTACCTCACCGGAGATATTAAATACCATGACTATTTTCTGGCTGAATCTAAAATGCTGATCTGCGATATAGGGCATTATGAATCAGAACAATTGGTAAGCCAACAATTATTTGAAATTTTATCACAAAAATTTAGTACATTTGCAATTTCAAAATCTATTGAAAAAACAAACCCAGTAAATTATTTCATTTAAATATGGCAAAAACCAACGATATTTCAGTTGAAGAAAAATTAAGAGCTTTATACGATTTACAGATCATTGATTCAAGATTGGATGAAATCCGAAATACTAGAGGAGAATTGCCAATTGAAGTTGAAGATCTTGAAATCGAGATTGAAGGTCTTGAAAAAAGAGCTGAAAAATTTCATGCAGATATCAAAGATCAGGACGATCAGATCAAAACAAAGCATGAAGTTATTAACCATGCTAAAACTTTAATTGAGAAATACAAATCTCAGCAGGATAACGTAAGAAACAATAAAGAGTTTGAAGCATTAGGAAAAGAAATCGAATTCCAGGATCTGGAAATTCAGCTTGCTGAAAAAAGAATTAAAGAATTCGGAGCTAAAATTGCTCACAAAAACGAAACTTTAAGCGAATTGAATGCAAAGATCGAAGATTTGAAAAGCCACCTGAAATTCAAAAAAGAAGAATTGGATGGTTTGATCTCTGAAACTCAAAAAGAAGAAGAATATCTTTTAGAGCAGTCTAAAGAATTTGCGGGTAAGATCGATGAAAGATTATTAGCTTCTTACAACAGAATCAGAACAAACTCTATCAATGGTTTAGCGGTAGTAGGATTAGAAAGAGGAGCTCCGAAAGGATCTTTCTTTACCATTCCTCCTCAAAAACAAATGGAAATTGCTCAGAAAAAAAAATCATTATTGATGAGCACTCTGGGAAAATCCTTGTTGATGACGAGCTGGTAATGGAAGAAAACGAAAAAATGAAATCTGTAATTAAATTCTAATTACTGATTGTTTACATACTAAAAAGCTGTTTCAGAAATGAAGCAGCTTTTTTATTTTGCTAAAACACGTACCACACCAATATCTTCACAAATAGCAACGGATTATTCTTAAGCTTTTTTGTCATTCTGACGAAGGAGGAATATCAACAGAGTATTCAGGAGTACAAGGCTACTTTTGTTACGGAATGATAAATAACCATTAAGAGAAACGGGTCTTTGAATTATCCTCCTGCTTGGCTATACTTAAAAGATAAAAATACACAGAAAAAAACCGCTTCATTTTGAAGCGGTTATTATGTTATTCATGATGCTCATACATCTTGTTATACAGACTAATAAATTTCTCTTTGACAGCTTTCCTTTTCAATTTCAGGGTCGGGGTCAGAAGTCCTGCTTCAATACTCCAGACTTCAGGGGTAAGCTCTATTTTTTTGATTTTCTCCCAGTTTCCAAGGTGTTCGTTGATTCCTTCAATCTCTTTCTCAATCCTTTGCTTTAATTCCTGACTTTGTGCAATTTCTTCAGGGGCAGAACCGATGTTCAGATTATTTCTCATCGCCCAGCTTTTGGCAAATTCAAAATCGGGTTGTACTAAGGCACATGGCATTTTTTCGCCATCACCAACCACCATGATCTGCTCAATAAATTTGGATGCTTTTGCTAAATTTTCAATCGTCTGCGGAGCAATATATTTTCCGCCGGATGTTTTGAACATTTCTTTTTTACGGTCTGTGATCTGCAAGAAACCATCACTGTCGATATGTCCTATATCTCCCGTTTTGAAAAATCCGTCTTCCGTAAATGCTTCTTTTGTCATTTCTTCATTCTGGAAGTAACCTTTAAACACAGAAGGGCCTTTTACGGTAATCTCTCCATCTTCCTGAATTTTTACCTTTAAATTATCCAAAGGAACTCCTACCGTTCCCACCTTCATTTTTTCAAAGCTGTTTACGGAAATTACCGGCGATGTCTCTGTCAGTCCGTACCCTTCCAGTATAGGGATTCCTGCATTCTGAAATATCAGATTCAGTCTGGTAGATAATGCGGCAGAACCCGAAACTAAGGTAACAATTTCCCCGCCAAGACCTTCTCTCCATTTAGAAAATACCAATTTATCAGCAATAATCTGCTGGATCCCCGAAGGTTTCGAAATTTCCTTTTTCTTTGAGATTAAATTTAAAGCCCAAAAGAATATTTTTGATTTTAATCCTCCAGCCGAAGAACCCGTGTTGTAGATTTTATCATATACCTTTTCCACCAGTCTCGGTACAACAGTCATGTAATGAGGCTTTACCTCTTTTACGTTTTCGCCCATTTTATCAATGCTTTCTGCAAAATAGATTGAAAAACCGTTGTATTGGTACAGGTAAAAAAGCATTCTTTCAAAGATATGACAGATCGGAAGAAAGCTTAATGCTCTGCTTTCTTTATAATCTAAACTTTTTTTCTTCGGAATCCTCGGAATCGAACCCAAGACGTTAGAAACTATATTATTGTGGGTCAGCATTACACCTTTTGGCCTTCCTGTAGTTCCTGAGGTATAGATGATCGTTGCCAGATCTTCGGTGTTGATGGCATTAGAAAGGTCATCAACTTCAATTTGGGTAGACTCATCCTTACCCAGGTCAAGAATCTCCCTCCAGTTGGCAGCACCGCTTATGTTGTCGAAAGTAAAAATACCCTGTAGTGTAGGAATATTATGTTTTACTTTCATAACTTTATTCAATAGCTCTTTATCAGAAACAAAACAGTACTGAATCTCCGCATTATTGAAGATAAATTCGTAATCTTCAGGGGAAATGCTTGGGTAAACAGGCACCGAAACAACCCCGATCTGGGATAGTCCGAAATCCATAATCGCCCATTCTGTACGGGAATTGGTAGTTATCAAAGCGATCTTATCACCCGGCTTTATGCCTAGCTTTAGTAATCCACGGGATATTTTATTTCCCTCATTAATAAACTCCTGTGTTGAAGTTTTTTTCCATTCACCATGATATTTGGTTACAAACATGTCCGTTTTAGGATATTTTTCTAAAGCGTAATGTGGAATATCGAATAATCTCTTGATCGTCATGATTTTTTAAGTAATTTATAAAGAATTCTAAATATAAGCATTTTTTTTAATTGTAAAAACTAGAATTCGATAATCGGAAATAAGTTGAATGTCTGCCATAATATTTCCGATCAGATGAAGGATATCGCCGGCAGAAAAAAATTGACTTATTATGAGGTTGTCTTTATTCAGCTTATTTTGTTACACCATTTTTTATTCCATAATATGAGGCGGAAGCTAATGGAAAGACATTTGTTTTCATGACTTCCGGCCTCCTTTATCTCAGCTGTTTTCCCAATTTTAATTTATTTTTCATATTTGTCTAAAAAGTGTAAATTTACGGCTATCTAATTATTTTTTTTATGGACTTTAATTTATCAGAAGAACAGCTGATGATTCAGCAGGCAGCAAGAGATTTTGCACAAACCGAACTATTACCGGAAGTTATCGAAAGAGACCGCGACCAGAAATTCCCTGCAGAACAGGTGAAAAAAATGGGCGAAATGGGCCTTCTGGGAATGATGGTTGACCCAAAATACGGAGGAGCGGGTATGGACAGCGTTTCTTACGTGCTGGCAATGGAGGAGATTGCAAAAATAGATGCTTCTGCAGCTGTTGTAATGTCTGTAAACAACTCACTGGTTTGTGCCGGTCTTGAGAAATTTGCTTCCGAAGAACAAAAAATAAAATATCTTACACCATTGGCAAGCGGAAAAGTGATCGGTGCATTTGCTTTATCTGAGCCGGAAGCCGGTTCTGATGCAACATCACAGAAAACAACAGCTGAAGACAAGGGTGATTACTACCTTTTAAACGGGATCAAAAACTGGATCACCAACGGTGGAACAGCTTCTTACTACATTGTGATCGCTCAGACAGATCCTGAGAAAAAACATAAAGGGATCAACGCTTTTATCGTAGAAAGAGGATGGGAAGGTTTTGAAATCGGGCCAAAAGAAGATAAACTGGGAATCAGAGGAAGTGATACACACTCTTTGATCTTCAATAATGTAAAAGTTCCGAAAGAAAACAGAATCGGTGAAGACGGGTTTGGTTTCAATTTTGCAATGGCTGTATTGAACGGTGGTAGAATCGGTATTGCTTCTCAGGCCTTAGGTATTGCTTCAGGAGCTTACGAATTGGCATTGAAATATGCTAAAACAAGAAAAGCGTTCAAAACTGAAATTATCAACCACCAGGCAATTGCTTTCAAATTAGCTGATATGGCGACTCAGATTACTGCAGCAAGAATGTTGTGCTTCAAGGCAGCATGCGAAAAAGATGCAGGAAAAGATATCTCTGAAAGTGGAGCAATGGCAAAATTATATGCTTCTCAGGTAGCAATGGATACTACTATTGAGGCGGTACAGATTCACGGCGGATACGGATATGTGAAAGAATACCACGTAGAAAGATTAATGAGAGATGCTAAAATCACTCAGATCTACGAAGGAACTTCCGAAATCCAGAAAATCGTGATCTCCAGAAGCATCGCAAAATAACAATTGAATAAAACACACATTACTTATGAAAAAATCTTTGTGGATCACCCTTGGGGTCGTACTGCTATTGTTAGGAGTATTCGTATGGTATAAATATTTCTTCGTATTCGGAGAAGGAGTAAAGTCTGGATATCTGAACTATGCCATGAAAAAAGGGTATATTTTCAAAACCTATGAAGGCAAACTGATTCAGGAAGGCTTTGGAAAAGGAAGAACAGGAGGTATTACAAGCTATGAGTTTGAGTTTTCTGTAGATGACCCGGAAGTTTTCAAACAACTGGAAACCAACAGCGGCAAAACCTTTGACCTTCATTACAAAGAATACAATGGCGCTCTACCGTGGAGAGGAAACACAAAGTTTGTCGTAGATAAAGTTGTGAATATGAAATAAAGAAAGGCTTCCAATACCATTGGAGGCCTTTTTTATGAGTAATAAGTAATAAATGATGAATGATGAATGATGAATGATGAATGATGAACGATAGTGCTGTTAAGTATCAATGGATAGGTTTTTTGTATCATAACCGTTGTGTCATAACCACTTTTTTCATCCTGTAAGGATCCAAGTCAGGTATTATTATTTTACAGATCAGTAGTTTCCATTTGTATCAATATCAATATCAATATCAATAGGGGCGGGCTTTAGCATGCCCAAATAAATAAACCCCGTTCCATTGGCTTTAGCCAAAACCTAATTACTAAGATACAACCAAAACAAAAAAAATCCACCCTTAAGGATGGATCCTGAAACTCTAATGGGAATCTTTATCAGGAATGCTGTTTTGTTTCTTTTTATAAAAATAATATCCAATACCGCCAATCAAAAACACAGGCCACAAGGGAAGAAGAAAAAGAAAGATGGAAGTAATCACATCCCAGCCCGATTCAATAGCGGCTAATGATTTTCCGCCAAAAGTTTTAGGTTCCTTTTCCACTTCAGTTTTATCTGTAATATTGACATTGATACTGCAGATCGTATTATCTGTATAATTATGCCCTGTAACCTGGATATCTTTGGTGTCAATATCTTCTATATTGCTGCTTAAAGCTTCCATTAAACCGTCAAAATGCTGAATTGGAACCTTGATATTCAGATTATAGACCTTTTGATTCTCATCACGCTGATTAGCAGATTCAGCATAAGACTGGTTTTCACTTTTAACATACCCGTTATTCCTGATGGCTTCTTCTCTGATGATTTCTTTTACCGTTTCAGCGTTATCTGCTCTTACCACAAGATATCCTGTTTTTACCATCTTATCTTTTGACATATTCAGTTCATAGCTGTCGTTCTTAGGCTGTGCCTCTTTGTAAATGATTTTGGTTTCCTTAATAACTTTAGGAGCTGGAACGTTTGTAGCAACCTTTTCAGATTTCTTAACTGTGGAATCCTTTTTCTCAACCTTTGATTCAAGTTTTGTAGAAGCAATTTTGTCCGATAATGAATCTACCATTTTGGAGGTGCTTTCTATTTTTTCCTGAATATCGTTTTTAGCTCCTTCAATATCTTTTATTCTGATACCTGCAGAATCAAGTGCCCGGTTGGCTGTTTTGCTGACATTATCAATAGCATCTGATGCAACTGAAACTGTACTGTCTATGCTATTGGCAGCTTCTTCCGCTTTAGACACTCCGCCTTTCTGGCTGCACGCAATAAAAGCACCGGATATTGTAACAAGTAATATGAACTTTTTCATAACATTATTTTTTTGATGAAGTAAAATTAGTCATGAAGACTTTGAAGCATTTGTAAATAGAATGTATTCTGGTCGTAAAATTGTAACTGTTATATTTTCAGTATTTTGTATTTGTTTTACAAGAGATTTACAAACTATGCTTATACTGAACTCTGGATTTTAAACGCTCAAATTCTACTTGCTATAAGGTCCAATCGAAGACGTTATGACCACCCCGTCAAAAATTCTCTGAATTTTTGACGGG
The DNA here is from genome assembly GCA_016025055.1 of Chryseobacterium indologenes. Lineage (NCBI taxonomy): Bacteria > Pseudomonadati > Bacteroidota > Flavobacteriia > Flavobacteriales > Weeksellaceae > Chryseobacterium > Chryseobacterium indologenes. Next base: position 3,179,146 of record CP065590.1, read on the forward strand.
GTGGTCATAAAAAAGTCCGCAGAAAAACTTCTGCGGACCTATATCTTTAAGCAATTTCGCTTTTAATTAGTTATCCCTGAATTCACTGATAAAGTGAAGCTTCACATTTGGGAATTTCTCCTGCGTCATATGAATCGTAAATGACGAGTCTGCCAAAAATACAAGCTGGTTGTATTTATCTCTGGCAAGGAATCTTTGCTTTAATCTTGCAAATTCTTTGAACTCTTCCGATTTTTCATCAGCTTCCACCCAGCATGCTTTATGCATTGAAAGTGGTTCATAGGTACATTTCGCACCGTATTCATGCTCCAGACGGTACTGGATAACCTCATACTGAAGAGCTCCTACGGTACCGATGATCTTTCTTCCGTTCATTTCCAAGGTAAATAACTGGGCAACCCCTTCATCCATAAGCTGATCAATACCTTTAGCCAATTGTTTAGCCTTAAGCGGATCGTTGTTGTTGATATAACGGAAATGCTCCGGAGAGAAGCTTGGAATTCCTTTGAAACTTAGTTTTTCGCCACCCGTTAGAGTATCACCAATTCTGAAACTTCCTGTGTCGTGTAAACCTACAATATCACCGGGAAAACTTTCTTCTACAACCTCTTTTTTATCAGCAAAGAAAGCGTTTGGAGATGAGAACTTCATCTTTTGCCTTCTCTTACCAATAGATAATTTTCATTTCTCCTGAATGTTCCCGAAACAATTTTTACGAAAGCCAATCGGTCTCTGTGTTTAGGATCCATATTGGCGTGGATCTTAAATACAAATCCTGTAAAAGTACTTTCTTCAGGCTTCACCAAACGGGTATCGCTTTCTTTAGGCTGTGGCATCGGAGCAATGTCGATGAAAGCATCCAATAATTCACGAACCCCGAAATTGTTCAAAGCAGAACCGAAGAACACAGGTTGTAAATCCCCTTTCATATAATCTTCACGATTAAATTCCGGGTAAACAGACTGGATCAGATCAAGCTCCTCTCTTAAAGTAATTGCTGCTTTTTCGCCAATTACATCATCTATTGAAGTATCATTAATATCATCAAACTTAATAGAATCTCCAACTTTCTGTTTTTTCTCTTCCAGGAATAACTGGATATTGTTTTCCCAGATATTATAAATTCCCTGGAAGTCACTTCCCATACCAATAGGTAAAGAAAGCGGGCAAACCGTTAATCCTAATTTCTGTTCTACTTCATCAAGCAAATCAAACGCATCTTTTCCTTCACGGTCAAGTTTATTGATGAAAACCAGCATCGGAATGTTTCTCATTCTACAAACCTGAACCAGTTTTTCAGTCTGCTCCTCAACCCCTTTCGCGACATCAATAACAACGATTACAGAATCTACAGCAGTTAATGTTCTGTAAGTATCTTCAGCAAAGTCCTTGTGACCCGGAGTATCCAGAATGTTGATTTTATGGTCTCTGTATTCAAAAGCCAATACGGAAGTCGCTACCGAGATTCCTCTCTGTCTTTCGATTTCCATAAAGTCGGAGGTAGCTCCTTTTTTTATTTTGTTGGATTTTACCGCACCCGCTTCCTGGATTGCACCCCCGAAAAGAAGTAACTTTTCTGTAAGAGTGGTTTTTCCGGCATCCGGGTGGGAAATGATCCCAAAGGTTTTTCTTTTTTGTATTTCTTTGATTAAGTCTGACATATCGTATTTTGAAGTTGCAAAAATCGGGAATTTTTATGAGGTTTTCAAATTTAAATTCATACAATATGGATCGGAGACCAATCGAAATGGGTGATTGTCTTTAAATAGCACTTTAAATAAACAACGAAACAACATAAATTAATCCAAGGATGGCAAGCGTGAAGAATCCGGCTATGATATACTCAAATGCTTCAAAATTTTTAACCGGTGGAAAGTCTGGTGTGAGGCTGTATTCTTCAATAGTTTGCCGGCTTATAGTCAGATCCGGACGAAAGCACTGGACTCCTCTCAGAAACTGACGGTACATTTCAAACTGATTACTCAGAATAACATATTCAAAGTTGAAATCTATACTTGTTAGTACAATTTCCTCGGTTGTATTTTTAAGATAGATTTTCAGAAACGTTTTCGAATACCTTCCTGTTGTAGTGTACATAAATAAGTCTGCTTTCGAATTTCCCGACTGTTGAAGTTCACGGTATAAAATGGTATTGATAATATTATCCCGGCTGTTGTAAAAAGTGACACCACTCTCATTAATGACAGCCTTTTGTACTTTTTCTTCCTTTCGATAGGTTAAAGCGATCATCAGGGCTGCAAAACAGAACATCAGCAGGAATTGGGCCAGAATAAGAATGAAAAAAGTACCCTGATCATCTTGTAAATATTTTCTGAAGTTGCTATACATATCTTCGGCAATAATTCCTACTACAATAAGAATAATAGCGATAACCAGCCATAGGATTCCGGTCAGAAAGTAAGTAACCGGCTGGTTAATTTTAGACGTAACGGATTGGAATTTTTCTGTCATATCATTTTTTTTGTTTCAGCTAATAAAATGACAAACCCGATAATGACACAGGTAATGAGAAGTACCATCAGAATAAGTAACCAGCCGGCCAATGAAACCCCTTTGTGATCAACCTTCCAGGTATCTGAATTAACGGAAAAGCTTTTAAGGGCTGACGGATCTATCCTTAAATCAGGGCGAAAGACGGAGATTCCGTGCATGAAATGGGCATATAAACTGGGTTTATTTTTTACGATGCGAAACGGAAGATTCATATCGATTCGTTGGGTAGATTCATTTTTTTCTCCGGCTGCACAGTGATTTCCAATAACGGAGCGATTCCGGATCCTATTGGTGATATGGTGTAGACATCAAAATTTTGCTTCGAAGGCCGTAGTGCTGTATACAATATTTTTTCTGTGATTTCATTTTTTGAGTTATAAAATAAAATTCCCGTACTGTCTACAACAATCCTTCTGGCAATACTTTTTCTTTTGATGATGTATTGTCGCGTGACAGGAATGAGGACGAAAAGTGAAATGATCCAGCAGATCAGAGCTGTAGAGAGCATCGTTTGAAATCCTCTTTTATAAATTCCATAAGCAGGGCCGACAACAAAAAGACAGAAAAATAAAACAAGGATTCCCCAGAACGTTATCTGTAGCATAAATGTACCGAACTTGCTAATTTTAGACTCAACCCCCGGAAAAATGACTTCTGTATTTATTTTTGTAATGTTCATGGTATCGGGCTAAATTAAGTATTTTCTTTTTTAGTTGCCTGTAGCAATCAAAAAAATTATCTTTGTTTTCGTTAAATTTTTACAGAAAAAAGCATGGAAAATAGCAAATATCCGAAATTTACTTTCACATGGTGGGGCGCTGTTACTTTGGTGGTGGGATTGTTTGTAGGAACAATGGCTGTTTCGCTGTTCAGCCTTTTTTGGAAAGTTGCTTTCAGAGAAAACCTTGAGCTTAAAGAATGGTTTTTTATGTTGGCTAATTCAGCAGGCTTTTTATCGGCTATTGCTTTTTTTGACTATTTTATGGTGAGACGTACCACAGGGAAAAAACTGAATTTTAACCTGTCGTCAGTTAATTTTTATACCTATCTTTTAATCTTTCCGATGATGGCCGGGATGATGCTCATCTCAGAATTTGTAACCTCTCTTATTCCGACAACGGGATCTTTTTTCGGAGAACTTTATGAATATTTCATGCGGCTTATGAATCAGCTGACGGATGATCCTGTGGTCATGATTGTAATGACCGCGTTGCTGGCCCCCGTTTTTGAAGAAATAATTTTCAGGGGAATTATTCAGAAAGGATTGATTAATAAAGGGGTAGAGCCGTGGAAAGCTATTCTGTACGCTTCCATAATTTTTGGAGTCGTGCACGGAAACCCATGGCAGTTTATCAGCGCTGTAATGTTGGGATGTGTTCTCGGACTGGTATATTATAAAACAAAATCTTTATTAATGCCGATGCTATTGCACGGATTTAACAATCTGGTGCTCTCAGTACTGGTTCTTTACGGTAAAGAAGAAAGTTTTGCAAAAGTTTTTAATGTTTCAGAATGGCTTATATTACTCGTAGGACTTGTGATTTTTTCATTGTTCTATTATCTTTTTATGAAAAAATACAAAGTACATTACGCTGAACTGTAGACCATTTACAGCTAAAAAATAAAATTGAAAATGAGTATAGATATGGAATTATTGGTAGCTACACACAACGAGCATAAAAAAGAGGAAATTCAGCAGATTCTAGGCGGTGATTGTATCGTAAAAAGCCTTACAGATTATGATATTCATGAGGAAATCGTAGAAGACGGAGATTCTTTTCATGCCAATGCTTTAATTAAAGCAAAATACTGTTTTGAAAAGACAGGAATTCCAAGTTTAGGGGATGATAGTGGTTTGGTGGTAGAGTCTCTGGACGGAAGACCGGGAATATTCTCAGCACGATATGCCGGAGATCATGATTTTGCTAAAAACATTGAGAAAGTTTTGGAGGAAATGCAGGGCATAGAAAACAGAAAAGCATATTTTGTTACCGTTTTATGTTATTATGACGAAAATGGAGCTCAATACTTTGAAGGCAGGGTTCATGGAAATTTACTTACCGAAAACAAAGGATTGAAGGGCTTCGGATATGATCCTATTTTCGTTCCGGAAGGATACGACAGAACTTTTGCAGAAATGAATCCTGAAGATAAAAACAAAATCAGCCACCGCAAGCAGGCATTAGATTTATTTATGGATTTTCTGAAAGTAACAGATTGAAAAATTAAATACCATTCAACAAGCTGATCATTCCCCTTCTGCAACAGGTAAAACTCTGATCTGACGGGGGAGATTAGTCTTCTTTCTGATAAAATTTATTGTACATTTGTTATCCTAAACTATTGATTTGAGTACTTATTTAACGATATTAGGCTTTAATTCGGCAATTCCGACGATCAATTCTTCCCCCACAGCACAGCTGCTTGAGATGGAAGAAAGGCATTTCCTGATCGATTGCGGAGAAGGAACACAGGTTCAGCTGCGAAAAGCAAAAGCAAGATTTTCAAAAATCAATCATATCTTTATTTCCCATCTTCATGGGGATCACTGTTTTGGCCTTCCGGGGCTTATTGCTTCTTTCCGTCTTCTGGGAAGAGAAAACCCTTTGCATGTTTACGGTCCCAAAGGAATAAAAAAGATGATGGAAACTATTTTCCAGATTACAGAAACACACCGCGGTTTTGAAGTGGTGTATCATGAGCTGGATAAAGACTACTCCGAAAAAATTTATGAAGACAACAGGGTAGAGGTGTACACCATTCCTTTAGATCACAGAATCTATTGCAATGGGTATCTGTTTAAGGAAAAGCCTAAAGACAGGCATCTTAATATGAAGGAAATTGCCAAGTACAGCGAAATTGAAACTTGTGACTACCACAATATAAAAGCAGGAAAAGATTTTGTTTTAAGCGACGGTTATGTCCTTAAAAATGAAATACTGACTGTAGATCCGGCCCCGTCGGTATCTTATGCTTTCTGCAGTGATACCCGTTATCTGGAAAGTGTACTGCCGATTATAAAAAATGTGACCGTATTATATCACGAATCCACTTTTCTGCATGACCTGAAAGAAATGGCAGATTATACAGGACATACCACAGCTTTGGAGGCTGCCACTATTGCACAGAAAGCTCAGGTCGGGAAATTAATTTTAGGACATTTTTCCAATAGATATGCTGATCTGACAGTATTTACCGATGAAGCCAGAACTGTCTTTCCAAACTCATTCTTACCGAAAGCTTTGGAAAGTGTAAAAATTTAACTCAATATGCTGAAATTTGAAGAACTGAGAAGTTTTCTTGATGAAAAAGCAGATCAATATAACGCTCCGGATTTTGTTGAAAATGATCCCATACAGATTCCGCACCGTTTTTCATTAAAACAGGATATTGAAATAGCCGGATTTCTGGCTGCAACCATTTCCTGGGGAAATAGAAAGTCGATTATTAAATCTGCAGATAAAATGCTGGATATCATGGGAAACTCACCCTATGATTTCGTACTGAATTATTCTGAAAAAGATTTGAAAAGTCTTGAAGATCAAAGTATTCACAGAACATTTAATGGGCAGGATTTTTCTTATTTCATTAAACAGTTTCACAGGATTTATAATGAAAATGAAAGCCTGGAAAATTTATTTAAAGTAAAAGATCCGGAAGACAATTTTTACCATGCTATTGAAAGGTTCAGAAGTAATTTTCTGGAAGTTGAAAAACACAGAAGCCATAAACATATTAGCTCGCCATATAAAAATTCCTCCGCCAAAAGAATTATTATGTTTCTGAGATGGATGGTTCGAAAAGATAAACGCGGAGTGGATTTCGGAATCTGGGAAAATATAGACCAAAAATACCTTTCGATTCCTTTGGATGTACATACAGGGAATATTTCCAGAAAGTTAGGCTTGGTTTCAAGAACGCAGAATGACTGGAAGACTGTAGAAGAACTGGATGTAGCAATCCGGAAGTTTGATGAGAAGGATCCTGCAAAATATGATTTTGCCCTGTTTGGATTGGGAGTAACTAAGGAATTATTGTAAAAAAACATAGGATGAAAAAATATAACGAGAAAACAGAAATTCTTGAAAAAATAGCAGATAGTATTACCTCTTGGATAGGCTCCATTCAATCGCTGATTGTACATACGCTGCTTTTTATGACTTCGTTTCTGCTTCCGATGGTGAATCTGGTTTCATTTGATAAAATGTTACTGATTTTAACCACTGTACTTTCCCTGGAAGCAATATACCTGGCCATCTTTATCCAGATGTCTGTAAATAAAAGTCACGAAAAAATTGAAGATATCCAGGAAGATATTGAAGAGATCAGTGAAGATATTGAAGATATTCAGGAAGATATCGAAGAGATCAGTGAAGACATTGAAGAAATCAGCGAAGATATTGAGGAGATCAACGAAGACATTGAAGATATCCAGGAAGATATTGAAGAGATCAACGAAGATGAGGACGAAGAACATCATAATGAAAGAGCAAAAAATGTCATCCTGAAAAGTAACGTAAGCTCGAATAAAAACGAAATAAAATCTTTAAAAGATATCATCAACAAGCTCCAGAACGAAATTGAACAGTTGAAAAAAAATGAAGACTAGAATATACCGGAGATAAATTATTGTAATGAAACATGAAAAACAGATCTTTTTATTGGGATCTGTTTTTTATTTGGGGGATTTTATCTGGTCATTTGCGAAAATTGTAAAAATAAAAAAGATTTATTGCTGATAATTGTGTTGGAATAGAGATAAAGCAGGTTATACATTGAAATGTTACGAATAATTTTGTTACATTTGGACAAATGAAAACAAAATGTTAAACTATAGATTAAAAAGCTACTTTTTTTCTTTTCATATTTTTATTGACTTCAGTTTCTGTACTTTCGCAGACTGCACCCAACAGAAAAGTGTCGAAAATAAAACCTTCTGCTGAAAGCTTACGGGCAGGAGCATTTATTGATGTAAATGTGGCGTCATATCCTCCTTCAGGATACTCTCCCGCACAGCTCGTTACCGATGTTTTAATCAATGGAGGAACCACCTGTACAACAGCGAGCGTTACCAATGTTACGGTAAGTCCTAATCATGCAGTAGATAATGCCAATAGATTTTGGGGATACTTCCATAAAGGCACCACGAATTTTCCTTTTACGGATGGAATCGTATTAACAACAGGACAAGCAAAAGAAGCAGGGAATTCCTTTATCAATATGCTCAGTAAGAGTGTAGGGACGGGAAGCGATCCTGATCTTGTGGCAGCTACAGGTAATACCTCCACATTGAATGATGCCGTAGCTCTTGAATTTGACTTCGTTCCCAACTCAACCCAGGTGAAGTTTAATTATATATTCGCTTCCGAAGAATATGAGCCGACGAATGACTATCCTTGTACAGGATTTTCTGATGCTTTTGCCCTGCTATTAAAGAAAGCGGGAGATCCTACCTACACGAACTTAGCTATTTTACCGGGAACAGCAGGGCCGGTAAGCGTTACCAATATTATTCCCGGAGGAAATGTGTTCAATTGCGGACCAGTGAATGATGCTTATTTTGCAGGAATGAACAGCCCTCACCTTCAAGTTAATTATTACGGAAGAACAATTCCGTTAACAGCCGTTGCTGATGTTATTCCGGGTCAGACTTATCACTTTAAAATGGTTTTGGCAGACGCCATTGATACCGGACACGATTCGGCAGTTTTCCTGGAAGGAGGTTCCTTCGATATCGGGATCAAAATTGTAGATGAAGCAGGAGCAAGTTTGCCGGGAACAATTAATATGTGCGACAATACCCCGAAAGTATTAAAGGCTCAGGTAGCTGCAATTCCGGGTATGACTTTCCAGTGGTATAAAGATGGCGTTCTGATTCCGGGAGCAACCAATGCTACATATACTGCCGTTGCACCGGGAGTGTATACGGTAAAGGTAATGATACCAGGGAACAACTGCCCGGGAGAAGCTTCCATTACCATTGTGGGAGGAACAAGCCCTACCGTACATGATGCTGTACTTAAGCTTTGCTCAACTCCGGCTCTTACTACTTTTAACTTGGAAGATGCAAAACCCCTTATCAGTACCACTGCCGGTGCCGTATTTAAGTTCTATGCCACCCAGGCAGATGCACAAGCTCAAAATAACAATAATATCACCAACCTCACCAATTATAGCGGAACCGACGGGCAAATACTATACGTACTTGTTTCCAACGGTGCTTTTTGTAGTAAAATAGCTACTTTAACATTAAGAAAAGAGGAAACCCCTGTTGCCCTGCTTACCGCCCCGAGGTTAAAAATATGCGCAGGAGAATCAGTATTATTAACTGCTTCAGGAGGGGTAACCTATCAGTGGGGAGATTCATCAAGTACAGGAGCAATCAGAACCGTAAGCCCAACCCAGACGACAACGTACACCGTGTATGCGATCGGCGCACAAGGATGTAAGTCTTTACAACCGGCTCGGATCACAATCGAAGTGATACCTGCTATTGTCTCCAATGTAAAAGGAGGATATATTTGTAGAGGAGATAAAATTCTTCTGGATGCCGGTTCCGGCCCCGGATATACCTACCAGTGGAGTACAGGCGAAACAAGCCAGACAATCACGGCGGATACTCCCGGAGAATATTCCGTTACTATAAGCAATGGAACATGTTCTAAAGAGTTTAAAGCGCAAGTTATACAAGCCGTTATTCCACAAATTATAAAAGTGGATTATAACGATAAGGGAATGATGGTTCTTACTGCAAGTAATCCTAGTAATGGTACTTTGGAGTATTCGATAGACAATGGCTCTACATGGCAGAGTTCCAATGTATTTACAAATGTACCTCCTAATAAAGTTATTTCCATTCGTGTGAAAGTTAAATTTACCAGTTGTGAAGGTTTCCTTGAGTATTTTACATTTGTCATGAGAAATGTGATTACCCCGAATGGAGATAATATTAATGATATCATTGATTTTAGAGGAGTTAGTAATTATAAAGATTTCCAAGGTCAGATTTTTGACCGCTATGGAAAAGAAGTGTTTAAAGCCGAAAAAATCAGACCCTATTGGGATGGCTTTTTCCAGGGTAAACGCTTACCGACCTCATCATATTGGTATCAGATTACTTTTGAAGATCCGGCGAGTAAACAACTCACCGTGAAAACCGGATGGATTCTGCTTAAGAATATAGAATAATTTTAAGTAATGATTAAAAGACTGACTATTTTGTCAGTCTTTTTTTGTTATATTGAGAAAAATTAAGTTGATATCCTACGATAAATAAATTTGCGTTAGTAGCAATGTAAATTATGTTAAGTTGAATTTCAATCAAAAAAATAGTATTTTTGTTTAAAATAATATAAAATGTTAAATAGGAGGACGGAAAATTTATTTTTAGCGTTATTTTTTGCTTTTGTAGGATGCTTCGCTCTTGCCCAAAACAGAGAAAGAACAGCAGTAGCCGTAAAACCTACTGCTGCCTCAATGAGAGCCGGAAACTTTATTGATGTCAATGCCCTCAGTTATCCTGAATCCAGCTACAATATTACCCAACTGGTAAAAGACGTGCTGATCTCAGGAGGAGGATGCGCTACTTCCAATGTAAGCAATGTAACAGTGTCTCCTAATTTACAACCTACCAACCAGAATCGGAGCTGGGGATACTTTAATAAAGCCACTACAAATTTTCCTTTCAGTAAAGGAATTATTCTCTCCACAGGATATGCCTATAAAGCAGGAAATACAAATTACCCGGATCTGAGCGATGCTTTGGGAACCGGAGGCGACAATGACCTGGCAGCCGCATTAAATATTCCGGCTACAGACCTGAGAGATGCTACCTACATAGAATTTGACTTTGTGGCAGCTTCAACAGAAATTACATTCAGATATTTATTTGCATCTAAAGAATATCAGCAGAATTTTCCGTGTACTATTACCGATGGATTTGCACTCCTGTTAAAAAAAGTAGGTGATCCTACTTATACGAATCTTGCGATATTACCCGGAACGGCAGGGCCGGTAAGTGTAACGAATATTCACCCGGCTTACCCAAATTGCGGGCCAAAGAATGAAGCATACTACGGAGGTACCAACACCGCTCAGATCGAAACCAATTTTAATGGACGTACAATTCCGTTGACGGCAAAAGCTACTGTTGTACCGGGACAGACGTATCATTTTAAAATGGTGCTGGCTGACTATCAGGATCCTAATTTTGATTCCGCTGTATTTCTTGAAGCAGGATCATTCGATATTGGAGTTAAGATTTTAGATCCGGCAGGAGTACAGCTTCCGGCTTCTGTGAATATGTGTGACAATACTCCACAGACTTTCACAGCCTCTGTTCAGGCTCCTAACGTTACCTATCAATGGTTTTTAAATAACAATCCGATTAATGGAGCAGTGAATGCCAGCTATACGGCAACACAACCCGGTGTTTATTCCGTTAAAGTTTACGTTCCCGGAAATAGCTGTCCTGGTGAAGCCACTGTTACTGTCGTAGGCGGAACTTCCCCCACTGTGCAGAATGCTACTTTGACTGCTTGCTATGCAGCAGGAAACGCTACTTTTAATCTACAATCAGCTCAGGGATCTATCAGTACTACGCCTGGAGCCGTGTTTTCATATTATGCAACATTGGCAGATGCCAATGCAGGGAATACCAATACCATTCCGAATCCTACAGCATATCCGAGTCCGGGAGGTCAGACGGTATATGTAAGGGTGAGAAACGGATTCTGTGCTAAAGTGGCAGAACTCCAGCTAATAAAAGCTCCGCAGATGACAGGATCTATCGTACCTCCGGTCGAACTGACATGTACCAATTCCCAGATTACCCTGGATGCTTCAGCTTCAGTATATCCTGCAGGAGCGACTTTTAACTGGACAACAACCGGAGGAAATATTGTTTCCGGAGGGAATACTCTCAATCCTGTTATCAATGCTCCGGGTACCTATACTTTAACTATAACAAAAACATATCAACCGGGAGATGTTACCTGTACAGCAGTGGCCAATGTAACTGTTACCGGAGATAGTGCACCCCCAAATACAGGACTTACTGCTACAAAAATAAAGATATGCAAAGGTGAATCTGTAACATTAACTGCAACGGGCGGAGTTACTTATAATTGGGGAGGTGGGCTTACAGGAACAGGAAATACCCAGACTGTTTCACCTACCGTTACCACCACATATACTGTGACAGCAGTAGGGGCCAATGGATGTGTCTCTCAAAATCCCGGGACGATTACCATTGAAGTATCAGAACCATTTACAGCACAAAACGCGATATTACACAAATGTTATCAACCCGGGCTGGTATATGATCTGACAGAAGCTCAGCCCCAGATAACAACCGCTACAGGTACTATCACTTTTGTATATTATGTAAATCAGGCAGATGCTAACGCTGCCAATGGTAACTTTATAGCGAATCCTACTTCATACTCACCACCGGGTGGAAATCAGACCATATTTGTTTTGGTGAGCAACGGAGGATGTAGTTATGTGGTTTCTTTACAATTGTTGAGAACTGCTGAAACCACATTGACGATTGCAGCACCACAAACAGTGACTTGTACCACTCCGCAGGTGACATTAAACGCTTCTGCGTCTGTAGTTCCTCCGGGATCTACCATTAACTGGACGACAACAGGAGGAACCATTGTTTCAGGAGGAACAACGCTTTCTCCAGTGGTAAGTGCCGGAGGGACCTATACTTTGACAGTTACCAATGTCTCCCAACCCGGAAATCTAAGCTGTACCTATACCACAAATGTGACTGTACAGGAAGATAGGGTGGTTCCTGTAGCTGCCCTTGTGTCATCGCAACCTCGTATATGTGAAGGTGAATCAGTTACATTAACGGCTTCAGGAGGGGCTACCTACAACTGGGGGAATGGTCTTACCGGAAATGGTAATACCCAGGTTGTCTCCCCGACAAATACGACGGTATATACCGTTTTTGCCGTAGGAGCGAACGGATGTATTTCCGCTACTCCCGCTACAGTTACGGTTCAGGTAGGACCTCCTGTTGCAGGAATTGCAGCTTCTAAAACAAAAATATGTGCCGGAGAATCGGTTACACTTACCGCTACCGGAGGTATTACTTATAATTGGGTAGGTCTTACCGGAAACGGAAACACTCAGGTGGTAACCCCTCCAGTAGGTACAACTACTTATTCGGTATATGCTTTAGGAGGAAACGGATGTAGTTCGCTGGCTCCTGCGACAATCAGTATAGAAGTCGTTCCAGCTATTGTCTCTACACTAAAAGATGTCTATGCCTGTGCCGGCGACAATGCAGTATTAGATGCAGGGCCCGGAGTGAATTATACCTACCTTTGGAGTACAGGTGCTACGACTCAAACGATAACAGTGAACACTGCCGGAACCTATTCTGTAACGATTAGTAACGGGGTATGTTCTCAGGTATTCTCAGCCCAGCTGATTAACCCTGATTTACCACAGTTTACCAATGTTGTTTATGAAAACCATGTTCTTACGCTTACGGCAAGTAATCCAACTAACGGAACACTGGAATATTCTATTGATGGAGGGCTGACATGGCAACCGTCCAATATATTTACCGGACTCCTTAATAATACCAACTATCGTTTAATGGTAAGGGTTAAAGATGCCAAATGCGGAACTTCACTTGATTACTTTACATTAATTATCAATAATGCGATTACCCCTAATATGGATGGCATCAATGATACGATAGATTTTACGGGAATCAGCGGATATAAGAACTTTGCAGCTTCTATTTTCGACAGATATGGTGCAGAAGTCTTTAAGGCTACAAGGAATGATGCCGTCTGGAGAGGATCGCTAAGAGGTTCGAATTTGCCTACCGGTACCTATTGGTATAGAGTACAGTGGGAAAACCCGGCAAGTAAAAGGCTTGAGGAACGCTCAGGTTGGATACTCCTGAAAAATAGAAACTAAATCAGTATTAAAATATAAAAACAATAACAAAATCTTTCAGAAATGAAAGATTTTGTGGTTTAAAAAGTAAACCATTCTCTATTTTTATGATTTGGATAGGAGGCTGATGTATTTGACATAATGACTTGTTATGAGAAAATATTATCATTTTGTCTGATCCTTTTATTCGTTACGATTTTATATATACCAATTCCCTGGCGAAGGGCAACTGGAGGAGAATACGGATCAGAAATGTTCGGAAGAGCGGGAACTTTTATAGATGTTAATACCCCGGATATGACATGGTTGATGTATACTTTTTATACTAGAAATCAATTGCCGGAAACTATCCGGAATCTTTCATTTTAAAAAAATATATATTCATGGGTTTTATTCATTAGTGCTTTATATTTTTATTGTTTTGTTGTAAAAAAGTTAAATATGTATATGGTATATTCAAAAAAAATTAAATTTGTTGAAACAAAAATATTATGATAAGAAACCTACCGTTTTGTCTATTTTTTTTAGTCGTATCAACCTTCTTATTTTCACAAACACCCCAACCAAGAAAAGCTGTCAAGGAACATAAATCCTCATTATCCGCAAGGGCAGGGAATTTCATTGATGTAAACGCTCCAGCTTATACAGAAACAACTTACAATATTGAAAAATTAGTAAAAGATGTTTTAATTTCCTCCGGAACCAATACCTGTGTGACCCCAAATGTGAGTAATGTAAAAATTACTCCTAATCATGCAGTAGGTGATGCAGACAGAGCATGGGGATATTTTAATAAAGCAACAACGAATTTTCCTTTCAAAGATGGTATTATTCTTTCAACCGGATATGCGAGGAAAGCAGGTAACAGTTTCGAAAGTTTTACCCTGGGAGATACCAATGGAGGAGGTTCTGATGCTGATTTGGCACAGGTTATCGGTGTTCAGGAAAGCAGATTGAATGATGCTGTATTGCTGGAATTTGACTTTGTACCTACTACTACTCAGATTAAATTTAATTACTTAATTGCATCTGAAGAATATACCGGTTCTTTTCCCTGTACCTTTGCAGATGCTTTTGCAATTTTGTTGAGGCCTACATCGGGAGGACCTTATGTAAATATGGCAGTACTGCCCAATTCAGCAGGGCCTGTAAGTATTACCAATATTCACCCTGCAGTACCGGGATCATGTGCTGCTGTTAACGAACAGTATTTCGGAGGGTACAATACCGCCAATATAGAAACTAATTTTAACGGAAGAACAGTGCCGCTTACTGCAACCGCTACTGTAACGGCAGGGCAGCAATATCACTTTAAAATGGTGATTGCAGATTATAGTGACCATAATTACGACTCTGCTGTATTTTTAGAAGGTGGATCATTTAATATAGGGGTAGAACTTTTAGATCCTAGTGGTGCGCAATTACCTTCTGATATCAATGTTTGTGACAATGTACCTCAGGTAATCACAGCATCTGTAAGCGATCCGAACTTAGTATATCAGTGGTTTCTTAACGGAACTCTTGTTCCTGGAGCCAATACCAATACAATTACGGCTACACAACCGGGAACATATACTATTGAAGTAAGCGTTCCGGGGAACCCCTGTCCCGGTAAGGCCAGTATAGAAATTCACGGAGGATTTACGCCTCAGGCCAACGATGCAACATTGCTTTTGTGTACGACTCCTGATATAACAACTTTTGATCTGGAAGCCGTAAAGCCGTCGATCAGTACAACGGCAGGAGCGGTTTTCAAATTTTATGAAAACCAGGCTGATGCTACTGCACAAAATAATAACTACATTCAAAATTTATTGAATTATAATGGTAATGACGGACAGATTCTGTACGTTGTCGTTTCGAACGGTGGGTTCTGTAGCAAAATGGTAGAACTTAAATTATTAAAAGAAGCAACGCCGACGGCAAAATTGAAAACTTCCAAAATAAAAATCTGTCCCGGCGAATCTGTAACGCTTAGTGCTGAGGGAGGGAATACCTATTTGTGGAGTAACTTTTCAGGAACAGCAGATACCCAAACGGTTACTTTGTATCAGACCACGGTATTCACCGTGTATGCCATAGGAACAAAAGGTTGTAAATCTTTGAATCCTGCTACGATCAGAATAGAAGTCACTCCGGAAATTACTTCTCCTTTAACGGATGTTGAAATGTGCGTAGGAGATATCGTTACCCTGGATGCCGGAGCTGGTCCCAATTATAAGTACCTATGGAGTACAGGAGCTACTACCCAGAAGATCAATGTAGACCAATGGGGAATTTATACAGTGGAAATTGATAATGGCATCTGTAAAAAGGTTTTCCCTGTAAAAGTGATGGCTGCCGCAAGGCCTTATGTTACAGCAGTAGATTATCAAAGTTCTAAAAGACGCTGACGGTTATTGCCGAAAACCCTCCGATGAATAATACACCAAGTACTTTGGAATATTCTATTGATAATGGAGTTACCTGGCAACAGTCTAATATATTTGCCAATCTTTTAGATAATCTGAACTACACTATCTTAGTAAGAAGAGTAGGAACACATTGTGTAGGAACTTTTGATTTCTTTACACTGCAAATTAATAATATCATTACCCCGAACAACGATGGGATCAATGATGTGCTGGATCTCACTTCTCTTGGACAGTTTAAAAACTTTACGGGTTTAGTATTTGACCGTTATGGTGTAGAGATATACAGATTCTCAAAAGACAACCCAATCTGGGATGGAAGTGTGGCAGGTAAGAAGCTCCCTACAGCGACCTATTGGTACAAGTTTAATTTTGAGTATCCGAAATCCAAAACCCAGATGAACTGGTCCGGATGGATTATGCTGAAGAACAGAGAATAAACAGGATATGTGAAAAATAAATTAAAGCCTTTCAACTCAGTTGAAAGGCTTTAATTTTATATGATTAAACAGTTCTTACTTCCCTTTAGGAAATTCCTGATGAAGAACCTTTATACTTTATGGATTTTCTTTCCAGAGGTTGGCGAAATGGATAAAGTCTGATACGCTAAGTTCTTCCGCTCTTTTATCTAAAAACTCGTGTCCCTTTAATGCTTCAGGAATATTTAAAATTTTTAGGGCATTAGAAAGTTTTTTTCTTCTCTGGTTGAAACCTGCCTTTACAATCTGCTTAAAGAGAACCTCATTACCTGCAAGACCTTCTTTTGGATTTCTGGTCAGTCTGATCACTCCCGATTTTACTTTAGGAGGAGGATTGAAGACGTTTTCATGTACCGTAAACATATAAGAAACGTCATAATAGGCCTGTATCAGTACGGAAAGAATACCATAGTCTTTAGTTCTTGGTACTGCAGCAGTTCTTTCAGCAACTTCCTTCTGGAACATACCAACCATTTCCGGGATGAGTTCATAATGGTCAACGATCTTGAATAAGATCTGGGAAGAAATATTATAGGGGAAATTACCGATAATGGCAATCTGCTCCTTTCCGATAAAATTAAAGTCCTGCTTCAGAAAATCTCCTACAAAAGTATTTTCCGTAACCTTTGAATAATTTTTTTTCAGATATTCGATGGACTCTGTATCGATTTCAGCCAGGTAAATGTTCTGATCTTTTTCCAGCAGATATTTGGTAAGAACTCCCATTCCGGGACCAACTTCCATAATGTTATTATAGTTCTCAAAACTAAGACCTTCTACAATTTTTCTTGCGATGTTTTCATCTGTCAGAAAGTGCTGGCCGAGATGTTTTTTTGCTTTTACACTCAAGGTTTTTTATGATTTTATTAACAATGATTTTCTTTATTTCGTCCCAAATTTCGGAAGATTTTTTCTATTTTAGCCAAAAATTTTAATATTAATGGCTAAATCTGTAGATGAGTTTAATAAGAAAAGGCTTCGGTCCAGCAATATTACAGTAGTGATAAGTATTGCCTTAGTGTTATTTTTGTTAGGGTTAATGGGGCTTATTTTAATCAATGCCCAAAAGTATTCTGACTATATCAAAGAGCAGTTGGTGGTGAACGCCTACTTTGATGAAAATTATGACGCTAAAGATTCTGTAAAAATTGCAAAACTAGAGGAAGAAACTTTTAAAAAGATCCAGACGTTAGCTCCTGTAAAAAAAGCAACCTATATTTCAAGAAGTATGGCTGCCAAGGAAGCCAAGAAAAGTATGGGAATCGATAGCGATGCGTTATTTGAAGAAAATATTTTCCCTTCGTCCATCGAAGTTGCTTTGAAACCGGAATATGTTGACCCGACCAAAATTGATGAAGCAATCAAAGTCATCAAGTCCGTTCCGGGAATTATTGATGTGAAGAATGACAGCACGCTGATGGTAGACGTTTACAATAACCTGAGCAGGATCTTAAAATGGATCTTAGGGTTTTCTATCCTGTTTTTAGTATTGGCTGTCGTATTGATTAATAATTCAATCCGTCTGAAAATATTCTCCAAGAGATTTATTATTAAAACAATGCAGCTTGTGGGAGCAAAAAGAAGATTTATTCTTAAACCTTTCATTATCGAAGCCGTTGTTTTAGGAGCAATTGGATCAGTAATAGGTCTTTTGGCATTATTCGGTGTTTGGTATTACTTTACAAATCAGATCGGATCTGCATTTGTACAGGATAACCAGCAATATGTTTGGTTGGTGCTGCTGGTACTGGGCGTAGGTATTTTTATTACCGTCCTAAGTACTATCATTGCAACATGGAGATTCTTAAAATCAAACGTTGACGATTTATATTACTCTTAACAATGAGCAAAAAAACAAATAATTTTTCCGCTTCAAATTTTGGAAATGAAGCAGAAGCACCCCAGGAAAATACCTTCTATTTCGGAAAGGAAAACTTCAAATGGATGCTGATCGGACTGGCATTTATCGTTGTAGGATTCCTCCTGATGATGGGACCTGATGCCAATACGGTAGACGGTAAATTTGATCCGAACTCATGGAATGACGATATCTTCTCAATCAGAAGAATCAGGATAGCACCTTTATTCGTTGTCATTGGATTTGTGATAGAAGTTTACGCGATCTTAAAAAGGAAATAAAATAAAACGTATACGAAGAGATTAAGAGATCAGGAAATTTGGAACATTCTAAATTTCCGAGTCTCTTAATCTTTTACATTTTAAAACATATGGATTTAATCAAAGCAATTATCATTGCCATTGTAGAAGGGCTTACAGAATATCTTCCTATTTCTTCTACTGCACATATGGGATTCACAGCGAATCTTATGGGTCTGGAAGAAACAGAATTTTTAAAAATGTTTCAGGTTTCCATTCAGTTTGGAGCCATCCTTTCTGTAGTGGTAGCCTACTGGAAGAAGTTTTTTGATCTGAATAATATTAAGTTTTACTACAAACTGGCTTTTGCGGTAGTTCCCGCGTTGGTTTTGGGATATTTATTTGATGATAAAATTGAGGCTGTTCTGGGCAATCAGATTGCTATCTCTTCGGTGTTGGTACTGGGAGGGGTGGTGTTGCTTTTTGCAGATAAATGGTTTAAAAATCCTAAAATTGATGACGAAAAAGGAATTACTATCAGAAATGCTGTGACCATCGGATTTTGGCAATGTCTGGCCATGATGCCGGGAACAAGCCGTAGTGCAGCCTCGATCATCGGTGGGATGGCACAGGGACTTACCAGGAAAGCGGCGGCTGAATTTTCATTCTTCCTCGCAGTTCCTACGATGCTGGCGGTAACGGTATATTCTGTTTTTGTTAAAACATGGGGCAAAGAAACTCCAAATCCGCAGAAAGGTTACGAAATGATTATGGCTTCACAAGATCACATCATGATTTTTGTAATAGGAAATATAGTCGCATTTATTGTCGCTTTGATTGCTATCAAGGCCTTTATTGGAGTCCTTAACAAGTATGGTTTTAAACCCTGGGGATGGTACCGTATCTTTGTGGGGGTAGCTTTGTTGATCTATTTTTATTTTTTTAAATAAGAGGTTTTTCTTTTATATCTCCACACATGACTGCTGAAGAACTGAAATCAGGATACATTTTTTTATTAGACAAGCCTTTAGACTGGACTTCCTTTCAGGCTGTCAATAAAATGAAATATAAACTTAAAAGGGAATTTGATCTTCCTAAAAAATTTAAAATAGGCCACGCCGGAACTTTAGACCCGAGAGCTACAGGACTTCTTATCGTGTGCTGTGGTAAATTCACAAAAAAAATTCCTGAGATTCAGGATGCTCCCAAAGAATACTGGACAGAGATTAAAATAGGAGTGCAGACAGAATCTTACGATACCGAGAAACCGGAAATTCTTCATCAGGATATTGCCCATATTTCGGAAGAACATGTGACGGAGGCTTTAGAAAAATTCGTAGGAGAGATTGAGCAAAAGCCGCCAATTTATTCCGCTATTAAAATTGACGGTGAAAGAGCCTATAATCTGGCCAGAGCCGGAGAGGAAGTAGAAATGAAGTCCAGAAAAACAACCATTTACTATATCCGGGGTATTAAAATAGATTTTCCTTTGATAAGCTTTACGGTGGGATGTGCAAAAGGTACGTACATCAGAAGCCTTGCTCATGATATAGGACAGGAATTGGGAGTAGGGGGCTTACCTGACGCAATTGAGACGTACCAAAATCGGTGATTACGCCATTGAAGATGCTACAGACCAGTTTTTAAATAATGATTACAGATTCGAAGGTTTATAAAAAAATAATCGATCGTATTACAGAGACTAATGGAAAAGACACGTATCAATAAATATTTATCAGAAGTTGGCTACTGTTCAAGAAGAGCAGCAGATAAACTTTTGGAAGAAGGAAGGATCAAAATAAACGGAAAAATTCCTGAGCTGGGAACAAAAGTATCCGATGAGGATCTTGTAGAAGTAGACGGAAAACCAATCAGAGAACAGCAGGAAAAACCTGTATATATCGCTTTTAATAAACCTGTAGGGATTGTTTGTACTACGGATACAAAACGTGAAAAAAATAATATTGTAGATTATATTAATCATCCTCAAAGAATTTTTCCGATCGGAAGGCTCGATAAACCCAGTGAAGGCTTGATTCTTTTAACAAGTGACGGTGATATCGTTAATAAAATTCTGCGTGCCCGGAATAATCATGAGAAAGAATATCTTGTAAGGGTAGACAAACCTCTTACACCAAGATTTTTGGAAAAGATGAGAAACGGGGTTCCTATTTTGGATACGGTAACCAGGAAGTGCGAGGTCGAGAAAATTGATGAAATGAATTTCAGAATCATCCTTACACAAGGGCTAAACAGGCAGATCCGTAGAATGTGTGAATATCTCGGATATGAAGTGAAAAAGCTGAAAAGAATCCGTATCATGAATATTAAACTTGATCTTCCCATCGGTAAATGGAGAGACCTTACGGAAGAAGAACTGAATACTTTAAACAGTCTTCTTACAGACTCCAGTAAAACATTCGATTAATGTTATATAATTAGCAACCTATATATGATAAGCAGGAATATTTTCCTGCTTATTTTTTATAGTCTGTACTGAATGTATCTGTTGTTATGAGGTGATTCCTGTTTTTGTTTACTCGATATAGAATGAAAAGTTTAAACATTCAGGTATCAATATTCCAGGCTTTTAATTTTGAAACCTCAATTAAATATTCACTATTTTGTGTAATATTTTCGTTGTTTTACAATTATTTGTTATTTTTATAAAACAAATAATTGAAAACCATGAAATTAAAATTTAACAAAGTTCCCTTGTTTATCAGCATTCTGATCATATTTTCCAATTGCCAAAACGATAATCACCCCGAAATTCCTCATGACACTGCTTTTTATATTGATTATAGAAGCCTGACAGGGCAGCCGGATGGAATAGCCGTTATAGAGCTTGATCCCGATGCTCCGGATTTTGGTAACATGAGTAGTAAGCTGGAATTAGGTATTGGTGTTCTGCCTCATCATCTCTATTATAACCAGAATGCAAATAAATTGTATACCACGGCATTAGGCGGCAGTTATCTCTATCAGATAAAAACCGAAAAAGACAAAATAGGACAACCAAAATTAGTAAGCGCTTCCCCCATTGATACAGGAGAGAATACGGTAGGGGAAAATTTATTTTTTACCGGTGACGGACGGTTCTTTATGACCTTTATGGGAGGTGCAGGAGGACCAAAAGACGGCAGTGTCGGAGTTTTTAATGCCAATACCAATCAGCTTATTAAAACAATCAAAGCACCCATTCAGGAAAATCCCAATAAATTTATAATGTATCCGCACGGTATTTCAATTAATGAAGAAAAGGGATTAATGATGGTATCCTCCACCATCCACCCGGATCTTACCACAGGAATGGGAAACACCTGTACCTTATTGGATCTGAATACCTATGAAATAAAGGAGACCTATCAGGTAGCAGATTCTCCGACAGACCTGTCAGCTCCTGTTGAAGTCTTATTATTGCGTGGGAAATTTCCACAATATGCCCTTGCCACTACAATGCTTGGAGGTGATATCTGGATTGCCCCGTACAACTCCACCACCAAAAAATATGATGCTTTTACCAAAATATTTGACGGAAGTACGCAAGGTTTAGGCTGGACTCTTGAAATGTATATTGATGATAACAGCAGGCTTTACGTAAGTTTTGCAGATCCGGGAAAAGTCCTGGTCTTTGACATCAGTAATCTTCCGCAACTGAAACTTTTAAAGACCCTTACGGCAGATAAAGGAGCACATCATATGGTTTTCTTTAAAACCAAAAAAGGAAAAGAAGTTGTAGCAGTACAAAATAATCTTCTGAATATTCCTAACTTAAATTCCGGTACCATTAGTGTCATTGAAATTGAGACCGGAAAAACATTAGGTACAGTCGATTTACGTAAGCGATATGGAATACTGCCTGAATCCATCGAAGGAACCAACGGTCCGAGCAATTATATGCATCACTAAATTTTTGAATATTGTGGTAATGTTCTGATCTGAATTCCGGGTAAAATATTTTACCCGGAACTCAGATTATTCTCCCATACTGAATGATTTTATTTTAGGTATAATCTCATTCTTTCCTCATATTCAGGCTTTAGTTTCAGGAACTTCCATATTTTTTTATCATCGAAATTACTGATCCTGTAGAATATGATTTTTTCGGCAGAATATTTAAAATACGGGTGATTTTTAAGCCAGTCTTCTGGAGCGTCCGCTAAAGTATATTTAGCAACAGCCGAAGCATCCAGCGGAGCAATACTGAGCAATTTCTGAACGGTTTCTTTGTCTATATTATAAGTGTCCAGAATCTGTTGCTTATTGACGAAACCACCCAATTTCTTCCTGAATCCTATCATGGATCCGGCACTTTTCTCATCCAGACCAAATTCTATCAGCTGTCTAAAAGTAATTGAATTAAGATCAGTTTTTGAAAAATCTGTTTTCTGTTGCTGATTATTTTCTCTTTTCTCAGGAATAGGAGTGAGCTTAATGTAGGGCCTTAATTCTTCAAATTTCTCAGGTGATATTACAAAGCATTTTTGTAAATCTTCTGCGTTTTTAAAGCTGCCATGCAGGTTTCTGTCCCGATAATTTACAATAGTTGTAGCTTGTTTTTCCGAAAAACCAAGGGCTTTCCATCCTTCCAGATTTAAACTGTTGGGATCAAATGAATGGTAGGCTATTTTACTTTTTCCCGGATAATTTCTTGAAATATTTTTGAAGTTCTCGGGAGTTTTCACCGGTAGCATTAAATAAGGTTCCAGCTTTTTATAATTGTCCGCAGAGATGATAAAACACTCTTTAAACTTTTCTTTACTGATAAAGCTTCCTCCAAGATAATTTTTATACTTTAAAATTGCCTCTGCCTGCTTCTCGCTAAAGCCCATTTTTATCCAGTCACTTCCGGAATACTGATCAGGATTAAATGTATGGGCAACAGCAATGGCGCTTTTTTCAAAATTTTTAAATTGTTTTGCCGAAGATTCCTTACCGGTTTCCGGAAGCAAGATGAATGATTCTATTTCTCGGAATTTTTCGTCTGAAATAGCATAACATTTTTTCAATTGTTCTTTTGAAGTAAATGCTCCGCCCACAATATCCTTGTATTTAAGAATTGTGGATGCCTGTTTTTCAGAAAACCCAAGGGCCTGCCATTGTGTACGATGTAAAGCATTGGGATCAAATTTTGTGAATGCAGTGGAAGCTGAAGAATTCATGATGAAGTTAACCTCAGGGAAAGGTTCCTTTTCCCTGCTCGTATATTGCTGATAGACCAATAAAACTGTCAGCAGCATTATCATAAATGCTAATTTTTGGTAATAGCTTTTTCTCATTATAAAGTAAACTTACCAATAAAACAAAAGTATAGCAATGGGAAGATATAAATTGGTTGAGTTTAGAATATAATTGAGTAAACTTCCCAAAAAATATAAATAAAATATATATTATACATAAAATAAAATCCTCCAATGGGTGTCGGAGGAGGAAGTATCGTATGTCAAATTTTGTCAGGTTATTCTTCAGAATCCCTGTCGCCTAAAGATTCTTTTAATTTAAGAAGCTCTGCTTTTACAAATTCAAGTCGGTCAATAATGGTAATCGTTTCTGAAATCCTGCTGTTGGTCGTTAAAGCTACCCGCGCGCCATCCAGTGTATATCCTTTCTCCTTTACCAGATGGTAGATCATCTGAAGGTTTTTGATGTCTTCAGGAGTGAAATATCGGTTTCCTTTCCTGTTTTTTTTAGGTTTAATGATAGGGAATTCCTGTTCCCAATAACGTATTAATGAAGTGTTTACGTCAAAAGCCTTAGCCACTTCCCCTATAGAATAATACAGTTTATCAGGTAAATTTATTTTCATTTTACAAATCCTAAACTTCAAAGATAAAAATTTTTTAAACTTGCATCCAAATATATATGGCAAAGTCCTGGTATTACATACATTTTAACACGTTAGAAATAAAAAATCAGAATCGTATAAAAAAATAAGAATGACAAGTCATTTTTTATAATTTAGTGAATGACGAAAAAGTACAATGATTATGAAGCATTATTTTTTTATTGTAACACTTATGATTCCCTTTTTAGGATTTTCACAGTGGACGAGGACCGAGCTCAGGTCTCAGAGAGTTAAAAAGTCTCAGGAAAAATTAGAATTTTCAGGACTTTATACATTAGACTCTCATAAGTTAAGCCAAATTCTGAAAAATGCTCCGCAGAGGTCTTCCGGTTCCAAAGGAGTCATTATTTCACTTCCCAATGTCCATGGAAGACTTGAAAAGTTTCAGGTCTGGGAATCTTCGAATATGGCTCCTCAGCTGCAGGCTCAATTTCCGGATATCAGATCATATGTAGGAACGGGGCTAGACGATTCAGGGGTGTATTTGAGGTTTAGTCTGTCTCCCGAAGGATTTTCATCCATGCTTACCCGTTCCGGAATTTCTGAATTTATAGAACCGTATACGGAAGATAGAATGGTGTATGCTGTTTTTGATTCCAATGCAAGGAGAGGGCAGGATAAGGAGCCTTTTGAATGTACTGCAAGGGATACTGTGAAGAAAACTGATTATAAAATAACAGACACAATCAAAAATTAAAGCAGCGACGGGCGTTTCTGCCGGTCCTTTTTTGTTTAACTTTGTGGTGAGGCCTTATTTATAGTACCTTTATAAATGTTATCACTCCTTTTGTTAAAATATAGATGATGAAATCTATCTCTGTTCTTCATATTGACCTATTCCAGACGGGCAGAAGCACCTCTGATTTCTATTTTAATACCATGAAAAATCATTTGGTTGTAGGTCACAAGCATATAGAGAAACCCCACAGGCATGATTTTTATGCCGCTGTACTTTTTACCCGAGGAAAAGGCACTCATGAAATCGACTTCCAGAAATATGAGGTCTCGGAAGGAAGTCTTTTCTTTTTGTCACCCGGACAGGTTCACAGTTGGGAACTTTCAGAAGATATCGATGGTTATATATTCTTTTGCTCACAGGAATTTTACGAGATACATTATGTCAATCAGAAGCTGAGGAATTTTCCATTTTTCGGATCTGTTACTTTTCCCAGAAAACTTCAGCTGCATACTGTGGAATTAGAGGAAACCGTTAGATTGTTTGAAAAATTAGGCAACGAATATCAATCTAAACATATCATGAAAGAAGGTCTGATCCTTTCATTGATGTCTCAGCTGTTTATCTATGCTGCCAGATTGTTTTCAAGAGATACTGATTTTCTGGAATCTTCAGCCGGTCCTTCCTATTTTAAACATTATCAGGATTTTGAAACCCTTATTGAAGAACATTTTACAGAGGAAAAATCGATTGCGTACTATGCTTCATTACTCGAAATATCCTCAAAGCACCTTAACAGGATCGTAAAGACCGTGGTTCAGAAAACCGCCACCGATGTTATTACAGAAAGAGTAGTCCTGGAAGCTAAAAGAATGCTGATGTATCTTGATGAAAGCCTTGTAGAAATTGCTTTCAGACTTGGCTACGAAGAATATTCCTACTTTGTAAGAGTCTTCCGGAAAAGTTCCGGAATGACCCCTACGCAGTTTATGAGGAAATATAAGGCTTAAAAGAATTGATAATTGAAAGTTGATAATTAAAAAACGGGGAGTTGAAGGTTTTTCTGAGAACATAAGATAATATGGGTAACCTGTAACACTCAAACACTCCATGCCTATAATGCCAGTTTAAACGGTCCTTCAAAAGTGGTTTCAAAAGAGTCTACGAGTTTTCCTTTTTCATCAAAAACACCAATGACCATATTTTGTTTTGAAAATTTGATGTCTTCTTCAGGAAACGTAATATTAATATTTCCTTTGAGGATTTCATCACCCTTCAATATGATTTTTTCATTTCCGAAATAGGTGATCTCTGCATGATCCGGAGTGATAACTTTAATGGTTAAGGTTTTCTTTTCATTGGATTTGTTTAACAGAGTATAAATAAAGGTATTCGTAATCTTTCCGTCTTTAATAAAAAAGGTAGAACCTGCAGGTTTGATAAACTTTGCTTCCATAGACCCACGGTCATACATCAGGAATCCAAGGAATCCGATAAGAAGAGCAAGAATGACCGAGGTAGCCTTCATTCTCGGAGTAAATCTGAATTGATCCTGGTTTTCAATTTCAGATTCTGTAGCATAACGGATCAGACCTTTTGGCAGACCTACCTTGTCCATCACTTCATCGCATGCATCAATACAAGCTGTACAGTTGACACATTCAAGTTGTTGCCCGTTTCTGATATCAATACCGGTAGGGCAAACGACAACACATTGGTTGCAATCGATGCAGTCTCCCTTTCCTGCTGCTTTCCGGTTTTCATTATTTCTCCATTTTGAACGACCTTCGCCTCTTTTAAAATCATAGCCCACATTAATGGTCTGCTTATCAATCAATACCCCCTGAAGCCTTCCGTACGGGCATACCAAAGTACATACCTGCTCACGAAGCCATGCAAAAACAAAATAAAAAGTCATCGTGAAAAAAATCATCGTGATAAACTTCAGAGGATGCTCGGAAGGGCCTTCAATCATGATACGGAATACCTGCTCATAGCCTACAATATACATAAACATGAAGGTAGAAATGACCAATGAAATGAAAAGAAATACAGACCATTTTGTAAGCCTTTTTCTTATTTTTTCAGCATCCCATTCCTGTCTGTCGAGCTTCATCTGCTTGTTTCTGTCACCTTCTATCCAATATTCAATTTTACGGAAAACCATCTCCATAAAAAGGGTTTGCGGGCAAAGCCATCCACAGAATATTCTTCCGAAAACTACCGTGAACAGCATCACAAATATTACAGAAGTCACAGCTCCCAATGCCAGAATAAAAAAGTCCTGAAGATAGAATGGCTGACCAAGGATAAAAAATCTTCTGTCGATAACATTAATCAGTAAAAAGGATTATTATTGATTTTTACAAAAGGAAGCCCAAAGAAAAGAGCAAGAAGGATATAGCTGGTATAATTCCTGTAATTGGTGTATTTTCCTTTAGGTTTTCTGGGGAATATCCATTTTCTTTTTCCGGTTTCATCCATGGTTCCCACTGAATTTCTGAAATCTTCATTTTCAATCTCCAAGGATTTGATGTTGTTAGACTCTGCACTCATTATTGTATGCTATAAAAGTATTATGGTAGTATTTATACACAGGATCAATTCTTTGATTTTGTGCTGTTTTTTATAGAACAAATAATATCAATCCCTTTGGCACAAAGCTCTGAATTATATCAGTGGTCTCCTAATATGATCTACTTATTCAATAGGACAATTAGGACATTTTTCTTTTTCTGTTTTATTAGATCAAAATGAGAAAATATTTTGGGATCCTGTGGGGCATATCGTAAATTGCAGATCTAAAAATGAAGTATGAAGAATATCTGTACAATAGTTGGGATTGGTTTGGTTTTCGCATTGGTAAACTGCCAATCAGTAAATAGTAGTAAAATGTTTTATGAAGGTGTACAGCCGGAAAGGGTATCGGACCAGTTTAGTTTTACCGAAGGACCATCGGCAGATAAAATAGGAAATGTATATTTTACCGACCAGCCCAATGATAAAATTTATTATTGGGATTGGAAAACGAATAAGATCATAAAATTCCTGGACAAAACGGGAAGAGCAAACGGAACTCATTTTGATAAAGATGATTTTCTGATCACCTGTTCGGATGATCAGGGAGAAATGTGGAAAATTTCAAAAGATAAAAAAGTAGAGGTTTTGTTCAAAGGTTTTGAAGGCAAACGATTTAATGGCCCCAATGACGTCTGGAATGACACTTCAGGAGGTATGTATTTTACCGATCCGCTATACGAAAGAGACTACTGGGTTAATTTTAAACAGGAACTATCCCATAAAAGTCTTTATTACAGGGATAACAAGGGCAAAATCGTCAAACTGGAAACATTTACGCAGCCCAACGGAATTATTGGTAGTGAAAAATTAAAAAAGCTATATATTTCAGACATTGATGCCGGAAAAACTTATGTTTACGATATACTCGGAAATGGAAAACTTTCTCCCAAAAGGTTATTCTGTGAAATGGGTTCTGACGGAATGACGCTCGATAAGCACGGAAACCTTTATTTGACAGGAGACGGAGTACATATTTTTAACCGAGATGGCAAGAAAATATACCATATTTCTATCCCTGAAAAATGGACGTCGAACGTGACTTTCGGTGGGGAAAACAATGATATCTTGTTCATTACAGCTTCAAAATCGGTGTATACTTTTCCGATGAGAGTGAGAGGAATAAAATAATTTTCGTGTCATTGCGAGGAGCGTAGCGACGAAGCAATCTCATACCTACAATTATATTGAATGATAAGAGATTTCTTCCCTTCGCTCGCAATGACTATATATTATTGAGGAGTATTTTAATAAGCAACCTCCATCTTTATCTTTTTCCCTTTCAGTTTTTCATTCTGGAGCTTTTTTAACACAGCATTGACTTTACTTCTGGAAACGGCTACATAAGAGGTCGTGTCTTTTACTTCAATCAATCCGATGTCTTCTTTCTGAAGGTCTCCTTTTTTGATCAGATATCCTACAATATCAACTTTATTAACTTTATCTTTTTTGCCGACACTGATATAAATAGTCTGGAAAGGTGTTTTTTCAGGAACTTTAGTAAAACCGGCTACACTTTCTTCCTGAGTATCATTTTTAATGAATGGGAAATTTTCTTCTTCAGTCATAATCAGATACACAAATCCTTTGGCATTCATTCTTGCCGTACGTCCGTTTCTGTGGATGAAGGCATCTTCTTTTGGCGGAAGCTGGTAGTGAACGATAGATTCTACTTCGGGAACATCAAGACCACGGGCGGCCAGGTCGGTAGTGATAAGAATTCTCGCAGAATCATTTCTGAACTTCAGTAAGGCACGCTCCCTTTCATCCTGTTCCATACCACCATGAAAGGTTTCTCTGTCGATCCCCATCTGATGAAGAAGCTCAGAAATACGATCAACGGCATCACGGTGATTACAAAAGATCAAAGTTCTTTTGTTCCCGATTTTACAAACCAGATTGAAGAGTGTGTCCAGCTTTTCCTCAGGAATAGTCATCACTTTTCTTAACTGAATATCGGGTTTTACTTCATTTTCTTTAAGGAAGCTGATTACTTTTTCATCTTGTAAGCCTGTAAATGCTGGGATTTGATCCATTGCTGTTGCAGACGTTAAAATCCTTTGAGAAAGTCCTTTCAAAGAATTGCAGATAAATTCCATATCATCATGAAATCCCAGTTCCAAAGCTTTGTCGAATTCATCCAAAACCAATGTTTTAATCGTCTTTGGGTCAAAATTGTTGTGTCTCAGGTGGTAAGTTACCCTTCCCGGAGTTCCGATTAAAACAGCAGGAGCTTCAATTAAATTGTTGACTTCAATCTTTTTATCATGCCCGCCATAGCAAACAGAAACTTTAAAGTCTGTTCCCATAGCTTTAAAAACCTGCTCAATCTGTAAAGCCAGTTCTCTGGCCGGAACGAGTATCAGAGCCTGAACTCCCTGCACATTTTTCTTCAGGTTTCTCAGAACCGGAAATAAAAAAGCAAGTGTTTTTCCTGATCCGGTAGGAGAGAGCAGTACAATGTCCGTATTGTTTTCAGAGGCTTTATAAGTTGACTTCTGCATCTGATTCATATCCTGAATCTGCAGCTTTTGATAGATTGATTGTAGTTCCATGGTGCAAAGGTAGTGAATTTTGGAGTTTGGAAGTTTTAGGATAGGACGGTTTGAAAATTGTGAATGGGAAGCCTTGGGAATAGCATCTTTTGTATTTCGATGTTGGTGTCATTCTGAACGGAACGGAATAGTGAAGAGTCTCAAAACTGTATATAAATCATTTTACGGAAAGCCGTAATGTATTTGTATGTCCTTCCAATAATTTTGAAGCAATAAACTTAATGTCATGAAACTCTATCAAACCCTTGAAAAACAGATTAAGAAAGAACCTAATTATATTTCTGATAACGGAGAAATTAAAAAATGGGTGGTTTTGAATAAAGCACAAAACTTTGATGAAGAACTCATTGGATTATTGTTGGAAGACCCTGATTTGAAAGCAAAATTTTTCATCCAAGTAAAAGAGGTATGGGTGTTCAAACAAAACCTTTTCATCCAGTTTCTTGAGCAGAAAAATTATCTGAATGACAGCTATACCCAGTTTAAAAACAAAGTAGGATTAACTATTGATGGTAAGCATCTGAAGCAGCGCAACGAAGTGTCGTTGGTCTGGCCATTTAAAGACTGTATTTTGGAAGGCGGACAAAGCCGTGAGGAAGATAAAAGAGAAGAGATTTTCTTCAATGAAGTGCTGGCACAGGATGAAATTACCGAACTGCTGGATCCAAAAGTGCTAACCAACACCAAACGCTTTGATAAAGATGGTGAACATCATTTTGCCCGATTCAATAGAAATGAAAAGGGAACGATTACTGATAATTTAATTATTAAAGGAAACAATTTGCTAGCCTTGCATTCTCTCAAAAAGGAGTTTGCTGGAAAGGTGAAGCTTATTTATATAGACCCGCCTTATAATACAGGAAATGATGGGTTTAAATATAATGATAGTTTTAACCATTCTACCTGGCTGAGTTTTATGAAGAATAGGCTTAGTGTCGCACGAGAATTATTAAGAAATGATGGGCTTGTTTTTGTTCAGTGTGATGATAATGAACAGGCATATTTAAAAGTATTAATGGACGAAATTTTTGCAAGAGAAAATTTTGTGAGTAATATTGTTTGGAAAGGTAGAGGTGGAAGACAAGATAGCAAATTCATTGCACAGATTCATGAAACAATTATTTGTTTTTCAAAAAATATTTCCAATTTAAAACTGTTTAAAACTACGGTTGAGGATACATCTACATATTCATTAAAAGATGAGAAAGGTAATTATAAAACTCAATTGATTAGAAAATGGGGAAGTAATAGTAGAAGAGCTGATAGACCTAATTTGTATTATGGAATTGAATTTGAAAATGAAATTATTTTCCCTATTCTACCAGATGGAACCGATGGCTGTTGGAGATGGAGTAAAGCTAAACTTAGAAACTCAATTGAAAATGGAGAAGTGATATTGATTGAAAAAGAAGGGAGGAAAGAATTGTATGAAAAAATACGCGAAAAAGATGGAACCAAACAAATTGTTTTTAACTCTTGGATTGATGAATCATTTTCTGGACAGGGAGCAAAAACTATTCAAGATATTTTTAGAATAAAAGTATTTGATTATCCTAAACCAGAACAATTAATAGCTAAATTAATTGAAATATCAACGCAGGAAAATGATATTATTCTCGATTATCACCTCGGAAGTGGTACCACAGCATCCACAGCTCACAAAATGAATCTTCAATATATCGGAATAGAGCAAATGGATTATATAGAAACGGTTGCAGTAGAACGCTTGAAAAAAGTAATTGATGGCGAACAAGGCGGCATCTCCAAATCCGTCAACTGGCAAGGCGGCGGCTCCTTCATCTACCTCGAGCTCAAAAAATACAACCAAACCTTCATAGAAAAAATAGAAGAAGCAAAAGATGCAAAAACGCTCCTTCAGATTTGGGAAGAGATGAAAGAAAAGTCATTTCTTAATTATAATATAGATATCCAAAAGCAGGAGGAATATATTGAAGATTTCAAAACATTAAGCTTGCAGGAACAAAAGCAGCATCTTTGCGAACTGCTCGATAAAAACCAGCTCTATGTAAACCTTTCTTCTCTTAAGGATGGGAATTTTGCATGTACTCCGGAAGAACAGAGAGTAACCCGGGAATTTTATCAACTTAAAAACTAGGCATATGGCATTTTTACATGAAATATTCAATAATCCGTTTGCCCGTAAGGCTCTTGCAGAAGTTTCTTTACCTAATGGAATCACCGATAACCTGAAGTTTGGAATTCGCCCTTATCAGGAAGAAGCATTCAGACGTTATTTGTATACGGAAAGGGAAGATTTTGATGGGAAGCCTAAGAAACCCTTACATCTTCTTTATAATATGGCAACGGGAAGCGGGAAAACAATGGTGATGGGTGGTTTGATACTTCACCTTTATCAGAAAGGATATCGGAATTTTTTGTTTTTTGTCAACAGTAATACTATAATTCAGAAAACGACGGATAATTTTCTCAATCCCCATACTTCTAAATATTTATTTCAGAATAAAATCGTTATTGATGGGAAAGAGGTCTTTTTAAAGGAGATTGATAATTTTGATGAATCAGACCATGAAAACATCAATATCAAATTTACCACCATTCAGCGGCTTCACACTGATTTAAATAACACCAAAGAAAACAGCGTTACCTATGAAGATTTTCAGGATAAAAAGATGGTATTGATTGCCGATGAGGCCCATCATTTAAACAGTGGTACCAAAAGCGGAAACCTGTTTGGAAGCTGGGAAGAGACCGTTCTCGAGATTCTGCATCAGAATTTTGAAAATATCCTTTTAGAATTTACGGCCACTCTGGATTATGAAAGCCGGGAAATCGCAGAGAAGTACAAAGACAAGGTTATTTATAAATATGATCTGGCGCAGTTCAGAACAGATAAATTTTCTAAGGAAATCAACCTTGTCCGCTCCTTATATGATGAGCAGGAAAGAATTATTCAGGCTTTAATTCTTAATCTGTATCGCCAGGAATTGGCTACTGTTCATCATATCAATCTGAAACCCGTTATTCTTTTTAAAGCCAAGAAGACCATCAAAGAATCTGAACAGAATAAGGAAAACTTTCACAAGCTGATCGATGCTTTTTCTGAAACGATGGTAGATAAGATCAGGAAAACATCAACCGTTCCTATTGTTCAGAAAGCTTTTGATTTCTTTGAAGGCAGAAATATTTCAAAAGGAGATATTGTAAAACGGATACAGAATCATTTCCGGGAAGAAAATTGCCTGAGTGCCAATAATGACTTAGAAGCAGAGAAAAACCAGATTTTACTCAATACATTGGAAGAAGAAAACAATCCTATCCGTGCTGTATTTGCAGTGCAGAAACTTAATGAAGGCTGGGATGTTCTCAATTTATTTGATATTGTAAGATTATATGAAGACCGGGATGGGAAAGATGGTAGACCCGGAAAGACAACCCTTTCCGAAGCACAGCTCATCGGACGTGGAGCAAGATATTTTCCTTTTTCTGTGAAGGAAGGTGAAGATAAGTTTGTAAGGAAATATGATGATGACATTTCAAACGATCTGAAAATCCTGGAAGAGCTGTATTATCATACCAAAGAAGACAGCCGCTACATTTCAGAGCTTAAAAAAGCGTTGGTAGACTCCGGAATATATGAAGATGAGGCCAATCTTGAAACAAAGCAGTTAAAATTGAAGCCTGTATTTAAAACCACAGAATTATACAAAAACGGACTTGTATTTTCCAATAGCAAAATCCCAAAAAGCTTTACTCATATAAAGTCTTTTGAAGATCTGGGAATGAGCAGACCCAATTTTAAATACCAGCTTTCTTCGGGAAATGGCAGGACTTCTAATGTGTTTTTTGAACCGGAGAAACCCGCCTCTCCTGATGAAGGAATAAAATCTAAAGGAGTCAGAATTCAGGATATTCAGAAGCATGTAGTAAGATATGCCCTAAGCCGGAATCCTTTTTATTACTTTGATAATCTTTCGCGCTATTTTCCCAATATAACATCGATCTGGGAATTTATACATGATACAACCTATTTGGGTGGAATGGAAATCATATTCTACGGAACCCAAAGCCGTCTACAGGAAATTTCACATTTTGATTACCTCCAGGCTCTGAATGGATTACTTCAAACTATAGAAGCCGATATTAAACATAATACTCCGGATTACGAAGGTTCATCGTTTCAGCCGCAGCCTATTCATAAGGTTTTCAGAGATAAGGAGATCAAAGTTACCAAAGGCAGTATAAGAGCAGATGGGCAGGAAAGTGTGGTTTCAGATGAAGCTTGGTATGCCTACAATGCTAATTATGGAACTATTGAAGAAAAAAGGTTTGTAGACTTATTTTCCAGGCGCTTCCAGGGGCTGAAGCAAAAATTTCAGGATGTTCACCTGATCCGTAATGAAAGGGAGGTGAAGATCTTTGATAAACTGGGACGCGCTTTTGAACCGGATTTTATTC
This sequence comes from Chryseobacterium indologenes, assembly GCA_016025055.1. Taxonomy (NCBI): domain Bacteria; kingdom Pseudomonadati; phylum Bacteroidota; class Flavobacteriia; order Flavobacteriales; family Weeksellaceae; genus Chryseobacterium; species Chryseobacterium indologenes. Next base: position 3,213,666 of record CP065590.1, read on the forward strand.
TGTTTTGCAGCCAGAAGAAAGATAAACAGCTGACATACCAGGTGTTTATAGAGCCTAAGGGAACCCATTTAATTGATTACGACAGATGGAAAGATGATTTTTTGAGAAAAATGGGCGATCAAAAGAAAACCATTACGATTCATACGGATGAGTATTTAATTACGGCAGTGCCGTTTTATAACCATGAAACTGAAAAAGAATTTGACCAGGCGCTGGAAAAAACCTTTATGGGCTAATTTTCCGGCTTCTCCTTATTTTTAAATCCGTCAATCTTTTAATAAATCTCTTTGAACTTCAGTTGTTTAACGGGAAATTATGAATATGTAAAACTATTGCTTATCTCAAATAAAAAACATATCTTTGCACCCACTTTTTGTGCTAAAGGTCTAAGAAAGTAAAATATTAAATATTAATAACTTCCGTATTTTTCAATCACATTTGTTAAGACCGTTGAAAGAGAAGGAATACAAATTTATTTAGAATTATGTCAAAAGAGACAAATTCAGCAGAATTATTATTAAACCAAAACGTAGCACCAGAACAATTTGATTGGGATTCTTTCGAATCAGGTCTTGATGCAGATGCGAGAAAAGAAAAAAGCGATTTAGAAGAGATCTACAACGGATCATTAAACAACTTAGACGATAATGACGTATTAGTTGGTAAAGTTGTAAGATTAACTGACAAAGAAGCTATCGTAGACATCAACTTCAAATCTGAAGGTGTTATTTCTCTTAACGAATTCCGTTACAACCAAGGCCTTAAAGTAGGTGATGAGGTAGAAGTAATGGTTGACAAGAGAGAAGACAAAACTGGTCAGTTACAATTATCTCACAGAAAAGCTAGAACGCTTAAAGCTTGGGATAAAGTAAACGAACTTCACGAAACTGGAGAAATCGTTAACGGTTTTGTTAAATCAAGAACTAAAGGTGGTATGATCGTTGACGTTCACGGAATCGAAGCATTCTTACCTGGTTCTCAAATTGACGTTAAGCCAATTAAAGATTACGATCAGTTCGTAGGAAAAACTATGGAGTTCAAAGTTGTGAAAATCAACCCTGAGTTCAAAAACGTAGTAGTTTCTCACAAAGCATTGATCGAAGCAGATATCGAAGGTCAGAAAAAAGAAATCATCGCTCAGCTTGAAAAAGGTCAGGTTCTTGAAGGTACTGTTAAGAATATCACTTCTTACGGTGTATTCATTGACTTAGGAGGTGTTGATGGATTGATCCACATTACAGACCTTTCTTGGTCTAGAGTGAACCACCCATCTGAAATCCTTGAGGACGGACAGACTGTAAAAGTTGTAATCCTTGATTTCGATGACGAGAAAACAAGAATCCAGTTAGGTATGAAGCAATTAGAAGCTCATCCTTGGGATGCTCTTTCTGCTGACATGAAAGTTGGAGATAAAGTAAAAGGAAAAGTAGTAGTTCTTGCTGACTATGGTGCATTCGTAGAAATCGCTCCAGGTGTAGAAGGATTAATCCACGTTTCTGAAATGTCTTGGTCTACTCACTTAAGATCTGCTGGAGATTTCGTAAAAGTAGGTGATGAAGTAGAAGCTGAAGTATTAACTTTAGATAGAGAAGAAAGAAAAATTTCTCTTGGTATCAAGCAATTGTCTAAAGATCCATGGGAAAACATCGAAGCTAAGTATCCGGTAGGATCTCAGCATGTAGGAACGGTAAGAAACTTCACTAACTTTGGTGTATTCGTAGAGTTAGAAGAAGGTATCGACGGGTTAATCTACATCTCTGATCTTTCTTGGACTAAGAAAATCAAGCACCCATCTGAGTTCTGCGCAGTAGGTGATAAATTAGATGTTGTAGTTCTTGAACTAGATATCCAGGCTAGAAGATTATCTCTAGGTCACAAGCAATTGACTGAAAACCCATGGGATAAATTCGAAACTAAATATGCTGAAGGAACTATCCACGCTGGTAAAGCTGTAGAAGTACACGATAAAGGAGCTTCTGTACAGTTTGAAGATGCTGAGGTTGAAGCGTTCTGCCCTTCAAGATTATTAGAGAAAGAAGATGGATCTAAAATCAAAAAAGGTGAAGAAGCTCAATTCAAAGTAATTGAATTCAACAAAGAATTCAAGAGAGTAGTAGTATCTCACACAGGGATCTTCAGAGACGAAGAAAAGAAAAACGTTAAAGAATCTTCTTCTAGAAACGTATCTTCTTCTTCAAACAACGAAGAAAGATCTACTCTTGGAGACATTGATGCATTAGCAGAGTTGAAAAGAAAAATGGAAGAAGGTAAATAATCTTTGAACCATTCATAAATAAGGAGCCGCTCATTTGAGCGGCTTTTTTTATACCTTATTTTCAGGAGCTTTTTCCCGCTATCCACTCATACTCCTCGCGCCTTCTCACTCCGCTCCTAAATCCACTAAATCTCCAGCCTTTGCTGTGGGGTAACCGTTCCTATCGGGGCTATGACAGACGTCCTGCTATACATTTGGTAAGATAATATGGAATAATTATAAACCTAACAGGTTTTCAAAATCTGTTAGGGTTGTCGTTTAAGTAAAATTGATATGATTGATTTTATTATCCGGCGCAGCTACATTCCTCAAAACTTTAATTTATAAGTCGTACCTTTGCAGGCTGAAAAAAATTATGAAGAAGCAAAATATACTAAAAGGCGTTTTATTTGTTGGGATTGGAGCTAGTATATACGGTATGTTGGCCACGTTTGTGAAAATGGCTTACCATGACGGTTTTACAACTTCGGAAGTTACTACATCCCAGTTTGTGTTAGGTTTGACAGGATTACTGATCCTTAATTTTATCCAGACCATTACCTCGAAGCAGAAATTATCATTACCCAATTCTAAAGAAGTCAGAATGCTGATGCTGGCAGGAACTTCATTAGGAGGAACCAGTTTATTCTATTATATTGCTGTGCAGTATATCAATGTTTCCATTGCGATTGTATTATTGATGCAGTCGGTATGGTTCAGTGTGGTAGTTGAGAGCATTCTTACAAAAAAATTGCCCAATGCAAGAAAGGTGATTTCGGTGATTATAGTATTATTGGGAACAGTATTGGCGACCAATCTTATCAATATGGAAATAGAGCTGGATTGGCATGGGGTGTTCTGGGGGCTAATGGCTGCCGGCTCTTATACTTTGACTATGTTTACCTCAAACACGATAGCTACTCATTTACCGGTTTTCAGAAAGAGCCTTGTAATGCTTGCGGGAGGTTCTATTATCGTTTTTTCGTTCTTATTCTTTGCTCAGATAGGGCCAATGTATTTTGACGGATTACAATCTTTATATTTAAATTTTACCGAAAATACGGAGCATATTCATCCTTTTAATTATTCGATCTTCTGGACATATGGAATTATTTTAGCTCTGTTCGGAACCATTATTCCCCCAATTCTGTTTAATGTCGGTTTCCCGAATGCAGGATTAGGATTAGGAAGTATTGTTTCCTCTTTAGAGCTTCCGGTTTCTGTAACGATGGCGTTTGTTTTATTGGGCGAAAAAGTGTTTTTAATACAGTGGGTAGGAATCGTGCTGATCCTTTTTGCTATTGTATTAATGAACTTACCTTCCAAAAAAGAAAAGGAAGTCCAGGTCCCTGAACTATCTTAATGAAATGAAATTTAAATAAAAATACCAGATAAAAAACCGTTCTTTATGGAACGGTTTTTTTAATTTTAATCATCTAAAATAAATTTTCATGAAATATGTAAGGAATGCAGTAATGGTTATAATGTTGGCTGCAGGAACAGCAGGCATTTCCGCACAGGTAAAACCTCTCGATGCTCTGCTCTCTGATTATAAATATCCTTTCGAAGTTCATTATATCCATTTAAAATCTCAGGATAATGATTTGAAGATGGCATACATGGATGTAAAACCTCAAAAAAGTAATGGAAAAACAATAATGCTGCTTCATGGGAAAAACTTTAACGGAGCCTATTGGGAAAGAACAGCTAAAGACCTTTCTGCAAAAGGGTTCAGGGTGATAATTCCGGATCAGATAGGATTTGGAAAATCTTCAAAACCTCATGCTTACCAGTTTTCCTTTTCTCAGCTAGCAGAAAATACAAAGGCAATTCTGGATGATCTTAAAATTGATAAGACCATTGTTTTGGGCCATTCTATGGGTGGAATGGTGGCGACACGCTTTACATTATTATACCCGGAAAAGGTTCAGAAGCTGATATTGGAGAATCCTATCGGTTTGGAAGATTATAAAACTTTTGCTTCTTATCAGACCATTGACCAGGCATATCAATCGGAGCTTAAAAATACCGCAGAAACCTATAAAAATTATCAGCTTACATTCTATTATGACAATAAATGGAAAGAAGAATATCAGCCCTGGCTGGATCTTATTGCCGGCTGGACATTACATAAAGATTATCCTCAGGTCGCATGGGATGCTGCCCTGACCACTGACATGATTTACAATCAACCTGTTTGTTATGAGTTTAAAAATATAAAAACTCCTGTATTACTGATCATTGGGACAAGAGACAGGACGGCAATAGGGAAGGATAGGGCTCCTAAAGAGCTTCAGGCGAAAATGGGACAATATCAGGAACTTGGCAAGAAAACACAACAGGAAATAGCCGGTTCTAAACTGGTGGAAATTGAAAATGTAGGGCATTTGCCACACATTGAAGTTTATCCTCAGTTTTTTAAAGCATTATATGACTTTATAAAATAAGATATAATAAGTTGAAACATTAAGACGTGTATCTCCTTATCGGTTACAGGCAGAGCAGGCAGCCTATACATATCTTAATGTTTCAAATATTGATGCTATTATGAAGCAACACAGGTTATCTTTTCCTAAATAGTAAGAGTGAAAATACCCCGATTCCGGAAAAAAGAGTACAGGCAATTCCAAGGTGCTGAATAAATCCTATACTTACCAATCCCAGTCCAATCATCACATAATAGATCAATCCCAATAATGCTCCAGCGCTTCCTGTTTCATTTTTATATTGTATCAGGGCCGTGCTCAGGATATTGGGAATAGCCATACTGAAAGCCATGACAATAAAAAAGTATGGGATTACAAAATAAATTCCTTCTCCTGTTAATATCCAGACCATTACAGAGGCAATGAAAGAGCCAAGAGTACTGATTTTTATTAAACCTGAAGATTCAAGCCCTTTTAATAACAGGCGTCTGTTGAGCTGTGCGCCGGCAAAAGTGCCTGCTGCAAGTACAATGCTGCTGTATCCGAAAGCGTACGATGAATATTCCTGCTCTTTAAAAATAAAAGGAGCCAGAGAATAGTACGAAAATAATAAAACATTAAAACTCATAATCAACAAACAGCACCTGATGATTTCATGATCTGTAAGCATTCGTTTTAATAAGCTGATCAGTGTTTTGAAGCTTATTTGTTTTGGAAAAGGAAATGTTTCAGAGACTCTTTTCTGGGACAATATATAAAATAGCGCGGCCACAAGACATAAGGTGATAAAAACACCCTGATATCCGGAGACTGAAGCCAGCAGCGACCCTGTAAGCATACCGATAACAGGGCTGACGGATAGACCTATTCCGATCCAGGAAAATACTTTGCTGATGTGTTCTCTATCATAAGTATCACGTAAAATTGTTTGGGTAACAATAGAACCTACTGAAATACCGAATGCGGAGATAATCCTCGCGCTAAGCAATATCATGAAACTGGGTGCGAAAACGGCTGCAACTGTTCCGATTCCGTAAGTTATTAATCCGTATTGCAATGATTTTTTTCTTCCGATCCGGTCGCATTGTATTCCCCAGAAAGCGACTCCTAAAGCGAAGGCTATAAAATATAAACTTATCGTCAGTGTCGCTGATTCTTCTTTCACTCCAAAATATTCCTGTACCGACGGCAAAACCGGACTGTAAATAGTTTCCACAAATTGAGGAAGCATCACCAGTAATGTCAGCAACCACAACGGATTTGTCTTTTTCATTTTTTTCTGCAAAGTTTCCAAAAATTCAATGTATATTTATAATGATATAAAAACAAAAAATATCAAAAATAGGACATGGCGATTCTAAAACAAAATCAGGAATTTGATGCAGATTCTCTACCAGGGAAAGTAATAGGAATCGCTTCTGATATGGTAATGCATGATTCCGGTTTTCATTGCCATGTGACGAAAACCCAGCTTTTATATGCCCCTTCCGGTTGTATGACGGTTACCACTTCAGACAGGCAGTTTGTGCTGCCGCCGTTCAGAATGTTGTGGATTCCTGCCCATGAGGTTCACAGGGTAAATTTCCGTAATATGGTAGCGTACAGATCCATTTATTTTGATAGGGAATATGCTGCAGGTTGTATAAATTCAAGCCTTAAAGTTTTACATGTCAACCCTTTGCTGAAGGAGATTATTGAAAGAATGTGTTTCTGGGAATGGAGTGTTCCTGACGATTATCAGGAGAATATTATAAAGGTATTCTGGAATGAAATGAATGGAGCTCCTGAAGAAAAACTGGTCCTTAAAATGCCGCAGGACACACGTTTGAAAAAAATTTCAGAAGAATGGACCAAACGATTATCGATGCCTCCGATGTTGAAAAATCTCGCCGAAAATACAGGGGCGGTTGAAAAAACAATCACCCGGATTTTTAAGAAAGAAACCGGATTATCCTATCAGGAATGGAGGCAGCAATGGCGTCTTCAGAGATCCATCGAATTGTTGGTGGAAGGAAATTCGATAGGGGAAGTTTCTCATATTTTAGAATTTTCCTCCGATAGTGCCTTTATTGATTTTTTTAAAAAACAGACAGGATCAACACCGTTACAATACCTCATGCAGAACGGGTAAATCTTCAATTTTTACTGATACCTTAAACCAACGGTTATTTCTGAAAAGTGACCGAAAGCCGGTTGGGTGCCGGAATGACCGGTCAAAAATGTTCCAGAGTGTTTCTTGCCCTATGCAAAGTCTGTTGATGAATAATTTGCATAACATTGTATGACCATATAAAAACAAATGTCATGAACGATTATACCAATACAATAGAAGTAAGTACTACACCGCATCGGGTGTATGAAGCCCTGACTCATAGTATTCCTCTCTGGTGGTCTGCGTTGTTTACTGGGTCATCATCAGCAATTGGGGATGTATTTACCATACGGTTTGGAGATCATATTCACAAAACATTTAAAGTAGAGGAGATGATACCTGATTCAAAAGTTGCCTGGTATGTGGAAGATTCACTGATTGCCCTTCCTGAATTGAAAAATCAAACCGAATGGATCGGAACAACGGTAGTTTGGGAAATAGTAAAAAAGAAAACAATGCTTTGATAAAGGTAACTCACATCGGATTACGCCCTGCAGTTGAATGTTATGAAATATGCTCTACTGGCTGGGTGCAGTTTCTCGGTAGCCTTAAGCAGTTTTTAGAAACGGGAAAAGGATCTCCGTATGAAAAATAACATCTCGTTTTGGTACAATGCAATATTTAAAAAAGTAAATTCTCTATTCTGGAATTACCTCAATTCTAAACCTGACAGGTTTATCCACTTTATTCTCAGCCTCGGTAAAAAATAAAATTGCTGTAGCTCAAAAAAAGAAGCTGTCTACACATGGTAAACAGCCTCTTTTTGCATTTATTGTTGTCTGAATTATTTCTTCTTGTAAGCAGCGTCTTTGATTCTTGCTTTCTTACCTCTAAGGTCTCTGAAGTAGTAAATTCTAGCTCTTCTAACTCTACCTCTTCTGTCAACTTCAATTTTTTGAAGTGCCGGCATGTTGATAGGGAATACTCTTTCTACACCTACATCACCAGACATTTTTCTGATAGTGAAAGTTTTTGTAGAACCAGTACCTCTTAGTTGAATAACTGTTCCTTTGAAGAACTGAGTTCTGGTTTTTTGTCCTTCTTTAATTTCGTAATACACAGTAATTGTATCACCTGCTTTGAATTCAGGGAATTCTTTTTAGCAATGTACTTGTCTTGTACGTACTTTAATAAATCCATTATTAATAAAATAAAATGTTAAAGCTAAGCAACTTACACGCTTTTCGTCAGAGGTTGAATAACAGGTTGCAAATGTACAAAATAGTTTTTGAATATACCAAACAATTAATGTGTTAAAAACTATAATTTTTCAATTTCGATTTTGTTAAAAAATTAACAGTTTGTTTAAGATTCCATCAGCCAGGATTTATATACGTAATTTACTTTTGCCCGAAATAAAAAATAGGATGCTTATTTTTTAAATCCTTGGTTTCCAATTTATCTGTAAAATATATACTATTTAAATAAATATATTATGAAACATTATTTCTTCTTTTTTTGTTTCGCGGTCCAGATGGCATTCGGACAGGTTTTGTTTCCTTATTTGCAAAACCCTACACCCAATTCCATGATCGTCAACTGGAAGACGGCTTCCAATAACGAGACTATCGTGATCTACGGAGATTCTCCCACAAATCTGAATGTCACTGTGACCGGTACAACCAATATCTTTTCTGATACAGGATACAATAATAACTACTATTACCACACAGCAAAGATTACCAATCTACAGCCCAACACCAAGTACTATTATAAGATAAAAACAGGAACGAGTGAATCTGCGGTCTACAACTTCAGAACTCTTCCACAACCGGGACAGGCAGTTACTGCCAATGGAAAAATCCGTTTCCTGATCATGGGAGACAATCAGATCAAAGCTGAACCGAGATATGATAGCCTTACTTTAAATGCCTATAAAAAATTAAAGGAAAAGTTCGGAGCCAATACCGATCCTTCTGATAATATCGCGCTTACTTTTATGGTAGGTGATCAGGTAGATGTGGGAACGTTAGATCATTATGAAAACGTCCACTTCAAAAAGAATATTAAATTATCACCTTACCTTCCTATCCAAACTACAGTAGGAAATCACGAAACCTATGCTCCGGTACCCGGAGGTATTCAGGGAATGGAATCTTATTATGCCCACTTTTATATTGATGAGATTAAATATAAAAATATCAGTTCCGGAAATGAAAATTACTATGCCCAGCAGGCAGGAAATGTGCTATTCATCAGTTTAAGTTCTGAGCATACGGGAGCAGCACAGCAAACTTGGCTTCAACAGGTTCTGAATGCAGCAAATAATGATGCTACGGTAGACTGGATTATTTCTTTAAGCCACAGACCGTATCAGGCAGAACAGTATGTAGGAGATATTTCTACATGGGTAAGGAATAATGCAGTGCCGCTTCTGGTGACTTCCGATAAATACCTGATGCATGTCGGAGCCCACCATCACCTGTATCACAGGGGACAATTAAAAGATACCCCGAATTATCAGATTATTTCAGGAGGAACAGCCTGGGACCAATATTGGGGAATGTCTAATGAGAAGGATTTTGATGATGTTCAGAAAACATTGACAGACTGGACGTATCAAATCATTGAAGTCGATATCCCGACAGGAAAAGTAGATGTGGAATGCTATTCTATCGGAGGAAAATATACCAAGAAAGATAATGTATTAATCGATTCTTTCCATAGGTATAAAAACCAGCCCAAACCGGCAAAACCATCAATCACCAATACATTTTCTGGAGCAATAACCCTGCCTTTGACATTGAACGGAAGTACATTTTCTTCGTCAAATAATGAACTTTTAAATACCACTCAATTTCTGATCAGTAAGGCTCCGGATTTTTCCGTTATTGAAAAAGAAATCTATCGCGATTTTGAAAACTGGTTTGGAAAAGACGGAAACGGAAATCCAGATGTCACTAAGAACTTAAATGCCGGCGTTGATATTACTCAGGTTCTCTTGCCGGGAAATTCAATTCCGAACGGAATATATTATGCAAAAGTGCGTTACAGAGACAGAAACCTGGAATGGAGTGACTGGAGTGACGTGAAACAATTTGAAATTACAGGAAGTGTAGTTTCTAATCCTACATTTACTTTAAATAAAACTGAATATGCACAAAATGAGCCGATAATCGGTACGTATACAGGAGGACCCGGCAATCAGCAAGATTGGGTAGGAATTTATAAGAAAGGACAGACTCCGGGGGCTTCAGTAACCTCTCAGGGATATGTTTATACTAACGGGCAGACAGCGGGTACAGCTAGCTTTAACAACGGTTTGGCGACTAAAGGACAATATTTTGCAGGATTCTTTGCCAATAACGGTTATACGGAAATTACCCCAAGGAAAAATTTCTATGTAGGTCCCAATGTAAAGCTGCAGGCAACTGCCGATAATTATCCCGTAGGAGGAACGGTTACGATTAATTTTACGGATGGGCCAAATCTTCAGAAAGACTGGATCGGAATTTATGAAATGGGGCAAACTCCGGGAACCACAAATTCAATCAAATGGAGCTACGTTACCACAGCTGCCGGAACCGTTAATTTTACAGGGCTTCCAAAAGGATATTATTATGCCCAGTACCTGCTGGAAGACGGATACAACGGAATCGGAAATAAAGTATTCTTCAAAGTAGGAGATATCGTTACTGAACTGTGGACGAATAAACCGGTTTATACTTTAGGCGAAAATATCACCGCTTCATGGACAGATTCTCCGGGAATTATCAAAGACTGGCTGGGAATTTACCCTCAAAGCATTCAGTCTCCGGATGATAATTTTGTATCGTATACTTATTTTGACGGAATAACGCAGGGAACCAAAGCAATCCAGGGAACAGCAGTGCCAAGTACACCGGGGAACTATTACATGGTCATGTTTACCAATGACTCTTACACGGAAGTATCAAATAGGGTGCAGTTCCAGGTGACATCCTCAACCCTGGGAACGGATGAAACTAAAAGTACAGAGAAAAATGTAGTATTATACCCCAATCCTACAAAACCTGGTGAACCTACATTCATTAAAAGTGATTATCCTATTGAGAAAATCGAATTGGTATCCGCCACAGGAGATTTGTTGTATGAAACGAAAAATATCAATAACCAACGCTTCTCGCTGGTCAATGAAAATCTTCCGAAAGGAGTGTATTTTGTAAAAGTTCACGCCAGAAAGTTGTTTACTTTAAAATTGATTATTCAATAAAAAGTTTATTAAAAGATAATGCTAAGCAGGCTGTCGGTAACGACAGCCTGCTTTTTTGTGAGTAGCTAGGGAAATTTTGATCACCAAAAAACCTCTGAAAAAATAAAAGCAGCTCCAAACGACTGAAACTGCTTGTAATACTAGTGATTCTGATTAATCAAAGCTATTGTGTAAATCATCCTCAAGGATAATAGTCTGATTGGCTACAGAAAAAGAATCATCTCCTGTCTGTGCCAGAACCTTGGAATCCTGTACCAGCTTTCCTTCCTCATTATATATTTTTAAAAGGATCCATTTTCCGCTGCGTTCCAGTTCTTTTGATCCGTCAGCGGTTTTCAGTCTGATCTTTCCGCTTTGAAGAATACCTTCTTTTATAGAAACTTTGCCGGCAGGCTTTCCTTTTACATATTGTACGACCTGGCCTGTAAAGTTGTAATCATCACCTTCTGCGCTCAGGGGCTGATTGAACGTGTATACAATAAGCCCACTGCTGTTATAGATCGTTCCGTCGTACGCATCTTGTTTTGAGTTGAGCTTTTTCTCAGATTTCAGCTTGCTGTCTTCAGAATAGGCTTTTAGATGTACCACGGTTCCTTCTTTAAAATGTCTTTCACTCAGCCCATCATACGCAATACCATTATAGGGAAGATCATCTTTATACGTTAATGTAGATTTTAATTTTCCTTCAGGGGAATAATATTTGATTTCCTGAGTAGAACCTTCTTTTAAAAATACTTCACTGGAAAGTTTTCCATTTTCATCAAATATCTTATTCTGGATAGCCTCCCCGTTTTTGTAAATATCTATGGTCGAAATATTAATATTATCATAGCTGAAATGATAGTCTTCTCCATCCATGGGATTAAAGACATCACCTTCCTTATCATATGCATAGGTAAGATGAGCAATTTTTTTTCCCGATTCGTCATAAGTGGTTTTGTAGCCGTCTTTTTTGCCAACCTTATGTTCCTGTATAATTTTCCCGGTTTGAGAATAAATTACACTTTCTTTGATGGTACCGTCGCTCTTGTATTTATCGATTTTGGAAACCCTCATCGGGTTATAGTAATAATCTACCTGCGTGCTTTCTTTCCCTGATTCGGAAGTTGCACTACCGATATATTTACCTTTTTCACCGTAATATTTATTTTCATAGTTGCCGTTTTTGATCACTGATTCACTTCTGATTCCTTTAATGTCATCGTCATAAATAATCGTTTGGGCAGGATTGGAATTTTCATAGACGGTGATGCTGTTATAAAAAATCTCATTTTCAGGATCTTTATAGCTAAACGACTTTCCGCTGAAGGTACCATCACCATGGTATACGAGATCCTCTATCAGCTTACCGTTCACATCGTAGGATTGGGTAGGTCCGATTTGTGTACCTTTAGCATAGGTGGTGGTACTCATTACTTTTCCCTCAGGAGTATATTATGTTACTTTACCGTCAAAAACTTCATTACCAGGCGTAGTATCTGAAGCCAGTCCTTCCATTTGAAGCGTTCCGTTTTTATAAAAATCTTTGATCAGTGTAAGTTTGCCTTTTGAAGTAGATTCCCGGTAATACTCCATTTTATCTTGGGTGGTTTTCTCCCAGTTTTCATCGAAATAAGTTTTTTCCTGTCCATATACATTCATGCTGAGTACCAGGGCAATAAATGCAGATGTGAATAATTTTTTCATGTTTTGATCGTATGTTATAATTAATGTGATTGCAGATGTTGAAAATAAAGGTCAGAAAGGGAAGTGACAATTAGGTCGTCGCAAAATAATTTTACATTGAAATTGTGTTTAAATAAATAATATTCTAAATACTGTAGTATAAAGGCATTTTTTAGCATTTAAAACCCCAAATATAAGTCTATTTAATGAAAAATAGGTAAAAAACGAACCGATCTGTTCATTTTTATTTATAATTAATTGAATTTTAAATAGTTAATCTTTTATGGTTACAATTCAAAATTGGAACAATTTCCGCTGTTATTTCTGGCCATGGGAGATAAGAGAAAATTTATTAAATTTAGGCAATAGAAAAATCTAATATTATCATGATAGATAAAAGAGTAAAAAATGCAAAGGAAGCCATTGAAGGAATTAAGGATGGAATGACACTGATGCTTGGCGGATTCGGACTTTGTGGTATTCCTGAAAACTCAATCAATGCCTTGGTGGAAAGTGATGTGAAAGATTTAACCTGTATTTCAAATAATGCAGGAGTAGATGATTTCGGATTGGGATTGCTGCTTCACAAAAGACAGATTAAGAAAATGATCTCTTCTTATGTAGGAGAAAACGCAGAATTTGAAAGACAAATGCTTTCCGGAGAACTAGAAGTTGAGCTGACTCCGCAAGGAACTTTAGCCGAAAAATGCAGAGCTGCTCAGTCAGGCATTCCGGCCTTCTATACACCGGCAGGATACGGAACTGAAATTGCTGAAGGGAAAGAAGTAAAGGAATTCAAAGGAAAACCTCATATTTTAGAACATGCTTTTGATGCAGATTTTTCTATCGTAAAAGCCTGGAAAGGAGATCACGTCGGAAATCTTATTTTCAAAGGATCTGCCAGAAATTTTAACCACCCGATGGCAGGAGCAGGAAAAATTACCATTGCGGAAGTAGAAGAACTGGTAGAACCCGGAGAATTAGATCCTAACGAAATTCATATTCCGGGCATCATGATTCAGAGAATTTTCCAGGGAGAAAAATTTGAAAAAAGAATCGAACAGAGAACAGTAAGAACTAAAGAATAAAGTAAATCCAATTACAATAAAAAAGCGCTGAAAATAACTTCAGCGCTTTTTTTATGCTTGAGGACTGAGCGTCTTCCTTTCTCCGATCTGTTGTCTCCACATGGCATAATAAAGCCCTTTTTCTGCGATCAGATTCTCATGAGAGCCTGTTTCTATAACCTTGCCGCGTTCAAGGACATAAATTTTGTCAGCATGCATGATGGTACTGAGACGGTGCGCGATAAGAACGGTAATCTGTTCTCTTTCTTTCGAAATATCTTTAATCGTAGTCGTAATCTCTTCTTCTGTAATACTGTCCAGTGCTGAAGTAGCTTCATCAAAAATCAAAAGATGAGGTTTTCTCAAAAGAGCCCTTGCAATGGCGATCCTTTGCTTCTCTCCACCACTTAATTTTAGCCCACCTTCACCAATCACGGTTTCTATACCTTTCTCTGCCCTTTCCAAAAGTGCAGTACAGCTGGATTTTGTAATGCCAGAGCCAGTTCGGATTCAGTTGCTTTCGGATTTACAAAAAGAAGATTTTCTTTAATCGTCCCTGCAAAAAGCTGAGTATCCTGAGTTACAAAGCCGATTTGATTTCTCAGTTCATCAAAATCGAATTCTTTTCCATTCACTTTATTGTAGAAAATATTTCCCTCCTGAGGTCTGTACAGGCCTACCAATAGCTTTACCAGGGTGCTTTTTCCCGAGCCGCTTGGCCCGACAAAGGCGATGGTTTCTCCGTTTTTGACATCAAAAGAAATATTGTTCAAAGCTTTATACTGAGCCGACTGATGTTTAAATGAAACATGCTTGAATTCCAGCTCCTCAATGGCACCAATCTGCTTTGGATGAAGAGGTTTTTCTTCTACCTCTTTTTGCATCAGATGATCAAAATTCTGAAGAGAAGCCTCCGCTTCACGATACGAAATGATGATGTTTCCGATTTCCTGCATCGGTCCAAAAATGAAAAAACCATAAAACATCAGAGATAAATATTGGCCAGGAGTTACAATGTTTTTAAATATTAATAATAATAAAGTAAGAGTAATCAATTGTTGAAGGAAATTAACCATTGTTCCCTGGATAAAGCTTAAAGAACGGATGCTTTTAACCTTTCTCAGTTCCAGTCCGAGAATTTTGTAAGTATTATTATTCAAACGGATCACCTCCTGTTTGGTCAGCCCCAGACTTTTGACAATTTCTATATTTCTCAGGCTTTCAGTAGTACTTCCTGCTAAAGCCGTTGTTTCTGAAACAATATTTTTCTGAATGATTTTAATCCTTTTACTCAGTAAATTGGTGATAAAAGCAATCAGAAAAACTCCGCAGATGTAAACGGGCATGATCGACCAGTGCAGACGGATCGCATACACGGACACGAAAATGATACTCACCAGAATACCAAAGAAAATATTAATAAAATTGGTAATGAATTTTACAGAGTCTTCTCTTACTTTCGTTAAAATAGAAAGCGTTTCACCGCTTCTCTGATCTTCAAACTCCTGATAGGGAAGGGCCATCGAATGTTGTAAACCGTCAGTGAATATTTTTGCTCCGAATTTCTGTGTGATCACACTTACCACATAATCCTGAAAGGCTTTGGCAATTCTGCTGACCATCGCTGTTCCGATCAATAATCCCAGAAAATAAAAAGCACCATGATAGACTCCGTTGCCATATAAATACTCATTCAGATTCCTGGCTAAAAGTTTTTCTTTGTCAAAAAAATTGGGATGAGTGACCAGCTGATCAAGGATATTTCCTGTAATAGCCGGGGCAAATAAAGAAAAAACCTGATTAATGGTAGCCAGTAATAAAGAAATAATGATCAGCCACTGGTAAGGTTTAAGGTATCTAAAAAGTATTTTCATTCTGATAAATAATGTTACAAAATTACAGATATTATTTTAACTAACAGTGTTAATTATTAAGACCTGTAAAGCCCTTTTGTATTCAGTTTAAAATAATTAAATTGCAGTCTAAGTTTTTATTATGCTTACAAAAGAACAAATTGCCAAAAGAATTTCAAAAGAACTGAAAGATCGTTATTATGTAAACCTGGGAATAGGAATCCCTACTTTGGTTGCCAACTATGTTCCGGAAGGTATTTCTGTAGAATTCCAGAGTGAAAACGGAGTTTTAGGGATGGGACCTTTCCCTTTCGAAGGAGAAGAAGATGCTGATATCATCAATGCCGGAAAACAAACTATTACTATTTTAGACGGAGGCTCATTCTTCGATTCTGCTTTCAGTTTCGGAATGATCCGTGGTCAGAAGGTAGATCTTACCATTCTGGGAGCCATGGAAGTTTCCGAAAACGGAGATATTGCCAATTGGAAAATTCCGGGAAAAATGGTAAAAGGAATGGGAGGTGCCATGGATTTAGTTGCTTCAGCCGAAAATATTATTGTTGCCATGATGCACGTTAATAAGGCTGGAGAAAGCAAGATCCTGAAAAAATGTACCCTTCCCCTTACCGGAGTAAACTGTGTGAAAAGAGTCGTTACCGAATTAGCTGTTCTGGATGTGACTCCCGCAGGGTTCAAACTGGTGGAAAGAGCTCCGGGTGTTTCAGTAGAACACATTGTGAACGCTACAGAGGCAGATCTGATCATTGAAGGTGAAATTCCTGAAATGCAATTGTAACCCATTACGAAAATAAATGATTATAAATAATAAAGCAGTGGAGATTCACCTCTACTGCTTTTTCTTTTGTCAATGTTCAGTATGGAGTTTATTCGAAAGAATGATGCTCAGCAAAAGCCTGCTCTATAAAATAGCAAAGTTACAGGAGTATTCAAAAAAAATTGCTGACAAAGATGCGTAGCAGAAAGGGCTGCTTCATTATGAAACAGCCCTTTTATATTGTAAAGTTTAACTTTAAATATATAATTCTTATTTATTATCCTGTGCTCCGAAAACCTTCTGCAAAATACTTGTCGTTCTCATTGCAGGGGTATTTCTGATCCCGCTTTCTTTCTGGGCTACCATTTTGAATACCCCGTTGATTGTTTCTGTAGTTACATATTCATTAAGGTCGGTGGTTACGGCCTGTCCTGTGAATGTATTATATTTTGAGATCAGGTTTTTCCATACTGTGTCTGCACCTACTTTACCCAGTGATGCTTTTACTTTTGGCTGGAAAGCCGTAAATAGCTGGTTCTGAGTTTTGCTTTGTAAATAATTGGTGGCAGCATTATCAGTTCCTAATAAAATATTTTTAGCGTCGTTGATCGTCATTGACGTAATCGCGCTGGTGAAAATAGGGGCAGCTTCGGTAACGGCGTCCTCGGCAGCTCTGTTTAAAAGCTTTACTCCCTCATCAGCAAGACTTCCCATTCCCAGAGAACGTAGGGTAGTATCAATTTTTCTTAACTTTTCAGGCATCAGAATTTTTACAGCCTCATTTTTAAAAAAGCCATCCGTTAAAGCCAGTTTTTTTACTCCATCCGTTACTCCAAGGGTTAAAGCTTCTTTTAATCCTGACGAAATCTGTGGCGAAGTAAGGTTTCCAAGATTTACAGGATTGCTGGTGGAATTAACGTTTGTAGAAGGTTGAGGTGTCGTGGTCGTTGCAGCTGTTGTTCCTTTTGTTTTGACAGGAGCATCAAGATCCACACCTGTTTTATTTTTGACGGTAGATTTTATAATATCGAAAAGCTGTGCTTGAGCAGATACTGAAAATAATAATCCGGCTGCTAATAAAATGTTTTTTCTCATTGTATTTTTTTACAAATTTAATTGTTTATTTACGTATAGTCGCTTACACTTAGCAAAAAATAAACCACAATTTTATTGTTGCGTTTTTTTTATTGAAGTTCAGCGTAAAGGACTTAGATCTTTATTAGCCCATAATAGTCTGTGCAATATCTTTGATTATTTCTTAAAATCCGGAATAATTGATGAAAATGAGTCAATAATTTTTAGAAAATATTTATCTTAGCTAAAACCTTAACCACATCTAATGATACGGACTTTTTTTACATTCTTTCTGTTAATGTCAACGGTAATTCTTGCACAAAATAAATTGAACTTAATTCCTTATCCTCAAAAAATTGAATTTTCTCAGGGTGAATTTATCCTGCCTGAAAAAATCATTTTAGATGAAAATCTTTCTAAATCAGAACGCGAATACTATTCAAAATATTTCGGTAAATTTTTTACACTGACGTATGGTAAAAAAGAAAAAATGCAGCTCATCAGCGCATTGTTTTCTCCATCCGTTGTCCCTTTAAGCGAAGAACAAAAAAAGAAAAATATGCCATTGAAATCTCGCCGGCAAATATTGTAATCCGCTCTTATACAGACCAGGGGCATTTTCTGGCTCTTCAGACCCTGATTCAGATTTTTGAACAATATAAAGACAGTAAGAAAATTCCGGCCATGAAAATCGAAGATGAGCCGAAGTTTGCCTGGAGAGGAATGCATTTGGACGTATGCCGTCACTTTTTCACTGTAGATGAAGTAAAGCAGTATATTGATTATCTGGCCATGTATAAATTGAACACTTTTCATTGGCATTTGACAGATGATCAGGGATGGAGAATTGAAATTAAAAAATATCCTAAACTAACCCAGATTGGTTCTAAGCGTAAAGAATCTATGATAGGTGCCTATGCTGACAATACTTTCGACGGGAAACCTTACGGCCCTTATTTTTATACTCAGGATCAGATTAAGGAGGTCGTAAAATATGCACAGGAAAAACATATTACCGTCGTTCCGGAAATAGAAATGCCGGGACATGCCTTGGCAGCATTATCTGCATATCCTGAACTGGCATGTACAAAAGGCCCTTTTGCAGCTGCCACCAAATGGGGTGTTTTTGATGACGTATTTTGTCCTAAAGATGAAACATTTACATTTCTGGAAAATGTCTTAGATGAGGTGATTCAGTTATTCCCCTCACAATACATCCATATCGGTGGTGATGAATGCCCGAAAACACGATGGAAAGAATGTGCTCATTGCCAGGAATTGATAAAGAAAAATAATCTGAAAGATGAACACGGCTTACAGAGCTACTTCATTCAGAGAATTGAAAAATATGTCAACAGTAAAGGCAGGAAAATCATCGGCTGGGATGAAATTTTAGAAGGCGGGTTGGCTCCTAACGCTGCTGTTATGAGCTGGACAGGGGTAAATGGAGGAATTGAAGCTGCAAAATCAAAACATTTTGCCGTAATGACCCCTGGAGCGTATTGCTATTTCGACCATTATCAGGGAGATCCACAGTCAGAACCTAATGCCTTTGGAGGATTTACTCCACTCGATAAAGTATATTCTTATAACCCGATTCCTTCAGAATTAACTCCGGAACAGGGAAAATACATCATGGGAGTACAAGCGAATCTGTGGACAGAGTATATTGACAATTTTAAGCAGGTTCAGTATATGATATTTCCAAGGCTAATGGCACTTTCGGAAGTAGGGTGGGGAACATCAGATCCTGAAAACTATAAAAATTTTGAAAACAGAGTCATCAGTCAGTTCAAAGTGTTGGATAAAATGGGCGTCAATTATGCCAAAAGTATTTATAATATTTCAGGAAAAGTAGTGCCGGCCGGCACAGGAATTACCTATGAGCTGTCCACCTCACAAAATTCAAGCGGCATCCGGTATACAACCGATGGTGCTGATCCTACAATCAATTCAAAAACATATCAGGGTGCTATTCCGGTTCCTGCATCAATGACAATAAAATCAGCCTATTTTGAAAATGGTCAGCTGAAAAGTTCAATCACTTCACAACAATTTACCATTTCAAAAACAACAGGAAAGAAAATTAATCTTGAAAATCAACCGAGTGAAAACTATTCATTCGGGGGCGCAGCTACTCTGGTAGACGGTATAATAGGTAATTCAAGACAACTTGGTAAAACATGGCTGGGCTTTAACGGTAAAGATGTGGTCGCTACCATCGATTTCGGACAAAAAACAGACTTTTCGCAAGTGTATTTCAATACCCTTGAAAATAAAGGAAGCTGGATTCACCTGGCAAAATCTGCAAAAATCTTTACCTCCGAAGACAATAAGAATTTTAAACTGATCAAAGAGATCGGAAAAGAGGAAATTCAGAATGCCAAAGGAAAAATGCTGCTGAACGTAGGAAAACAAAATTCGAGATATTTTAAAATAGCCATTGAAAATGCGGGGATAATTCCGGCCGGAAATCCGGGAGCAGATTCTAAAGCATGGCTTTTTGTCGATGAAATTGGCGTAAATTAGCACGTAGAATTTTTTACCCATGCAGAACGATATACTATGTTCAGAATTCTCTTCACCCGATCTTGTGGAAAAACTGCATCGTTTCGGGATGTTGAAAAACTATAGGGAAGGAGACATTATCTTAGATGAAAATGCATCAATCCGCTCTATTCCTATTGTGATGAAAGGAATGATCAAAGTGATCAGGACAGAAGAAGACGGAAGAGAAATCCTGCTGTACTACATTAAAGCCGGAGAAAGCTGCATCATGTCTTTTCTCGGCGGAATGCACAACGAAAAAAGTATAGTAAAAGCCGAAGTGGAAGAAGATAGTGAGGTACTTTTTCTCCCTTTAGATAAAGTTTCTTTGTTTATTAAAGAGCATCCCGATTGGCTGGACTATATTTTCAGGCTTTATCATAAACGATTTGAGGAACTTTTAGATATTATCAATGCCATTGCCTTTAAAAAAGTAGATCAGCGGCTATTGAACCTTCTTCATAAAAAGTCTGAGCTCACAGGCTCCGATACCATCCAGACCACTCATGAACAGCTTGCCAATGAATTGGGAACAGCGAGAGTTGTTGTGTCGAGACTTCTCAAACAGCTTGAAGAAGAAGGAAAACTGAAACTGGGAAGAAATAAAATACTCCTTCTCAAAACGCTCAATCCGTAATTGAATTCGCACATAATAAAAAATGGTTCCGGCAAATCGAAGATTTGCCGGAACTATTTTTTAATAGCTCTGATGTTTACATTAAAAACGTCTTATGTAACAAAAGTAGCTGTAGACTTTCCCAAACTATCCCATTTTTGTACCAACATTCTTTAAGCAGTACAATGGAAATTTTAGCATACACAGCATCAGTTTTAATAGGAATTTCACTTGGTTTAATAGGAGGCGGTGGCAGTATTCTCACGGTACCGGTCTTGGTTTATCTTTTCGGATTGGATGCCTTATTGGCTACAGAATATTCTCTTTTTATCGTCGGGGCAAGCAGTATCGTCGGTTCTTTCTCTTATTGTAAAAAAGGATGGGTCGATTTTAAAATAGTTCTGATATTCGGAATTCCTTCCGTTATGGCAATTTTTCTGACGAGAACCTATTTCCTGCCATTCATACCCGATATCCTCATTAAGATCCATGATTTTGCCATAACCAGAAATGTTTTTTTACTCTTACTTTTTGCGGGTTTAATGATTCTGGCCTCCTATAAAATGATCCGAACTCAGGCTACTTTAGGAATTTCAGAGGTTGATCATGGAGAAAATAAAACTTTACTGGCAATGGCGCAGGGAGCTGTTGTCGGTGTTTTAACAGGGTTGGTAGGAGCCGGAGGAGGTTTTATGATCATCCCTGCACTGGTTAATTTATTGAAAGTTTCCATGAAAACAGCAATAGGAACTTCATTGGTGCTTATTTCTTTCAACTCTCTGATCGGATTCCTTTCATCCGTCAACGATGCAAAAATAAACTGGAATATACTTTCGTCTGTTACAGCCATTGCCATCATAGGAATTCTGATAGGTTCTCAGCTGTCAAAGAAAATTGACGGTAAAAAATTAAAGCCCGCATTTGGATGGTTTATCTTGATAATGGGAATTTATATTATCACCAGAGAACTGTTTTTCTAGTCTCCTTATGTAACAAAAGTAGCTGTGGAGAATTAAGGGAAGTCGGAAATTTATATCAAAGAACAAAATCTAAAATAAGTACAATGAAAATAGAACAGATCTATACAGGATGTCTGGCGCAGGGAGCGTATTACATCAGTTCAGGTGGAGAAGCTGCAATCATTGATCCTCTGAGGGAAACAGCTCCCTATCTCGAAAAATTGAAAAAGGACGGACTTGAACTACAATATATCTTTGAAACCCATTTTCACGCTGATTTTGTCAGTGGCCATCTTGATTTAAGCAGAAAGACAGGAGCTCCGGTTGTCTATGGACCTACAGCAAAAACTGACTTTAAAGCAAGAATAGCAGAAGATAATCAGGTATTCAAAGTAGGAAATATTACAATAAAAGTCCTTCATACTCCCGGGCATACGCTGGAAAGTTCATCTTATCTGCTGATTGATGAATTTGGAATTGAAAAAGCCCTTTTCAGTGGTGACACCTTGTTCCTTGGTGATGTAGGGCGCCCGGATCTTGCCCAAAAGGCAGGAAATCTGACAAAAGAAGACCTCGCTGGAATGCTTTATGACAGCTTGTATGAAAAAATTCTGCCTCTACCGGATCACATTATTGTATATCCGGCTCATGGCGCAGGTTCCGCCTGTGGAAAGAATATGCAGAAGGAAACTCTTGATACGCTGGGAAATCAAAAGAAAACAAATTATGCCCTCAATCAGAAAAATAAAGCAGCTTTCATTAAAGAAGTAACAGACGGGCTCTCGCCTCCGCCTGCTTATTTTGAAATGAATGTCATGATGAATAAAAAAGGATATCATAGCTTTGATGAAGTATTAACAAGAGGTTTACAAGCCTTGGAAACAGCAGCCTTTGAAGAAATCGCAGAAATGTCTGGAGCATTAATTCTCGATGTGAGAAACAGCGATATATTTGCCAGAGGCTTTATTCCACAATCTGTAAATATAGGTTTGGATGGTGATTTTGCCCCTTGGGTCGGAGCTTTAGTTGAAGATGTTAATCAGCCGATTCTTTTAGTGACCGGAAAAGGAGATGAAGAAGAAGCGGTAACCAGGCTGAGCAGAGTAGGCTTTGATCATGTTTTAGGATTTCTGGAAGGAGGTTTCGAAGCATGGGAACAGGCAGGAAAAGAAACGGATTCAGTCAATCGTATTTCTGCTGAAGAATTGGAGAAGGACATTAAAGGAAAATATGCAAAAATAATCGATATCAGAAGAGAAAGTGAATACCACGCAGAACACATTGAAGAAGCATTCAGTAAGCCTTTGGCATATATCAATGACTGGGTGTCTCAGCTGAATAGCGAAGAACATTTTTATATACACTGCGGCAGTGGATATCGAAGTACTATCGCTGCAAGTATTCTTCAGGCGAGAGGATACAGGAATTTTACCGAAATTGAAGGTGGTTTTAAAGCAATCTCTGCCACGGGTATTCCTAAAAGTGATTTTGTTTGTCAGACTAAAATTTTAAAATAATTAAATATGTTGGAGATCATAAAAGAACCATGGCCCTGGTATATTGCAGGCCCTTTAATCGGACTTACCGTTCCCGCTTTGCTGATCATGGGAAATAAATCCTTTGGAATAAGCTCAGCCTTAAGACATGCATGTGCAGCTTGCGTACCGGCCAATATTGATTTTTTTAAATATGACTGGCAAAAAGAAGCCTGGAATTTATTCTTTGTCCTCGGGATTTTTATCGGAGGAATAATTACAGCCAATTTTCTGATGAATACTTCCGAAATTATCGTTAACCCCGAATTAAAAGCGGAATTGACAGGATACGGGATTACGGATTACAGCAATCTCGTTCCGAAACAATTGATGAATTTTGAAAACCTCTTTACCATCCGGGGATTTATCATGATGGTAATCGGTGGTTTTCTGGTTGGTTTTGGAACACGCTATGCCGGTGGATGTACCAGCGGGCATGCCATCATGGGACTTTCTAATCTACAGTGGCCTTCGTTGGTCGCCACCATTTGTTTTATGATAGGAGGATTTTTAATGGCGAACTTTATCCTGCCCCTTATTCTTTCCCTGTAAGTATAATTATAATGAAACTAAGCAATGATAAAAGAACAGAAAAAAGAAATACGGGATCAGGATGAAGTTTGTGTGATAGAAAATACAAAAGACCAGAATGAATGGTATCATCAGTTGAAGTACCTTGCAGCAGGAGTTATATTCGGAATCATATTCATCAAAGCTGAAGTGATAAGTTGGTTCAGGATACAGGAAATGTTCCGGCTCCAGTCTTTTCATATGTATGGAGTCATCGGAAGTGCGGTTTTAGTAGGAATGATCTCCGTATTTCTGATTAAAAAACTGAAGATCAAAACTATCAATGGAGAACATGTTACCTTATCTCCCAAAAAGTTTAATAAAGGACAAATTTATGGAGGATTGATCTTTGGTTTTGGCTGGGCGCTCACAGGAGCCTGCCCCGGACCTCTCTTTGCACAGATCGGAACAGGAGCCCTGGCGGTATCTGTTACGCTGGTAAGTGCCATCGCCGGAACATGGGTATATGGATATTTCAGAAATAAATTACCTCATTAATAGACCTTATAGAATTTAAAAGTCATAAAGAAAGCCTGCCGATACTATCCGGCAGGCTTTAGTATAAAATTATGAAAAAATGAAGTTCTGTGCTCCCAGAGTCATATAAAGGTTGATGCGTTCCATTTTATCCTGAAGCTACAGGTTGATGAGGTTCATCTCGTTTTTAAGAAGTTCCCGCTGCGTTTGGATCAGAATAAAGCTATTACTGGTTCCTACTTTAATTTGTTTTTTAGTAAGATCAATATTATTTTTCAGCTCACTGATTGCCTTTCGATTATATGTTATTTGTTTTTCAATTGAATGCAAATTGGTCAATGAGGTTTCCACTTCATTCAAAGCATTTGATTAAGGACGTCCGGGTTCAACCAACTTTTCCTTTTTTTGGAGAAATTTTGGAATACTTATGCCAATCAAAATATTTATTTTCTCATCAGAGAGTTCCTGAAAGAAAACAATATTTCAGAAAATGGCAAAAGTATCCATTGCACCCGTAAAGATAAATAAAAATTATATAAGGCTTAGTCAGGGCATATTGAGGATTTCATTGATTTTTTTTAAGATATTTGTCAGGTAGTATATAATCTCAAAATACGATGAACAATAACCGAAGAAGTTTTATTAAAAAACTGGGGATCGCAACGGCAGCACTTGCGGTAAACCCTTTAGATATAATGGCTAAAGACCTACCCGAAGACTATAAAGCAGTAAACAAACCCATTGTTTTATCTACCTGGAATTTCGGGTTAAAAGCCAATGAAGAAGCTTGGACGATCCTCGGAAAAGGAGGGAAAGCATTAGATGCGGTGGAAAAAGGAGTTCGTCTTGTAGAATTAGATCCAAAAGAAAGAAGTGTCGGGTATGGCGGCCGTCCTGACAGAGACGGAAGGGTAACGCTGGATGCCTGTATTATGGATGAAAATTATAATATCGGTTCCGTAGCATGCCTGGAACACATTAAAAATCCGATTTCCGTAGCAAGAGCAGTGATGGAAAAAACTCCCCACGTCATGCTGGTAGGAGACGGAGCACTGCAATTTGCCCTTTCACAGGGTTTTAAAAAAGAAAACCTTCTTACCCCCGAATCAGAAAAAGAATGGAAAGAATGGTTGAAAACCAGCCGGTACAAGCCTGTTGCCAATATTGAAAATCATGACACCATAGGAATGATTGCTTTAGATGCCCAGGGAAACCTTTCCGGTGCATGTACCACAAGCGGTATGGCATTTAAGATGCATGGCAGGGTAGGAGATTCACCGATTATCGGAGCCGGATTATTTGTAGATAATGAAGTGGGAGCCGCCACTGCAACGGGACATGGTGAAGAAGTAATACGTACAGTAGGCACTCATCTGGTTGTAGAATTGATGAGACAGGGCAGAAATCCTCAGGAAGCCTGTAAAGAAGCAGTAGAAAGAATTGTTAAAATCAACCGGAGAAGAAATAAAAACCTTAAAGATATTCAGGTAGGCTTTATTGCTATTAATAAAAAAGGGGAATACGGATCATACTGTATCCAGGACGGATTCAACTTTGCCGTATACGATCAGAAAGGGAACCGTCTTGAAACACCTGAATTTGCCTTAAAATAGTAAAAATATTATAGAGACGGTCTTTATTCCATTTAAAAAAATATCCATTGGCTTTAGCCAAAACTGATAGAACAAAAACAAAATGAAAAGAATGATTATCGCTTCTTTGTTTTCAATCATTGCATGCAAGGAAGAAAAGAAGGAAAATATAACTCAAAGCAGACCTCAGGTAAAGGAAGAAGTGGTTCAGGAAGCAAAATCTCAGGCTAACGGGTCTGAAGAGGCTAAAAAATGGCTGCAAAAAAACATTGAAGATTATTTTAAAGCTGATCTTGTTGCTCAGGAAAAAGTAATGCAAAAAATAACAACCAAAGAGTACTTCGATTATAAAACGGACGCAACCAATTTTGATCTTGATGTGGATGGAAGCCTTACTGAAAAGGAATTTGAGGATAAGTGGAAAAAGAAATTTGATATAAAAAAAGCTGGAATTGGCGTAGGCTTTCTGATAAGCGGACAAGACTGGGATGAGATCAAAGTGTCAGAATGTAAATTGCTTGAATCAAAAAAAAATGACTTTTTATTTGATGTTGTTCTTGCTGATGAAAAGATGAAGGCAAAATATCCGATAAAAGTTAAGGTGATCAAAAACAAGGACTCCTTTGTAATTGCCGATGTCTGGCAGGAAGAATCTAAATTAAATTAAGTATACCAAGAAAAAATGTCAAAAATAGAAATAGCTTGCTTCAATCCCGAATCAGCAATAATTGCTTTTGAAAACGGAGCGGACAGAATAGAATTATGTGACGGTTTAAGTGAAGGAGGAACAACTCCCGGCTTTGATACCACCAAAGAGCTCAGGCAGAAAATAAATATTCCGATTTTTGTAATGATTCGTCCAAGAGGTGGTGATTTTACCTATTCAGATGAAGAGTTTGAGCAGATGAAGGAAGAATTGATGCGTTTAAAATCTTTAAAAGTAGACGGTTTTGTTTTCGGAATTCTGAATGAAAATGATGAGGTAAACATAGAACAAAACAAAATGTTGGTAGAAATGGCAAAACCACTTCCCTGTACGTTTCACAGAGCGTTCGACAGAGCTTCAGGTCTTGAAAATACATTAGAAAATGTCATTGAATGTGGTTTTAAAACCATACTGACTTCCGGCCAGAAATCCAATGTTTCAGATGGTAAAGAAAATCTGAAAAAATTAGTTGAGCTTTCCGACGGAAGAATTGAAATCTTAGTCGGTGGAGGATTGCGCTCTTCCAATATTGAAGAAATAAGAGAAGTGACGAAAGCTGGCTATTTTCATTCTTCTGCAATCACTGATGGGGGAGCCTTTGCGAACGCTTCAGAAGTTGTCGCCTTAAAAAGTAAATAATATAGTTTATCATTCGGAAGGTGAATGTAAGGGAATTTATACTATTGAAATTCCTTTACTATTCGTAATTATGTTGTTATTATTCTTAAACGCAAAGTTTTAAAATTATATAGAACTAAGTGAGCCGGGAAGGCGGCTACGCCGCTAATGAAGTGAATGGTTAAAGCGTTCGCTCCGTCCAATCAATTGCAAATTGGATCATTCTTAGCTCCTTTGAAAGTAATAAGAATAAACTTTGCGTTTAAGAAAGACATTACTGCCGGCTAAGATTAGCAAATGCTGGGATTCGATGTTAAACAATAGGTTTCCCAACCTTTAAAATATAAAAGTATAACCACAGATAATGCCTATAAAATTGATTTGATTGTTGAAGATAAAGTTATTATCGAAGTAATTCGATGTTGGAATTACATCCGATTTTTTATTCCCAGACACTAACTTATCTGAAACAGACCCATATAAAACTAGAACTGCTGATTAATTTTAACAGCGAACTCATTAAACATGGAATTCATAGAATTGTAAATAAACTTATTGATGAATAAAACGATCCTTTTTTCTTTCTTTTTCATTCAGAACTTCATTTTTGCCCAATTTTCGGAGAGAAATCTGTCATCTGAAAACTGGCAGTTTAAAAATTCAAAAGATAATAGCTGGTTACCCGCGAAGGTTCCGGGGACCGTACATCTGGATTTGATGAACAATAAAATCATTCCTGATCCCTTCAAAGATGACAATGAACATAAAGTACAATGGATAGAGAATGAAAACTGGGATTATCAGACTGTCTTTAAGGTTTCTTCCAAAGAATTACAAAACAATAACATTGATCTGGTATTTAATGGACTGGATACGTTTTCAGAAATTTACCTGAATGGAAAGCTGTTAAAGAAAACAGACAATATGTTCAGGAAGTGGTCTTTTCCGGTCAGACAAAACCTGAAAACAGGGGAGAACCTTCTACAGGTGAAATTTAAATCCGCTGTTACTACCGGAAAGGAACTGGCGAAGAAAGTTCCGTTTACAATGCCTGAATCCCCGAGAAGCTTTGTGAGAAAAGCTCAATATCAATTCGGATGGGACTGGGGGCCAAGGCTTGTTACAGCAGGGATCTGGAAAGATATAAAACTTGAATTTTGGAACAATGCTAAAATTGAAAACGTAAAAATCGAGCAGAAAAACCTGTCGGATAAAGATGCTGAGCTCGCTGTACACACCTCTATAATTACCCATAAAGAAGGAAAATATACAATATCGGTGAATAATACTGCTGAGGTTGTTCAGTTAAAAAAGGGTAAGAATCTGATCTATATTCCTTTTCATATTCAAGATCCGAAACTTTGGCAGCCCAATGGCTGGGGAGAAGCACACTTATATGATATAAAAGTTTCCCTGAAACAAAAATCTACAACGCTTTCCGGTGAAACAATGAAAATTGGGTTAAGAACGATCGAGCTGGTTCAGGAAAAAGATGAAAAGGGCAGATCTTTTTATTTTAAAGTCAATGGAAATCCACTCTACATCAAAGGGACAAACTGGATTCCTGCTGACAGTTTTTCACCAAGAATCACCAAAGAAAAATACCGGAAGTTAATCAAAGATTCGAAGGATGCTCACATGAACATGATCCGTATCTGGGGTGGTGGGATCTATGAGGATGATGAATTCTATAAAGCCTGCGATGAAAACGGAATTCTGGTGTGGCAGGATTTTATGTTTGCAGGAAGTTTTTATCCGGCAGACGAGACATTTCTTACCAATATAAAAGAAGAAGTAAAAGATCAGGTAAACAGACTGCAAAATCATCCATCCATAGCCTTGTGGTGTGGAAATAATGAAATAGATGAAGCGATTGTCAACTGGGGATACCAAAAGCAGTTTAAGTATTCTGAAAACGATTCTTTACAGGTTTGGAAAGATTATAAAAAGCTTTTTCATGAAGTGATTCCCTATTCATTAAAAGAACACCTTACCAATGAAAAAAATATTTATTGGCCGAGTTCGCCTTCTATCGGATGGGGGCACAAGGAAAGCCTTACAGAAGGAGATTCACACTATTGGGGTGTCTGGTGGGGAGAACAGCCTTTCGAAATTTACAATGAAAAAAGTAGGCCGTTTCATGTCTGAATATGGCTTTCAGGGAATGCCTTCCCTGGAAACAGTCAAATCAATGTTTTCCGGCACTTACGATTTAAGTTTACAGAACCCTGTCATTAAAGCTCATGAAAAACATAGCCGGGGATGGGATATTATCAATGAATATATGAAGCGGGATTACAAAATTCCGACTGATTTTGTGCAGTACAATTATGTTTCTCAGCTGCTACAGGCAAGAGGTATGGAGATTGCCATTGAAGCCCACCGCCGTGCAAGACCGTACAATATGGGAACTTTATACTGGCAGCTGAATGATTGCTGGCCGGTAGTTTCATGGTCATCCATCGATTATCTTGGCAATTGGAAAGCATTCCATTATCAGGCAAAAAGAAGTTTTGAACCGATGTTGATTTCTGTTTCTGAAAATGATAAATCTTATGATATTTATTTTATCAATGACTTGCTTGAAGATGCAAAAATCACTTCAAAAGCTGAACTGATTGATTTTAAAGGAAAAGTTCTTTGGGCTGCAGGTGCAACTGATCATGTAGCAGCTAATTCTGCTGAGAAGCATTTAGAAATTAAAAAAGAGAATTTTTCTACAGTTGATTTATCTTCGGCTGTTTTGAAAATCTATTTTGGAAATGAGGTATTTACAACTGAAAAGCTCTTCTTTTTTAAGAAACCAAAAGATTTAAAATTATCAAAGCCAACACTCAGTATAAAGAAAATATCTCCAACCGAAATTGAGGTATCAACGGATGTTCTGGCAAAAGACGTTTATCTAACCGGAGAGGCGAATTTTAGTGATAACTTTTTTTGATATGCTCCCCAAAACATCAAAAAAATCATTCTTTCCAGACCATTGGAAAAAGTTGAAGTAATGAGTCTCTGGGATGTAGTGGAGAACTAGTCATAATAAAAGAAAGCTACCTGTGAAGGTAGCTTTCGTCGATAGTGAGGAGAAAATTTAAACAATTGTTTTCATATCTTAGTTTTCAATCAGCCAGTTTTCTACGGCTTTTGAAAAATCAGCCAGATCAATCGGGTGTCTGCTTGTAATAAGATTTCCATCTGCTACAACCGGCACATCAGATACGATACCTCCTGCATTTTTCAAATCAATCTGAATATTCCAGTATCCGGTAAGTCTTTTACCCTTAATGATTTCAGCGTTGATCAATACAACGGTTGCATGACAAATTGCAGATACCAATTTACCTGAAGCACTGAATTCTTTAACAAATTTTACTACTTCTTTGTCGTGACGAAGGTTATCCGGATTCCATGCCCCTCCGGGAATGAAGATTGCATCATAATCTTCTACTTTGATTTGATCTATCGTACGGTCTACTTTTATCCAGCCTACAGGTTGAAGATATTGGATCGCCATTATGTGGGTTTTAGACATTTCTTCCGGCATACTCAATCCAAAGTTGGCGGGAGCTGGAGCATATTTAGGGGCAATGATATCAACCTGTGCTCCCAATTGACGGAAGTACCAGGCTGGCCCTGTTAATTCAATTTCTTCAAAACCATCCGATGAAATGATGGCAATTCTTTTTCCTTCAAGTGTTTTTTCTGTTACAGGTGTGAAAAAGAAGTCTCTTACCTTTTCATTTCCCGGCGCGTTCAAAAACTGAGCAAGAGGAAAACTTCCCACAGCCGTTTTTGATGATAATTGGCTTAATATTTCTAAATGATTTGCTACTGTTTGCGAATTTGCTCCTTGTTGAGCATTTACATTTGTTTCCATTTTTAAATTATTTAAATGTTAATTTGATTGTGTTGCATGATAAGTTTCCCAGTCAAGATATCCTTCCATTGTTAATCCGTAATGAAGTTCTCTTTTGGGAGGAGTAAGAGGCCAGTTGTTTTCCAGACGGCTGACAAGATCCGGGTTTGAGATAAACGCTTCACCAAAGGCGGCAATATCAATAATACCTTCATTGATCATTTTTTCAGATTTTTCTCTGTCCATTCCGCCGGCAAGGATGATTACACCGTTGTACCAGGTACGGAAACGCTTCATGAAGCCTTCAGGCAATGCAAAGCTTCCCCTGGATTTCTGATCCATGATGTGGATGTAGACAATATTTCTTTTGGAAAGTTCTTTTGCCAGATATTCGTATGTGGCCTCTATTTCATCATAATAAGGCATTTCATACAAGCCTCCGTAGGGAGTTAAACGAATAGCCACTTTATCGGCACCGATTGCTGCAATGACAGAATCCACGGTTTCCAGTAAAAAACGGGAACGGCTTTCGATGCTTCCGCCATATTCATCCAGCCGATTATTGACAAACGGGTTCAGGAACTGTTCAATAAGATAACCATTCGCTCCGTGAAGCTCAATTCCGTCAAATCCGGCTTTCACAGCATTTATAGCAGCCTGAGTAAAGTCCTGAATGATTTGTTTTACCTCTTCAGTTGCTAATGCTCTTGGTTTCGAGTTAATGACAAAACCCTCTTTTCCGTTCTCATCATATCCCCACGCGTGGGTTTCTCCTGCCTGAATGTCTGAAGAAGATACCGGAGCCTGTCCGTCCGGTTGATTGGTAACGTGAGAAACACGACCCACATGCCATAGTTGGGTGAAAATTTTACTTCCTTTTTGATGAACGGCATCCGTAACCATTTTCCATCCTTCTACCTGCTCATCGGTATATAAACCGGGAATGTGAAGTACTCCTTTTGAGGTGGAGGAAATAGCGGTTCCTTCTGTAATGATAAGCCCCGTATCAGAACGTTGTGCATAATATTCTGCGTTAAAAGCTTTCGGAATTCCGTCTTCATTTCTTGCTCTGGTCATAGGAGCCATAGCGATTCTGTTTTTAAGGTTCAGAGAACCTATGCTTGCTTCTTTAAAAATATTAATATTCATAGTTTGAAATTTTATGTATTAAAAAAATAATATAAATACTATTGTTTTATAACTTTACAGATATGTTAGGTTCTGAATAATCTGTTGTTATTAATTAACGATACAAATTTCTGTTATAATTTTATATTATAAAAATTATTTAAAATATAGTTTATTATCATAAAAATAATAGTTATGAAATTTTCAGTAATAAGAAAAATTGTCAATTATTACATCAAGGAGGAAGCTCAAAGGATAGATATGAATGATTTCTAAACTTTATGAGTTCTAGGTATTCAAGGAATTTGAATTCAATAATAATGAGAAGCATAGAAATTCTACTCAAAAAAAGATGAATTTTACCCTTTCAACCAAAAAATCAGCCGTAAATTTGCATCATATTCTTTTCAATTATGGTAAATTTTGTTTTGATCGTGGTATGCATTATTGCAGGAATGGTTTTCAAAGCAACAAAATCTATCCATCCCGATGCCCACAAGGGGATCAATACCTGGATTCTTTATCTTGCTCTGCCTGCAGTATCATTTAAATATCTGCCAAAAGTACACTGGACAACGGAAATGCTTTTTCCTATCGTCGCCACTTTTCTGGTCTCTGTGTTCTGCTTCTTTTACGTATTGTTTTACAGCAGAAGCAAAGGATATTCAAGACGTTCACGAAGTACTTTAGAACTGGCAAGTGGTTACAGCAATACTTCTTTCATTGGTTTTCCTTTGATCAGTGCATTTTATGGAGAAGGTCTTTTGAGTATTGCCATTATCTGTGATCAGACGATGTTTTTTGCCCTTTCTACATTAGGAATCATTGCTGCGGTAAAAGGAGGAAGCAGATCAGGGAAAGTGAGTGCAGCCTTTATTCTGAAACGACTGGTTACCTTTCCTCCGCTCATTGGCTGTATTTCTGCTTTGGTATTATCACAATTTATAGACTTTTCCCCTGCAGAGCCGTTCTTTGATAAATTAGCCGCTACGGTAAGCCCTTTAGCCTTATTTTCCGTGGGATTACAGCTTAAATTTAACGGCTGGAGAAAATTGATCCCGCAAATGTCGGCGTCAATGCTGTATAAACTGATTTTAGCACCTGCCATAGTGTTGGGACTTGCTTTACTTTTAGGAATAAAAGGTGATATAGCTAAAATTACAATTTTCGAAGCAGCAATGCCTACTTTGGTGACTTCCAGTATTATTGCGGAGCAGTTCAGGCTGAATACGAAACTGACGAACCTTATCATCGGGGTCAGTATTATTGTAGGATTTTTTACCTCGGCATTTTGGTATGAGATGACCCAGTTTTTCTTTTAAACAAGTGGAGTATAAAAGATTTACATAGCACCGAAACATGTACAAAAGTTGCAGTTCTCTGAAGAAACATCTAATTTTACATTTTAAATATTTCCCTTGCAGTACGCTCAAATTGTTTTACCATTAAAATTAAAAGGATCTTTCACTTACAGGGTTCCGGAAGAACTTGCTGCTGATATCCAGCCAGGAATGCGCGTTTTAGTTCCGTTCGGAGGCAAAAAGATTTATACAGGAATCGTTTTTGAACTTCATGACAATACTCCGGAAAATTTTGTGGCAAAAGAAGTGATCAGCCTTTTGGATGATAAACCTATTCTTCCCGAAGAACAGATCCGTTTCTGGAACTGGCTTTCAGGGTATTATTTATGTGGTCTGGGCGAAATTTACCGCTTTGCATTTCCTTCCTCTTTAAAACTGGAAAGTGAAACCTATTTAAAATTAAAACCTGGAGTAACGGTTGATTTTGAAAATCTGGATGTGAATGAAATGTACATGATTCAGGCCCTGGAAGTACGCCAGCTCATTAATTTGACGGATATTGAAGCGTTCATTCCGAAAAAAGATATTATTAAAACCATCAATTCACTGATTGATCTTCAGTATATAGAAATTGATGAAAAAATAGCTGAAAAGTACAAAGCAAAAGAGGTCGCTTACGCCAGAATCAATAATGATGTTTTAGGCAATCAAAATCTTACAGAGATCCTGTTGAAGCTTAACAAGGCACCGAAACAAAAAGACCTGTTCCTTGCTATTCTGGAGAAACAAACGGAAGATCCGGAAGGGCATATTAAAAAGTCTGACCTTTTTGAAGATGGCTATTTTGGAAGCTCACATTTCAAAGCACTGACAGATAAGGGCCTTGTGGAGGAGTATTACATGCAGAAAGACAGGATTGAAAGTTATGAAGGTGAAATAGAAGAACTGGAAGAACTTTCTGACAAACAGAAAGCAGCGAAGTCCGAGATTGATGAAGCTTTTAAGGAAGGTAAAAATGTGCTCCTTCACGGAGTGACCTCTTCAGGGAAGACTCATATTTATTTAGAGAAAATTGAAGATTGTATCAGAGAAGGTAAAAATGTACTGTTTTTACTTCCGGAAATTTCTTTAACAAAGCAGATCACCCAACGGTTAGAAAAAAAATATGGCAGGCAGCTCGGCTTCTATCATCAAAAACTGACCGATTTTGAAAGGGTCGAGTTGTGGAGAAGAATTAGGCAGGATGACATCCGGATTCTTATCGGAACACGGAATGCTTTGTTTCTACCTTTCCGGAGTTTAGGGTTAATCGTAGTGGATGAGGAGCATGATTCAGCGTACAGACCAAGAGAGGTTAGTCCTTATTTCAATGCTAAAGATGCAGCGTTGGTGCTGGGAAGTTCTTATGGTGCAGGAGTGATTCTGGGATCTGCAACTCCTTCTGTGGAAAGTTATTATCGGGCCAGAAAAGATAAAATGAAATATGTTTTCCTGAATGAAAGATTCGCAAATGTGAATCTGCCTGAATATGAGCTGATAAATTTTAAAGAAGCACAGGATTCTAAAAAAGTGTCCGGAAACTTTTCTTTGAGACTCATTGAAGAGATCAAAAAAACTCTGGGTGAAAAGAATCAGGCTATAGTTCTTCACAACAGACGCGGGTATGCCAATGTCATAGAATGCGAAAGCTGCGGATATGTGAATTATTGCTCGAATTGTGATGTGGTAATGACGTACCATAAAGCAGCCAATGAAATGAAGTGCCATTACTGTGGCCAACGCGCTTCAAAACCGAAGACCTGCCCGAAATGCTACTCTGAAAACCTGAACGAAAGAGGAGTAGGAGTAGAGCAGATCCATGAAGAGGTTACTAAATTGTTTCCCGATCATGAAGTGGATAGGATGGATGTAGACTCTATGCGTAAGAAATTCGCTTATGAAAAACTCTACGAAAAGATTGAAGAGGGAGAAACAGATATCGTCGTGGGGACCCAGATGATTTCCAAAGGGCTTGATTTTGATCATATTGAGCTGGTTGTCATTCCGAAAGCTGATTCTATGCTGTATGTACAGGATTTCAGAGCTGAGGAGAGAGCCTATCAACTGATTACACAGGTATCCGGGCGGGCGGGACGAGTTTCAGGAAAAGGAAAGATTCTGATACAGACCTTTAATCCTGATCATTCCGTTTTTCAGCTCATCAAGCTGAATAATCCGGCAAAAATCTATAAGTATATCCTTACCGAGCGTCAAAAATTTCATTATCCGCCGTTTACCAAGCTGATTATGATCGAACTGAAGCATATAAAAGATGATAAAGTAGACCGTGCCTCACAATTCTTAGGTTCTGTATTAAGAAAATACCTGCCGGAAGACTGTATTTTAGGCCCTGAAAGAGCACAGATTGCAAGGCTGAATAACTTATATCAATTCCAGATTCTGCTTAAATTACCTCGTGGAAAAAACTATGAGAAGTTCAAGAATATGGTTTTGTTAAGTTTGAAAGAATTTGACGAAATTACTGCTTATCAAAGCATTAAAAAAGATGTTTTTGTTGATTTTTAACAAAATTTAACAAATTTTACACTCTTTTATAAGAGCCCCATAACCCTTTTTCTCACAATAATTTCTACTTTTGGACGTTGATTAAGTGTTTGACCGTTATATTGAATGATTTAACTTATCGTTTTTTATAGCCTCAAACTATAGAACAAAAAAAGGATAGATGGTAAATTACAGAAAATATATTTCAAGTGCGGCGGTATTGGCTTCTGGTTTTTTCCTGGCTCAATCTACCGTTTCTACCGTTCTTTATTCTCAAAATTATGACAATCAGAAAAACAGTTTAAACCTCCCTTCACCCGTTAGCTCGGTAGCGGAGAGAGCTGTATTGTCGGCTAAAGAACTCGTAGATATTAATGTAAACACAATGATGGCGGATCCTGTGCTGAAAAATGCAACATGGGGATTCGTAGTGTATGATCCGAAAACGAAGAAAGTGATCTCTTCGTACAATGAAAGCACTCCGTTGGTGCCTGCTTCTACCACGAAGCTGCTTACCACAGAAACGGCGATGAATCTTTTAGGGGAAAACTACCGTTGGATCACCCAGCTGGAATATTCCGGTACAGTGGACGAAAACGGTACATTAAATGGAAATCTGTATGTTGTAGGCAGTGGAGACCCGTCTTTAGGAACCAATAAAGCAGGGGCATGGTCATACAGAGACATTATTTCAGATTTTATAGGAGGACTTTCGCGTGAAGGAATCAGAAAGGTAAATGGTGATATTATCATTCAGACAGCGCTTTTCAAAGGCAATATTTCAATGCTTCCGGAAAATGTTGTATGGTTGGAAAATAATAATTACTATCTGCCGGCAGGTACAACACAAGGAATCAATCCGGCCAACGAAAAACTGATCGTAAAAAAAGCAAGCTTCTCACCGGAAAAGAAATTCTTCTACGTTTCACCTTACGCCCATCAGATGGTGTACGCAGAGAAGTATGACGGTGAAGGTATTCTTACAACAAAACTTCCTGATGCTCCGGCTTATCTGGCCAATTCTTTCAGAACTACATTGGTGAAAAGCGGAATTCCCGTTACAGGAAAAGTAAGCCCGAAAATGACTGATGCAACTCCTGAGAACAGAAAAATGATTTCAGCATACAAGTCTCCTACTTTGGGTGATATTATATATTACACCAACCAGCATAGTGATAATTCACTGGCTGAAGCTCTGTTGAAAACGGTTGGGTTCCAGAAGTTGGGTGACCAGACTTCAGAATCAGGAAGAACAGTAGTAACAGGACATCTAAGAGAAGTTGGTTTTGATATGGATGGGTTGAATTATATGGATGGAAGCGGCCTTTCAAGAGGGAATAACGTGACACCGATTTCTCAGGTGAAGTTTTTAACTTCTTTGATGGATGAGAAATATTATAAGTCTTACCTTAAGTCATTACCTGTTGGCGGACAATCGGGAACTTTAAAAAGAATGTTTAACGGAGAAGGAAACGGGCAGATTTTTGCTAAAACAGGAACTTTAAATAAAGTAAAGACTTTAGCAGGGTATCTTAAAACCAATTCCGGAAAAACGTTGGTCTTTTCCCTGATGGTAAATAATTATGCCGGATCAGTAGATATGGTGAAGAAAAGAATGGAGAAAATTCTTGAACCTGCATTGAATCTTTAGAAAAATTATTATTTTATATATTGTAAGAGCCTTTTAATTATTGATTAAAAGGTTTTTTTTATATTTGAATTATAATTTTTAAAATGAAAAAAATATACTTTCTGATGTTGGGATGGCTAATGTTTCAACAGGCTTACGGACAGAAAAACGAGCTTAATATTGAAATGAAAGGGATACGGGAAAAAGAAATGAAGTCTTTTGCGAATAAAATGGCAGCAGGCAATACCAATCCCAATACACTTACCTATGATTTGCAGTACCAGAGGATGGATGTCACATTGAATCCTGCTGTTAACAGTATTTCAGGATCTGTTACCTCACATTTTAAACCTAATCAGGCTATCGGAAGTATTTATTTTGACCTGAATAATACCCTGACGGTTTCTCAGGTACAATACCACGGAGGTAATCTTGCTTTTCAGCAGCTTGCGACAAAAGAGATTAAAATTGATTTTCCGTCATCTGTTCCTGCCAATATTTCAGATTCGCTGACAATCACGTATTCCGGAGTTCCGTCTCCAACCTACGGTGCTTTTTTAGCAGGAAATCAGGGGGAGCGCCTATCATTTCGACCTTAAGTGAACCTTATGGAGCCCAGGACTGGTTCCCGACCAAGCAAAGTTTGAATGATAAGATCGAAAAGTTTGATTTTAAAATTACAACCCCTCAGCAATATAGCGTGGCAGCCAATGGGAAATTGATGTCTGAAACCATTCAGAACGGGCAGAAACTTACTTTCTGGAGAACTATGTATCCTACACCGGCTTATCTGATCGCTTTAGCGGTTACTAATTTTGTGAAGTCCACCGATACCATTGGAAATCCTCCGTTTCCTTTTGTAAACTATATTTTCCCGTCTACCAATAATGATAATACGAGTCTGGCCAATATTCAATGGACCAAACAGATCATGAATACTTTTGAAAATTATTTTGGTGCGTATCCGTTCCGAAATGAAAAATATGGCCATATGGAATACATTAACGGAGGAGGAATGGAGCATCAGACGATGTCATCCATGGGAGGATGGAGTAAGACACTTATTGCCCATGAGCTTGCCCATCAGTGGTTTGGTGATAAGGTAACCTGTGGTGCCTGGAACGATATATGGCTGAATGAAGGTTTTGCTACCTTCGGAGAACATGTTGCCTATGAAAAACTAATCATGACCAATGCTGAATTTATGAGTTATTTAGCCGGTCAGATTGATTACATTACAGGTAGTGTCGGAGGAAGTACGTATGTTCCTGATGCCAGTCTTACCAATGTCAACAGAATATTTGACAGCAGATTAAGCTATGCAAAAGGAGGCTATGTGTTGCGAATGATGAAATGGATATTGGGTGATGATGTTTTTTATCAGGCCCTTAAAGACTATCATGCCAGACCTGCGTTAGCCTATAATTATGTGCGGACTTCAGATTTAAATGCATCTTTTCTTCAATCTACAGGAAAAGATTTCACTGAATTTTTTAATGACTGGATTTATGGTCAGGGATATCCTACCTATACTATTAAATGGAAGCAGACAGGAAATCAGATTCTGCTAAATGTTTCCCAAACGCAAAGCCATTCATCGGTGAGCTTTTTTGAAATGCCTTTACCGGTAAAAGTGAATGGAACAGGAGGGCAAACCGCTTATTTGGTTTTAAATAATAATTCAAATAATCAAAATTTTGTAGAAGCTGTACCTTTCCCGATCGCGAGTGTTCAGTTCAATTATGACTATCAGCTGTTAGAAAAAAACTCTACCGTTACTCAGGATAATACGTTGAGTGTTTCTTCCGTACAGAAAGATGAATTTGCTTTATATCCGAATCCTGCGAAAAACGAATTATATCTGAAAGGAGTTAAAAAGGAGACGAAATTCTCTATTCATGCGATCGATGGGAGATTGGTGAGAGAAGGTATTTATCAACCCGGAAAAACAATCGGAGTTTCAGATCTTGAGCCCGGAGCTTATGTCTTTACAGTTAAAGAGAAAAATATTAAATTTATTAAACAGTAAAAAAACAAAGAAGCTTTCAGATTTGAAAGCTTCTTTGTTTTTTTGAGGCTCTTGTTCCCCGTGATTTGGCTATTTTTATTTTATATTGAAACCATTTTTCTTTAAAAAGCCGACGCATTATAGTGTCAAAGTTTTTGGTGAATATCAGATTTTTAAAACCACGCCACTTTTCAATAAGTGCTGTGGGAAGTGCTCTGACTGATACCGAATATCCTTCTGTTTCATATTGTATATAATGCCACCATCCGGAGGGAATATAAAGTGTTTCACCGGGATGTAATACTGCCTCGTAACCATTTAAATAGAGCAATCCCGGAAATTCCCGGTAATCAGGATTTTTGATATTAGGTAAACTGTGGAAATTATAAGGCAGCTTATACATGAGATCAGACTGTTCCCAGGGAAAGAGCCAGACCCTTTTGATGCCCTTAAACTGAGTCATAAAAACATGGGACATGTCTATATCGATATGGTTCCTGGTAATTGAGCCCTGGCCGCCAAAAAACATGAAAGGAAGCCACTTTAAAATTTTACCGTTGGTAAGGTCATTATAAAGAATATCTTTCTTGAGTTCAGGTTTAATGGTAAGCAGGTTAAATAAAAATAACCTGTGTTCTGTGGGGGCCGTACTGATCTCATTCAAATAATCAGAAAAAGTTGTCTGTGCAATAGGATCACTGGCAACCCTGTCTATGGATTCCAGCTCGCTCCCGTAAATATTGACTTTATGATCTCCGGCTATCTTTTTGAAATAATCATAATTCCACTTTTCAAATGCCGGACTTTCCGAACTGACAAAGTCTTCAATAATAAGGGGAAGTCTTGGCTTCATATAATTGTTGATGAAATTTTTCGAATTCAACTTCTTTGCTTTTTGTACCGGCTCTAATCTCATGTTCTCAAATTTTAAACAAATATAATTATTATCCTACTATTTTTGTAGACTAATAATGTTAAAACTGAGTTTGAAATGACATTTTTAGAATTAAGCTTATAAAAGGTTTTATTTTACGGCCTTTTTAGTAAATTAGCACATCTAAAAAATTACTAAAAATGATCTCTGAAAAATATCTTCAACATTTACAGAATGAACTTCAAAATATTGAGAATGACGGACTTTACAAAAGAGAAAGAATCATCACTTCTCAGCAAAGCGCAGAAATTGAGGCGAACGGAAAAAAGCTTTTAAACTTCTGTGCCAATAATTACCTGGGATTATCAAACAATCCGGAAGTGATGAAAGCTTCTCAGGATATGATTGAATCTCACGGATACGGAATGTCTTCCGTACGTTTTATCTGTGGAACACAGGATATTCATAAAGAACTGGAGAAAAAAATTGCCGACTTCCTTGGTCTTGAAGATACAATCCTTTATGCTGCGGCTTTTGATGCCAACGGAGGAGTTTTTGAACCTTTATTTACCGAAGAGGATGCGATTATTTCAGATGAACTGAATCATGCTTCTATTATCGATGGCGTGCGTCTTTGTAAAGCGGCAAGATATAGATATAAAAACAATAATATGGCTGACCTGGAAGCTCAGTTAATTGCAGCTTCTGAAAAGAATCACCGATTTAAGATTATCGTAACAGACGGAGTGTTCTCAATGGATGGTATTGTGGCAGACTTAAAAGGAGTTTGTGACCTTGCTGATAAATATGATGCTTTGGTAATGGTAGATGATTCTCATGCTACAGGTTTCATCGGGAAAACAGGTCGTGGAACTCATGAAGCGAATGAGGTGATGGGCAGAGTGGATATTATCACTTCTACATTAGGAAAAGCTCTGGGAGGTGCTTTAGGAGGGTTTACTTCCGGAAAGAAAGAGATCATAGATATGTTGAGACAGCGTTGCGTCCTTATTTATTCTCTAATTCATTAGCTCCCGGAATTGTAGGGGCAGCTTTGAAGGTATTGGATATGATCTCGGATGATACTACACTTCGTGATAAAGTAATGGAGAATGCAGACTATTTCAGAACAGAAATGAAAGCAAAAGGTTTTGATATTCCTGATGGTGATGCTGCCATTGTTCCGGTGATGTTATATGATGCTCCGCTTTCCCAGAAAATGGCTGAAAAGCTGATGGATGAAGGAATCTATGTAATCGGATTCTTTTATCCGGTGGTGCCGAAAGGAAAAGCAAGAATCAGGGTACAGTTATCTGCTGCCCATACAAAAGAACATTTGGACAAGGCTATTGCTGCTTTTGAAAAAGTAGGGAAGGAACTTGGAGTGATCGCTTAGCAGTACGACCTGATCCGAACAATAAAAATATACTCTTCGGCTCGGCAGCTTCGCTGCCCGAGCCGAAGTATTTTTTATATAATTCTGTTTTACTTATATCTTCCTGATCAAAAGAAAATTATTTTTAACAATTACATAATAAGCTTATCTTTGCTTTTAATTTTTTCTGAATGCTTTATACAATAATCAAAGCGCTGCACATTATTTTTATGGTAAGCTATTTTGCGGGAATTTTTTATCTCGTGAGGATTTTCGTGTACTATAAAGATACCGATGAATTTCCGGAAGAAAAGAAGAAAATTCTCAGAGAGCAGTATACGTTTATGGCCAGAAGACTGTGGAATATCATTACGGTTCCTGCAGGAGTTATTATGGCTGTATGTGGTGTTGTGATGATCTTTTTAAATCCGGGGCTTATGAAAATGGGATGGTTTCACTTAAAACTCACATTTCTGATCGGACTCGCTGCCTATCATTACTGGTGCTGGAAAAAAGTTCTTCAATTAAAAGAACTGAACGGGAATACCCTGGGAATCCCTAATATTAAACTGAGACAGGCTAATGAGATCGCCACCTTCATTTTATTTCTTGTCGTATTTACTGTCATCTTAAAATCAATGGTAATTGAATACTGGTGGCAATTAATTGCAGGATTTTTCGTTCTTGTATTTCTGATTATGATGACTGTAAAACTTGTTAATAAAAATAAAAAAAACAAATAATTGTGGAATAGGGGAATCTCTTAATATATTCGCCCCTTGACACGGTACTAAAAAAAACTATGATTGCAATTTTAAAGAAAGAACTTTGGAGTTACTTTGGAAACTGGAGCGCATGGGTGATTATTGCTGCTTTCAGTCTGATCGCCACCCTATTCCTGTTCTTTTTCGACAACGATTCTAATATTTTTGAGATCGGAATGGCTTCCCTGCAAAGCTATTTTGTATTGGTTCCATGGTTGCTGATGTTTATCATTCCGGCACTTTCAATGAAAACTTTTGCAGAAGAGCAGCAGACAGGAACGCTAAACTGGCTCTTTTCACAACCTTTAAAAGTTTCTGATCTTGTGACCGGAAAATTCCTTTCCGTATGGATTGTGGGTATTTTATGCCTTATCCCTTCACTCATTTATCTTTACACCGTTTACGTTTTAGGAGTTCCGGCAGGAAATATTGACCTGGGAATGACTTTCGGAAGCTATATCGGACTGATCCTGCTGATTGCAGCATTTGCCGGAGTGGGAATTCTGGCATCATCACTTTCTCAGAATCAGATCATGGCTTACCTGTTGGGTGTTTTTATGTGCTTTATCATGTATTTTGGAATTGAACAGCTGGCGAGCTATAAATTGTTGGGCGGAGCAGATTTTATTCTCCAAAATATTGGGTTCTACCAACATTTCTTAGGTTTCACCAGAGGTCTCATCGATTCTAAAGATATTGCTTATTTTATCTTGGTCATCGGTGCGTCATTAGTATTGTCCAATCATTTTATTAACAAAAAGAAGTAGAAGCATGAAGAAGATCAATGCTAAATCTCCACTGGGAATATTCTTATTTGTCATTATTCCTTTGGTTGTTATTCTTGTGTATTCCGGAATCAGATTAGACTTAACAAAAAAAAAAGATACACCCTTTCTGACAACACAGTGAAAGT
The DNA here is from genome assembly GCA_016025055.1 of Chryseobacterium indologenes. Taxonomy (NCBI): domain Bacteria; kingdom Pseudomonadati; phylum Bacteroidota; class Flavobacteriia; order Flavobacteriales; family Weeksellaceae; genus Chryseobacterium; species Chryseobacterium indologenes. The sequence goes on from CP065590.1 coordinate 3,257,134, forward strand.
ATTGGAATCCGTTAAAAAGCCATTGACCGTTGAGGTGTACCTTGAAGGAGATTTCCCGGCCAGCTTTAAGCAGCTTCAGAGTGAAACCAAGTTTATGCTCGAAGAATTCAGAAAGATAAATCCGAAGATTGATTTTAAATTCATCGATCCGATTAAAACCAAAATGTCTCAGGATACTCTGATGGCGATGGGAATGCAACCTTCCATTCTGCCGGATGTAAAAGACGGAAAGATTTCTCAGATTACCCTTTTTCCTTATGCTGTTATCAAATATGCAAATGACGGGGTTTCTATCCCTCTCGTTGTACAGCAGGCCGGTATTGATGCTGATCAGCAATTGACAAGATCAATCGAAGGCCTTGAATATAGCCTGGTTTCTAACATTAAAAATATAGCAGCTGCTAAGAAGAAAAAAATAGGTATCCTGGTCAATCACGATGAATTGAGCCCCGATGAATTTCAGGGATTCATGCATCTTGCACTCGAAAACTATGACGCCGGTCCTGTTATTCCTAAAAACCAGACAGAATTGAGCATTGCTGATGTCCCTCTCTTAAAGCAAATGAGTGCATTGGTTATAGCAAAACCTAGAAAAGCTTTTACTGATAATGAAAAAGTAATTCTCGATCAATACATCATGAATGGTGGGAAAACGCTTTGGATGATTGATGCGGTAAATGCTGAAATGGATACGCTGACAAGATCGAAAAAGGTAATGCCTTTCCCTATAGATGTGAATATGACCGATTTCTTTTTCAATTATGGATTAAGAATCAATCCAGCACTGGTAAAGGATCTTAAGAAATTTGCTTTATTAAGGCTGGTAACGGGAGAGGTAAGCGGCAACCCACAATATACGAGCTTGCCGTGGCCATATTATCCGCTCGGAATAGCTGAAGATAATAATCCTGTTACTAAAAATATCAATCCTGTAAAATTTGAATTCCCAACTTCTATTGATACCCTGGGAGGAAGAAAAAATATCAAAACAAAAGTTCTTTTCGAATCAAGTGAGAGAACATTGCTGAAGCAGGTTCCCAATTATGTGGATTTAAAAGAAATTGCAACGGTAGACAGCCTTGGTCAAATGGAAAAACCAAGTACCCCGAAGATATTTGCCGTGGCATTGGAAGGAAAGTTTAATTCCGCATATGCATCAAGGATAGAAAGAAAATCTTATCCGGGTTTCAAAGCCGTAAGTCCGGAAAATAAGATGATCGTGATTGCAGACGGGGATGTAGGCAGAAATAAGGTAATCAAAGGAAAACCTCTTCCTTTAGGAGTAGATTTACTCACCAACGAGCAGTTTGGAAATGAACAGTTTCTGAGAAATGCTTTAGACTATCTTTTGGACGACAGCAATTTGATGGAATTAAGAAATAGAAACATCGAAGAACGACTTCTGGACAGACAGAGAATTACCGAAGAAAAAACCAACTGGCAGTGGCTGAACTTATTGCTTCCACTGGCTATCATCGGTCTTATTGGAGGATTATTCTTCTGGCTGAGGAAAAAGAAGTTTGGATAAAAAATAGAAAAAGAGAAGCTGCAAGGCTTCTCTTTTTATTTCTAGTCCCTAATAAACTTAGAGCTCAGATTCCTGTTTTTTATAATAATAAAGTTCGCGGTTTAACCTTTCAACGTTTATAATGATGACTTTTTCTAACCCGGGATTTCAAGTAATAAAAAAAGAGAAACGCGATGTTTCTCTTCTTATTTTTTTAAAGTATAAACTAGTTTTAATATCGGAATAAGATCTTTCCAATGTTTTGCGCATCCAACGCATTCTTTAAATCTCCGGGCAGCTGTTTCAAGGTACACCGCGGTTTGAATAAGGGTCTGTAGCAGTCTGACTATGCGTGAGAAGCTTCTTTAGACAGTAAAATAGCTGTTTTGTAATAGCTCATGTCTGTTCCGATCTGATTTTGAAGATCCTCAAAGGTATCATAATCATAATGTGACCAGTTTTCCTCATTTTCAGGGTCAGACGTCTTGTCAATCGCTAGTTCAAGCTTTCCGTCTTCCTGATAGCTACATTCTATCGCCGCATACTTTTCACCATTTTTATCGGTGGTATACCAGCATTTGACTGTTTTTTCAAGTTGAGGTTCTCCGGTTTCATTATCAATAACCTGAGAACAGATGAAATTTTCCGGATCATCTATTTTGAAAACAGTTTTGGAAACGAGAGGGAGATCATCAACAGATAAAGAATACAGCTTGTTGGTAGAGATAATAAACCCGTCTGCCATTTCTTTCTTTTCAATGTCGAAGAAGTCAGATTTTTCCTTCAGATAATTCAAAACTTCATCCTCATTTTCTCCTTCACTAAGGAAATAGTTGATGTTATACACACTATCCTCGTTGATGAATTCAATTTCCTTAAGGAAGTTTGTTCCTTCCTCATAATAATGCAGATGATACTCGTCGAGTTTCACAGCATTACTTTTGGAGATAACTTCTCCAAAAATGTTTTTGTACACTTTTTTCATTTTTAGTCATGTTATTTAGTTTCATCTATTAGTTTAAGTGGGTAGGACAAATATAAGTTTCTTTTTTATCTTAATGAGACATTGAAATCAGTATTTATTTCATAATTATTTCATATGTCCTTTATAAAATCCTCATATTCGTAGTAAAAACGTTCGAATCCGTTCATTTTGTCTACAAAGAATTCAAAAATTTCTTGCCATGTATTTTTGTTAAAAATAGATACCCCACTTTTTTCTACCCAGATTCTGCTGATCACCTTTCCGTTTTCAAGGGTGTAATATTCCTCTTTATAGAACTCTCCAATCTCCTCTTTCAGCATGTCTTCCAGGGACCAGATCTTGTCGTAATAGGCATTCCGGAAGATTTCATCCTTCATCTCAATATCCAGAGATACTTCGGCTTTTTTATTATCTGCGCTGAATTTAAATGCCATATCCTTTACTTTAGTATCATACAGGATCCATTTTCTTGGAAAAGATTTTCCAAAAGCTGTCCAAAATTCTTTTTTTAACTGCTGAGCTTCTTGTTTACTGAACATATGACAAACATAATGATTTAATGGCAAAAAGACAAGGTTGACAACGGGTAAAAGGGCAAAATAACCGGATAGGCAATTGGCCATTTTATTTTTCATTTAAACATTTGAAACAATTTTCTTATTTTTGTACTAATGCTTTCAAAAAAATCTCAATATGCGTTTAAGGCACTTTCATATCTTGTAGAAAAAAGGAATGAAGGTCCGGTTCTTATTTCCGAAATTGCGGAACACAAAAAGATTCCTTTAAAGTTTTTAGAAAATATACTGCTTGAACTTAAAAAAGCAGAAATCCTGGATAGTAAAAAAGGAAAAGGAGGAGGGTATTTTCTCAGAGAAAATCCTGAAGATGTAAAATTAGCCAAGATTATCCGTCTTGTGAATGGTCCTATTGCCATGCTTCCCTGTGTAAGTCTTAATTTTTATGAAAAGTGCGAAGACTGTAATGAAGATCACTGCGGACTTCACGATGTGCTGATCGAGGTTCGCGATGCCTCACTCAATATTCTTGAGAAGAAAACTTTAATGGATCTGGTCGACTAACCTGATCCTTTTTTTTGAATTATTAGTCTACTTCTTTGGTAGGATAATTATTTTGTCAGATATTTGCAGAACTTCAAATGAGCTCATAACTCAGGAGAAATGACAAATACACTGAAACAAGATATATGGTAATTTCAAGAAAGATTCAGATCAGACTTAATGTACTTTTTGTGACTCTGGCAGCCCTCGGAATTGTAGGCTTTTCTATGTACGAGCTTGGTTATATGGATGAACTCATTACGATTTTAGCGAAAGACAATTATATTTTTTACTGGATGCTTCTCGTAGGTGTATTTGCCGAGATCGTTGCCGGATCCATGGGAATGGGGTATGGAGTGATCTGTACAACAACGCTGATGTTCCTGAACATTCCGCCTCACATTGTAAGCGCAAGTATACATTCTGCAGAAAGCTTTACTACTGCTGCCGGAAGTATCAGTCATATTAAGCTGAAAAATGTAAGCAAAAGTCTGGTGAAGAAATTGGCAATTCCTGCAGTGATCGGAGCAATTATCGGAGCAATATGCCTCACTTATCTGGGGGAATACTACGCGAAGATCACCAAAACAATTATTGCTTTTTATACGCTTTATCTGGGTTTTCAGATCTTGTCCAATGCTTTTAAGGAAAAACAAAATAAAGCGATGAAAAGAAAAACCAATCTCACAAGATTAGGCGTGATAGGCGGCTTCATAGATTCTTTTGCCGGAGGTGGATGGGGGCCGTTGGTGACTGGAACATTGATAAAGAATGCTTTTACTCCCAGGTTTGCAGTAGGCAGCTCTACGGTAGCCAAGTTTATTCTGACAATTACCGCTGCCGTTACCTTTTTCTTTACACTCGGAATCCAGCACTGGAACATCATTTTAGGGCTTCTGATCGGCGGAATTATTACAGCTCCTTTTTCTGCAATGCTGACCGCAAAGCTTCCTGTGAAAAAAATGTTTTTTGTCATAGGATTATTGGTAATCATCATGAGCTCCATAACTATTTATAAATCAATATTAAATTAAAAAATACTGAAGTGAAGTGAAAATAAAGGTCCGAAAAAACACATTCGGTTTCGAAAATATTTTACTTTTACATCACTAAATAATAAAAAATGAATTTACATATCATTGCACTTTTTAAGTTTAATGAAAATTATCTGATGGATGCTGTAGAATTGTTCCAGAATCTTGTAAAGGAAACAAGAAAGGAAGAGGGTTGCCTGCAATACGATCTTATTGAAGATAAAGACAACAAAGGCACTTTTTTCCTGATCGAGTTATGGGAAAGTGTAGAGCACCACAACAGACATATCGGGCAGGATCATTTGTTGGATTTCAGAAGAGATGCTTCAAAAATGATGGAAAGCTCAACAGAAGTATATAAAGGTTTTAAAATATATTAAATACCTACATGTAAAAGGCGGTTCCATAAAATGAAACCGCCTTTTTATTAGAAAAAAATAGAAAGTATTAAAATAAAAGTTTTATTTTACGATAAGTTTTTTCGTTTCCGAACTGCCACCGTATGTAATTTTCACCATATAATTTCCTGACGGAAGGTGTGATAGATTCATGTCTTGTTTGTAGAAACCTGCCTGATTGATCAATTCTGCCGCATATACTTTTTTCCCCGTAAGGTCGTATACTTCTACATTACCCTTATTGCCAGATTTTTCTTTAATATCAAAGATAACCGTCACTTTTTTGTCAGCAGGAGCGGGATTGGGATAAATACCGAAAGAAGCTTTCTTGCCCACCTCTGTAATTCCAAGGGTTGCCGTTATTTTTTTATACTTAAAATACATATTTCCGGTACTTGCTCCTCCGTTGGTTACAAAATACATCCTGTAATAGTCGTTTCCTTTTTTAATATAATAAACGACATCAGGCTTAACGGTGCCGATACCTTTCCATGAATGGCCTACCGTGGTAATGTTTCCTGAAAAACTGTTACTAGCCGGAAGTGAATAAGCTGCAGTTTCCTGGCTTTCGGGCTGAACCATTGCTACTTTAATGTTGGGGCTCTGAATAGCCCCGGAAAGCGGGTACATCTGAACACCCATATAGAATGTATAATATTTTGTAAATACCAGATCCCATGCAGATCTTGACGGTTCCAGATCAGGAACTTTTTCTCCTGTATCAAAAGAGAAATAATTGAAGAAGGCATCATCATTTCCGTTTGCTATCGTTTTGGTTTCAGTAGGGCTCCATGAGCTTCCATTCCACTTGGAGTATTTAAAAGTGTATCCTGCAAAAGCATCCAGAATGGCAAATTTCATATAAGTACCATTCGCATATTTTAAAACAAAAATGGCCTTTCCTTCAATATGGTGGGTTCCCCCGTTGTAAAGCCCCCATCCCGTAGAAGGAAGATTAGGATTGGGTGATGTAATCGGACCCTGTTCAAAAGCTCCCTGGCTCAGGTCAGTGGTCTGATCCGGGTTGTAAAGAGGTTCTCCCCACGATCCTTCATTGCTGATATTGATAGTATCCCAGTCTGCTAAATTGGTGGAAGCAGTGTACACCTCAATATCTTTAGCATCATTGATTCTTGTTCCTACCTGATAAGCAGAATTTCTGTAGAATGCAACATCCCAGCTTGTGGCAGGCTGAGAAATCATATTACCGTCTGCCAGGTTGACGAATACACGGTTCTGATATCCTGCTCCCATCGTCATATTTACCTGTGTGTATCCTAATGCATCTGTTTGCGCAATAACTGCCTGTTGAACAGTAAGGGCAAGCATCGACGCCAATAATAGTTTTGTTTTCATAAATTATTTTTTAGATCCTTATTTAGAATTGTTCTACAAAAGTATATAATTATTTTTAATCAGTCTAAATAAAAACATGATTTTTATCGTGTTTGTCATTTAAAATAGTGAGCAATATCAACAAAAAAGCCGGTAGGATAGGACCCTATCGGCTTTTAATATAAATAACAGTCTGATGCATTTTATTTTTTTATAAATTTCGATTGAACGGTTTTACCATCTGCTGTTTCAATGTTCAAATAATAAACTCCGGTTTGTAAATGACTGATGTCAAATTGTTTTCCGTTTAATTTACCTTCAGAGACTTTTTGTCCTGAAGCAGAGTAAACCAATATCTTTTTAGGATCTTTCCCTGTAATAAATTCCAGTATTGTATTGCTTGGATTAACAGCGAATCTGATCTCGTTTTCAGATTTTGTTTTTTTCAATAACAGCCAGAGTGGCACTATCATACACCACATCATCCATCTGGATAGCGGTATGCATGGCGCTTCCGATCATTTTAAAGGCTATATACTGGTTAGCTGAAGCCGGTACCTGCAAAGAATACTGAGTATTTGCAGGATTTAAATTGATCACACTTCCTATTGGGGTAAATGATGACATATCAGAAGTACTGTTAACCAACCCCACCTCTAAAGTTCCGGTGGCCCCTGATGCAGACCCCGAAGTAAGAGCAGCAGTAAATGAAACTGTCTTGGTTCCGTCCGGAGCTACAATCTGTGGCGAGATGAGATATCCTGCTGTATTGGCAGAACTGAAGCTATAATACTGAATGGTCTTATTAGCTCCCCCTGCTGCATATACCCACGGACCGTCCGTTGCATTTTGAACTCTATTCCAGTTTTTTTGTGGCCAAGCTGCTGCAGGACCTGCAGGACCGGCAACGAATGTATCAAAATTTTCATTGATAGAAGTGAGTTGGGCATTAGCTGTAACAGCTGTTAGCAATAAAGTTCCTAAGAGTAGTTTTAGCTTCATAATATTTATTTTTATTTAGAATTGTTATACAAAAGTATATATTTATTTTTAACTATTCTAAATAAAGCTTTATATTTGTCGAAAATTTTTTGCCTTTATGAAGAAGAAAGTACTTTCCATACTGTCACTGTCATCCATTTTCCTGGTGAATGCGCAGCAACAGGATTCTCTTAAACATAAAAAAATAGAAGAGGTTGTCGTTACCGGACAATATACTCAGCAGTCTATTAATAAATCCATATATAAGGTTGAAGTTATTAATGCGGAACAAATTAAGAATATGGCGGCTACCAGTGTGGCAGATGTTCTTAACCAAAGTTTGAATGTGCTGATTATCTCAGATCGCAGATCAGGAAATTCTACAGCCAACCTGATGGGACTGGGTGGAGAATATACGAAAGTACTGATCGATAATATTCCCGTTGTGGGAGACATAGGCCTTGGAAATAATATAGATCTTACCAAGCTGAATATCAATAATGTTGAAAGAATAGAAGTGGTAAGAGGCTCTATGGGGGGTTGATTACGGTAGCAACGCAGTTGCGGGAGTCATCAATATTATTACCAGAAAAAACAGTCAGAAAGCATTGACTCTTAATGCTTCTGTGCAGGAAGAAACAGTAGGAAAAGAGTATGATTTTAAGAAAAAAGGGGAAGGACGGCATATTCAGACTTTGAATGTAGGATACAACATCAACGAAAACTGGTATGTCGGGGCTAATATTAATCGGAATGACTTCCAGGGATTCAAAGGAACGCAGGAAGGATATAAATATTTTGAACAGGACGGCAAAAGAGGATACCTTTGGCAGCCTAAAGATGTCCTGAATGTCGACGGAGTTCTGAGATACAGTAAAAATAAGACATCCATCTTCTATAAATTTGGCTTTGTCAACGAAAAACTCAATTACTATAATCCGACCGTAGGAGAACATTTTTATAGTGTAACCGACAGAACCTACTTTTCAAATGACAGAGATTATCAGACGACACGATATCTACACCAGCTTAATGTACAGACTAAACTGGGGGCTGTAAACTATACCGGAGATTTCTCTTATCAGACTCAGGACAGAAAATACAGAGATTTTAAATACGATATTCCTAATCGAAAAGTAATTGGAAATAAAGATGACTACCAATCTTATAATAAAGCAGATGTCTTCTATTCAAGAGGAGTATTCAGCAACTTTTTAGATAGTAAGAAAATTGATTTCCAGTTAGGGTATGAATTGGATCATACCTCAGGATATGCCGGCAATATAGCAGGCACTTTCAAGGGGACGGATAATGTGAAAAGGAAGATATTTAATTACGCCAATTTTATGTCCATCGAGTGGAATGCCACGGATTGGTTATCACTGCGTCCCGGATACCGTCTTGCTTTGAGCGATAAGTTTGATGCCCAGCATAATTATTCATTGACTGCCAGAGTGAAAGCTACGGAAAATGATAACCTTAGATTGGTAGTAGGAAGCGCCAACCGTTTCCCGAATTTTGATGAACTATATACCTATATGGTAGACAGTAATCACGATATCAGAGGAAATGAAGACCTGACTCCCGAAAAAGGAATGACCGTTTCTGTAAACGGAGAAAAAGAATCAGTACAGATTCCGGATGGAACCTGGGACTGGGAGCAAGCGCTACTTATCTTCATGTAAAAGACAGAATAGAATCGGTAACTGTTAGCAGACAGCCTTTGAAATATCAGTATCTCAATCTGAATAAATATGAATCCTTCTTATTTGAAGCCAATTTCAAAGCACAGAAAAAACAGCTTGCTTTAGCGGCTAACGTTGCATATTACGGAATTTCCAAAAATTAAAAGACGGAGACGCCGTTTCTCCCAATGATTTCTTCTTTACGCTGGAGGCTAATGCTGTGGTGAATTACACCATTCCGAATGTCAATACCACACTTTCTCTATTCTACAAATATACCGGAAAAACCCAGGAGTTCGTATTATCAGGTGACCTCAAAAAGCCGGAATACAGAATCGGAGAACGGGATGATTTTCATATGATGAACTTCATTGTAACGCAACCTTTCTTTAACAACCATCTGGAGCTAAGTCTCGGTATTAAAAATATCTTCGATGTTTCTTCAATAAGAGATACCACACTTCCGGGAAATGCCCATGAAGCAGCAGATCCGAAAATTAACCTTTTCTATGGCAGAAGTTATTTAGCCAGATTAAGCTACAATTTTTAAAATTCTAAAAATGAAAAAAATACTATTTTATCTTTTGCTGGGAGTGTCGTTTGTATCACAATCCTGCGTCAATGATAATGAAGACCCGGTACCCGTAGCTCCTTCCGAAGGAGTATCCGTAAAACCGGATGTAAGAGGTTCAGCACAACCGAATCAGGTGTGGATTGATTTTAGTGATGTAGATCAGAATGGCCAACCAAGGCAAACGGTTAACGTCCGAACAGATTGGGATCTTGCCTTTTATTCCGGTGCTGAATTTAAGGTAGTCCTGAATTCATCTATCATGATGGCAGCCACTAAAATTCCTGGTATTACCAATATAGAAGCTGTAAAAGAATCCGACGTTGCTACTCTGAAAGAAGTGGTACAGGTGGCCAACTTTGATACGGAAAATACCATATATATTGATGATGTAAAAGGAAATTATCCTTCCGGGTATACCGCAATTGGAGAAATCAAAGCCAACGAAGCCGACAATGGAGTATATCTTGTCAATTTAGGTAAAGAACTTTACAAAGGGAGTATTGCCGTGGGATCTACCATCACAGGAGGAGACGAAAGAGGTTGGATAAAAATACAGGTGACAAGACAGGCAGATGGTTACAAAGTACGATACGGCGATATTAATGCCGTTGGAAATGCTATTAAAGAAGTCGTAATCAAGAAAAATAATGCCTACAACTTTGTTTTCTTCAATTCTAAAACAGGAAAAGAAGTACTTGTACAACCTGAGAAGAATAAATGGGATATCAGTTTCTCCGTATTTACCAATATTGTGATGGGAGCGGGAAGCTATGTGAACGCAGACTTCGTCACCATCAACAATATCGCTAATGTGGGGGGCTTATGAAGTGAAAATAACCTCGGGATCTGCTGTAGAAGCTTATAATAAGTTTAAAAGAGCAGATGTAAATGATTCAAAACTGGTTTATAATGAACAAAGAGTAATCGGAGGGAACTGGAGAGAAGTAGGACCTTCAGGATCTAAAGTAAAAGGAGATGTTTTCTATATCATTAAAGACTCTTCCGGAGCGTATTACAAGCTAAGATTTGTACAGCTTACCGATGATAAAGGAGAAAGAGGACATCCGATGTTCCAGTATAAAGCATTATAAAAAATCAAATAACCCCATCTTATGAGATCACCCCACGACCGTATATGAGTGCAGTGATTTTCATCAGATCTAAAAATAAATCTGTACTTATGAAAAAATTCATCCTTGCAGCGTCTGTTCTCGCAGCAGTATATTCTTGTAAAAAAGCAGAAGGCTCAACAAAAGAAAATACAACGGAAGCAACTTCCGAAGCTCCTAAGAGCAATAATAAAATCGTAACACTAAATGGTGGTATTACAGAGATTGTAAGTGCCCTGGGCCACGAAAAAGAAATCGTAGGAACTGATGTTACCAGTACATATCCCGCATCCTTAAAGGCTACTGCCAAAGATTTAGGACATGTAAGATCGATCACTATAGAACCGATTATGGCCGTTAATCCTACTTTGATCCTTGCCTCTGATAAAGATATCAATCCTGAATTAATGGGTAAAATTAAATCTTCAGGCATTAAAGCTGAAGTCTTCAAACAAGAGTTTACTGTCGATGGTACTAAGAAGCTTATTGCTGATGTAGCAAAAGCTATAGGAAACACCGATTATCAGAAGTTAAACGATAAAATCGATGCAGACCTAAAACAGATACAGCCAATGGCTAAAAAAGCCTAAAGTATTATTCATCTATGCAAGAGGAAATATGTTGATGGTTTCCGGTAAAAATACTCCGATGGCTTCCCTTATTGAGCTTGCAGGTGGAGAAAATGCCGTTAATGATTTCGAAGATTTCAAACCATTGACTCCCGAAGCGGTTGTGAAGGCTAATCCTGATGTATTGTTCTTCTTTGAAACAGGATTGCAGGGAGCGGGAGGAAATGAAGGTGCCCTTAAAATGCCGGGAGTTTCCCAGACCAATGCCGGGAAAAATAAGAAGATCATCGCAATGGATGGAGGATTAGTGTCAGGTTTCGGACCGAGACTGGGAGAAGCAGCAGTTGGATTAAACAAACTTTTAATTGAAAACACAAAGTAAACTATACTTTTATCTTATTGTAAGTGCAGTGCTGCTTGTTATCATAGCAGTACTGTCACTTAATACAGGAGTTTATGACTTCGGCGCAAACTCTGCTTTTAAAGTATTATGGCAATTTATAAAAGGAGATCCCAATTTATCTTTAAGTGATAAATATGTGGTCTGGGACGTTCGGGCAGCCAGAATTATAATGGCTGTTTTAATAGGAAGTATGCTAGCGGTTTCAGGAACGAGCCTTCAGGGATTGTTCAAGAATCCTTTGGCAACGGGAAATTTAATTGGACTTACCTCGGGAGCAACATTATTGGCAGCAATTGCAATTGTTTTAGGAGGATATTTCAAAGAGTATCTTCCTGAAGCTGTGCAGTTTTCACTGGTAGGAATCTCCGCTTTTATAGGATCTCTTTTATCAATGATGCTGGTGTACAGAATTTCTACAAGCGGAGGAAAAACCAATGTAGTCATGATGCTTCTGACAGGGGTGGCCATTACTGCCATTGGATTCTCCATCACAGGATTTCTGATCTACATTTCAAAAGATGAGCAACTCAGAGACCTCACCTTTTGGAATTTAGGGAGTCTTGCTGCAGCTACCTGGACGAAGAATATCATTTTAGGAGTTGTTTTAATCCTTGCATACATCATTCTGCTTCCGAAAGGAAAGGCTTTCAATGCCATGATGTTAGGCGAAAAAGATGCCCAGCATTTAGGAATCAATGTGGAAAGACTGAAAAAACAGATTATCATTATCGTAGCCTTGATGGTGGGAAGCTGCGTTGCATTTTCCGGAACAATTGGCTTTGTAGGACTTATTGTACCTTATATATTAAGGCTTTTATTCAAATCCAATTATACATTCATTCTGCCACTTTCAGCGGTATGCGGAAGCATATTACTGTTAACGGCAGATACCTTCAGCAGAAGTATTGTAGCACCATCAGAACTGCCGATAGGAATTCTTACCGCATTAATGGGAGGACCTATTTTTATCGCTATTTTAGTTAAATTTAAAAAAGCATTGTAATGATCAAGGCACACCAGATTAATTATAAGCATAAAGATTTTCATATTCTGGATGGAGTAGATGTTGCTCTGGAATATGGTGAGTTCCTGGCAATCGTAGGACCGAATGGAGCCGGGAAATCAAGTCTGCTGAGTGTTTTGGCAGATGAGGTGAGAACCGGAAAACAAAAAGTCCTGTTTAAAAACAAACCCATTGCCGAATGGAATGTAAAAGAACTCTCCAGACATAAAGCCAAATTTTCCCAGCACAACAGCAACGATATTCCTCTGGAAGTAAAAGATGTGGTGATGATGGGAAGATATCCTTATTTTGACTCCCAGCCTGCAAAAGAAGACCTTGAAGCGATGAATAATATGATGTATGAAACAGATGTTTTTCACCTTAAAGACAGAGAATACAATACCCTTTCAGGAGGAGAAAAGCAAAGGGTACACCTTTCCCGTGTGATGGCTCAGCTGCAGAATGATATTGCCCATAAACTGATGTTTCTCGATGAACCCCTCAATAATCTTGATATAAAACATCAATACAAAGCATTGGATATCATCAAAAAATTCACGCTGAAAGCCAATAGTGCGATTGTTGTTTTACATGACCTGAATCTTGCGGCACAGTTTGCCGATAAAATTTTATTGATGAAATCAGGGAAAGTTTCAGCTTACGGTACACCACAGGAAGTATTTACAGCAGAAAATATTACTAATGCCTATAACTTTCCTTGTACCATCTGCGATCATCCTATTACCAATAACCCAATGATCATTTTCGGATAACTAATGGAAAAAAAAGAATTAAAGATCCTTGCCCAAAACCTTGCTCATCCTCAGGGTGAAAAAGGGATAGAAATCGGTGAAATGATGAATGCCACCAACATCGGAATGACGCTGGAAAGCATCAAAGCACTTATTATAGAAGACAACGAGACAATCCTCGAAATAGGACATGGAAATGGCGGTCATGTAAAAAGTATTTTCAGTCTGGCAAAAAACCTGAAATATACAGGAATCGATATTTCTGAAACCATGTACCATGAAGCCCGGAAATTGAATAAAGATTTTGAAAATCAGGCCAATTTTGTCTTATACGACGGAAATAAGCTTCCCTTTGAAAACAAGGTTTTTGATAAAATTTTTACCGTCAACACCGTGTATTTCTGGGAAAATCCGATTGAATTTCTAAATGAAATCTACAGGGTTCTGAAGGATGACGGAATATTTGTCCTCACATTCGGACAAAGAGATTTTATGGAAAAATTACCATTCACAGCCTATAATTTTACCCTCTACAACAATGATGAGATGGAAGAATTAGTATCAAAAAGCCACTTTACAAGGATGAAGACTTCTGAAAAAGAAGAAGAAATAAAAAGCAAAACAGGAGAAGAAACAATACAAAGAATTTATACAGTTTTAACCATTAAAAAGTAAATAATGAGCACATTAGTTAACGACCTAAAAGAAAAATGGGAAGCTTTGAAAGCTGAAAATCCACATCTAAGAATAAGAAATGCAGCAGCGCAATTAGAGGTAAGTGAGGCAGAATTATTGGCTACAAGCCTAGGAGAGGGAGTAACGATTCTGAATCCGGATTTTCCCGCCATCCTTACTGAAGCAGAGCAATTAGGAAAAGTAATGGCGCTTACCCGTAATGATGAATGTGTTCATGAAAGAAAAGGAACTTACCTTAACGGTGATTTCAGCAGCCCGCATGCACAGCTTTTTGTAGGGGAAGATATTGATTTGAGAATTTTCCTGAACCACTGGAAATTTGCTTTTGCTGTCGTGGAAGGTGATAAAAAAAGTCTTCAGTTCTTCGGCAAAGACGGTTTGGCTCTTCATAAAATCTATCTGACTAAAAACAGTAACGAGGAAGCTTTCGATGCTGTTGTCGAAAAATTCAAGGCTGAAGATCAGAATCAGATCTTAACATTTGAAGCTGTAGCGCCAAAGCAGCCGGAAAAAGCAGATTCAGAAATCGATGTGGAAGGTTTCAAAAAAGCATGGACAGAACTGAAAGATACTCATGATTTCTTCATGATGACCAGAAAATACGGAGTGAGCAGAACGCAGGCGCTAAGATTGGCTCCGGAAGGGTTCACCCAAAAAATTGATAATGCTAAAGTGGTGAATGTTTTGGAGGAAGCTTCAGAAAAAAATACACCTATTATGGCATTTGTAGGAAACAGAGGAATCATTCAGATTCACACCGGAAATGTAAAGAAGACACTTTGGCACCAGCAATGGTTCAATGTAATGGATCCTAACTTTAACCTTCACCTGGATGTTACCAAGATTGCTGAAGCATGGATCGTTAAAAAACCTACAGAAGACGGGGAAGTGACAGCAATTGAAGTATTCAATGCAGACGGAGACTTTATCGTTCAGTTTTTCGGAAAAAGAAAGCCCGGAATCCCTGAACTTCAGGAATGGAAAGATTTGGTGGCAAGCCTGGAAAAATAATAATTAGATGATTTGAATAAGACCGTTTTGTTTATAAGATTCAAAGCGGTCTTTTTTATGGTGGATAAACCTTGTGATCATGAGGTTATTGTAATATATTTAAATGATGAAAATATAAAATGTACTAAATAATAGTAAAAACAAAAATGAAAAATATTCTCATAGGAATGCTTTTGACGGGATTTTGTACTTTACAGGCGCAGAATTTTAAAGCATATCAGTTTTATGATAAAAAAGGGAAGGAGGTAAATACCGATAAGATCGTTAAAGAATTAGCAGACTATGATGTTGTTTTCTTTGGTGAAAATCACAACAGTTCTGTCAACCACTGGCTTCAGTTAAAGATTACAGAAGCCTTATATGAAAAGAAAAAAGGACAGCTGATTTTGGGAGCTGAAATGTTTGAAAGAGATAACCAGCCTCAGCTGAATCAGTATTTAAAAGGGAAGTTTGATGCTAAGACCTTCAAAGATTCTGCCCGTTTATGGAATAACTATGCCACTGATTATAAACCGTTGGTCGATTTTGCTAAAAATAAAAAACTGAATTTTATTGCGACCAATATTCCAAGGAAATATGCTTCCCAAACAGCAAAAGAAGGATTGGAATCATTAAATAAATTAAGTGATAAAGAGAAAGCTTATATTGCTCAGTTACCCATTAACGTAACCCTGGATACACCGGGCTATCCTGAAATGAAAGCCATGATGGGAGATCATGCTGAAGGTACAAAAGTGATGAACTTTATTTCTGCACAGGCCACAAAAGATGCGACAATGGCAGAATCAATCGTGAAAAATTTTCAGGCCGGAAAGACATTTATCCATTACAACGGAAACTATCACAGCAAGGAGTTTGGTGGAATCTACTGGTATATCAAACAGAAGAATCCCAATATGAAAATGGCGGTAATCTCTGTTTTCGAATCTGAAGATCCTGAGCTGAAAATTCCGTCAAAAGATTATATTCCGACTGATTTTAATCTGATAATTCCGGGAGATATGACCAAGACTTTTTAAAACAAAACATGTTTAGATCAATAGAAACGGGCTCTAGCCCGTTTTTTTTATACAAAAAATACAATGGCTTTAGCCAAAACATAATGACATTATTTACCTTTGTACAACATTCAATTACTATGAAAAAAATATCCATTCTGTTTATCTTTTATATCGGTCTGTTCAATGCGCAAAATTTTACTTCCCATGAACTTTCAATAATCAATCAGGGAGATGTGCATTCTGCGCTGCCTATTTACCAGACAACAGATGCCAATCAGCATAAAACACTGTTGAATTTTTCCTCTGAAGCCAATCCTACAGACGCAAACACGGTTGTTTTGGTGAAAAGAATGAAAGAATCACTGCTGTCCACAGATGGGGGAGTAGGTATTGCAGCTCCGCAGGTAGGTATCAACAGAAAAGTAATCTGGGTGCAGCGATTTGACAAAGAAGGAGCTCCGTTAGAATATTTTATCAATCCTGTGATTGTGTGGAAATCTGATTTACAAAACCTGGGACCGGAAGGAGATCTTTCCATTCCTGATTTCAGAGACCAGTTCTACAGGAGTAAAGTCATTCAGCTTGAATATGTAGATTTAAAAGGGCAAAAATATTCAGAAATAGTAGAAGGTTTTACAGCAGTTATTTTTCAGCACGAGATAGACCATCTTTTTGGAATACTCATTTCCGATAAAAAAGAAAAAGAGAAAAACAATTCCTATAAGAAAGTCGATGCTTACCAGAAGAGTGATCTCAACAAAAGATAAAACAGAGACAACCAGTAAGTACCAAGTAATACATCAGCGAAGCAGTATGAATAGAGATCCATCCAATAGATATATCGATTAAATTCTTAGCGCTCTTTTTCCAGTCTAAATCTTTTTTTTTTTGGGTTTCGTTTAAGAACATAAGCCTTGAACTTATACATAATCATCTGTAAAATCCTTGGTTAAAAAAATAAAAAAGGAGCTGTTTTCAATCTGAAAACAGCTCCTTCCATTATAACTATGCTTAAAAAAATTGGATTAATCGTTGTTGGTTACTGAAAGCTTCACCTCAATATTATTTCTTGTAGCATTAGAATACGGGCAGATCTGATGTGCTTTTTCCGTTAACGACTGCGCCTCTTCAATAGAAACTCCGGGTATATTAACGTCCAGCTCTGCTGCCAGTCCAAAACCTCCGTTTTCCAATTGACCAATGCTAATCTGTGCCGTTACTGTGGTTTCACCGGTCTTTATTTTTGACAGACTGATCACACGGTTCAGAGCACTATCAAAACATGCAGAATATCCTGCTGCGAAAAGCATTTCGGGGTTGGTAAAATCATCATTTGCTCCACCAAGAGCTTTAGGCATTTTTACTTCAAGATCAAGAACATTGTTTTCACTTTTTACATGACCGTTTCTTCCGCCGGTAGCGGTTACTTTTGTGGTATATAAGGTTTTCATTATTTTTCTATTTTGTTTAATATTTTGAGTACTGTGTCCTTAAGATGCAACAATTCCTCAGGTTGTATATCGAGTTTTTCCTGGATTTTTCCCGGAATTTCACAGGCTTTTTTCTGAAGTTGTCTTCCGGATTCTGCTAAAAATACTTCAACCACTCTTTCGTCCTCCTTTTTTCTTTTTCTGACGATAAATCCTTTTGCTTCCAGCCTTTTGAGAAGTGGAGTCAGAGTACCACTGTCCAGAAACAACTTATCTCCGATATGACTTACCGCAAGTCCATCATTTTCCCATAATATCATCATGACAAGATATTGGGGATAAGTGATGTCTAGCTCATCGAGGAAAGGACGGTAAAGTCCTGTAATCTCTTTGGCGATCACATACAGAGGAAAGCAGATCTGGTTTTCCAGTTTAGGTGTTTTCGGAGTTTCCATAAGTTTAAATACGAAAGATTCGATGAAGGTATTACTTTTTTATGATAAATTCATCCATAGGAACACGGACTTTTTTCATGCCGGAAAGCCAGTCATTAGCTTCGTCACGGTATCCCAGGTACAGAAGACTTACACTTTTTAAGCCCAATTCTTTCAATCCCAACACTTCATCCACCACTTCATTACTGAAACCTTCTGCCGGAGTGCTGTCGATTTTAAGTTCTGCAGCCTGTGCCAAAGCAATTCCTAACGCAATATATGTCTGGCGGGCTGTGTGGGCAAAATGTTGTTCAGGAGTCTGTGCTCCGTATATTTCTTTGATTTTATCCGTATAGCTTCCGAAACGACCTCTTGGAAGATCTCTTACATCGGTGTGATAATCATATACTTTGTCAATTTTCTCATTAGAATAGCTGTCCCATGCTGCAAAAACCAATACATGAGATGAGTCTCTCATAACTTCAGGGTTTAAAGCGCCAGCCACCATTTTTTCTTTGAGGTCCTGATTTTCTACAACGATAACCCGGAAAGGTTGCAATCCTGATGAAGTAGGTGCCAGTCTTGTAGCTTCTAAAATAGTTTGTAAATCTGCTTCTGAAACTTTTTTGGACGGATCATATGCTTTTACGGCATGTCGCCAGTTTAAATCTTCTAGTAATGACATTTTTCTTTTTGTTTTTAAATTAAACTATCTGGTGTTTATTTCTTATAAATTAACTATGCAAATATAAAACCAATTAAATTGTGTACAATTTAATTTTGATAAATTTTATTGATAATGATTATTTATGAAAAGAAAAATGTTTACCAATTGAAAAGCTGGCAGATAAATTCATTGTTCTTGTTTTGCTCCTGTTATCACGATTTTCCCATGATTTGGATTTTTTATTTTTTTAATTATTCTAATATTTGCAAAAGAACATTAAACTAAAAACAATGCAAAAATTTAAAAACAAGACGGCTTTAATCACTGGAGGAACGAATGGGATGGGATTGGCAACAGCTCAGCAATTTATTGAACAGGGGGAACAGTAATTATTACCGGGAGAAGTAAAGAAACCATCAACAGAGCTTTAAACCAACTAGGAGAAAGGGCTCATGGAATTGTTTCCAATGCCGGAAATATGAGTGACATAATGAATTTACAGACTGAGGTAAAGAAATATACAGAACAGATTGATCTGCTCTTTCCTAATGCAGGGTATGGAAAACCAGCTCCAATTGAATTTGTGGAGGAAAGCCAGTTTGATGAAATATTCAATATGCTGGTTAAAGGAACTTTTTCACGGTACAACAGATATTACCATTAATGAAAAAAGGAAGTACTATTGTTTTAAATACTTCAGTAGCTACGGAAATTGCTATGAAAAATTTTTCAATTTATACTGCTGCAAAAGCAGCTGTACAGTCTTTTATTAAAACATTTGCTTTAGAACTTACAGACCGCGGAATCAGAGTCAACGGGATCAGTCCCGGGCACATCAATACCAATATCTTTAATAATACCGGGCTCACTGCTGAACAAATAGACAATGCCGTGCACCATATCATTCCTACGATACCGTTCAAAAGACAGGGAGAACCTGAAGAAATAGCGAATGTCGTTCTTTTTCTTGCCTCCGATGAAGCTTCCTATATTCATGGAGCAGAGATAAGAGTAGATGCAGGAATTTCTGTGATAAGATAAAATAGGGGTAGAAATTACTTCACCTCATTGATTTCTTTCACCATATTGGTTTTACTATCAACGCCGATATTGTAGGTTTTACCTTTTTTAAAGCTAAGATTAGCCTTTTCGATCAAGTTTTTATAATTGGAAGATTTCTTGGAAATATAAAAGACCTGAGCACTTATTCCGATGGCTACCCGTACAACTTCCTCCGGTTTATCAGGATCTTCAAGGATATTGTTGATGCTGGCATTATTGTACCAGGTTAGTTTCTGGGACTCTGAGCTAGAAGAACAGGATGTGATCATGATAAATACTAATAATAAATACGTCCAGACTTTCATAAATAATACATTATTGAGTAAAAAGCTCCTGTAATATACTATTATTTGCAGGAGCTCTATAAAAAGTTAGTTAGAATCCGCAATGTGCAGTACTTGGTACCGGAGCTGAACAACCTGACAGCGCTGAAAATGCTGTTAATGTACAGTTGGTATTTACCAGGTTATTATCATACAATAAAGAGCCTGCAGGATTTCTGTAATAGACATTCCCTGCAGTATTAGCATAAGAGGATACCGAAGTTGATCCACAAGTAGAGTTTGTACATAAAGCTCTCCATGCAGTATCGGTGATGGGACCTGTAGAGTTTAAAGAAGGGTCAATAATTCTTTTTTCAACAACTCCGGAAGCATTTTTAAAGCTTACGAGCACGGCCACGTGATATACCCATGATACACAGCATGTACCGGTAGATGCTCTCAGATTGCCATATACAAATTGTTTTTCACATTCATATCCGGCATTGTTTAATATTTGTCTCATTTTATGGGCCCTTGCATAGCATCCGTCTACAGGATATCTGAACGTGATGCAAGGAGAAGATGCGGTGGAAGTTCCACAAGATTGATTTTTGATTTGCGTAAATAAGCTGTTTAAGGTAGCCAGATTAGGGATAACACTAGCTAGTTTGCTTGTCGTTGCATCTGATTTTACCTCTTTGGTTAAGATAGATTTAAAATACCGAACATCTGCTTCGGTAGCTTTTTCCACTTTTGCAATTTCATTCGTGTTTGCTTTAGTAAAGACATGAATGGGTGACTCGCTTTTTACTGCCTGACTGATCATGGCGATAAAGTTTTCATTTTCTTTAGTATCCTTTATTGAAAAAGGTTGTGCACTAATCATGAAGGCGACCCTGTAGCTGTCATTCTCTTTTTGTATTCCTACCGGAACGGTTTTTCCAAAGTCTTTTACGACAACGTTTTTAGATTCATTAGATGTGAGGTTAGCTTCTTGAGCTGCATTTGAATCTGAGCAGGCATTGAATGACATTATAGTCACAAATGCCATCATGGATAGCAGAAATTTTTTCATAATTCTCATAAATTTGGTGGTTAAATGATTTTTTAGTGAATTAGTTCACTATTTTGTGAGATTAAAAGTAAAAAAAAATAGAATACCTGCAAATGTTTTTTGTAAAAATTTCAAATTAAACAAATAATTTTACTTTTTAAATTGTGTTTTTAATGTGAAAAATAGTGGTTTTGTTGATTATTATTGCGTGTTTTATAATTTTAATGATAGAAAAAAAAGGGGTAAAAAAAACCAGTTTCAATTTTTGAAACTGGTTTAAATATATTTTCCTACACCTATTTGTACATCAATTCTGCCTGGAATACATCTGCAAAATGCTTTCTGATTTTGGCCTTGATATCTTCCATTTCCTCAGGAGTCAATTCTCTTTCAAGCTCTCTTTTTAAAGAAGTCACCTGTTTGTCTTTGATTCCGCACGGAATGATATATTCGAAGTAACGCATATCTGTATTGACATTTAAAGCAAAACCATGCAGAGTGACCCATCTTGAAGCTTTTACACCCATCGCACAGATCTTTCGTGCATAGGGTTTCCCAACATCCAGCCAAACTCCTGTTTCTCCCGGAGAACGTTCTCCTTTAAGGCCATACTCACCGATCGTTCTGATAATAACTTCTTCCAGATTTCTCATATATAAATGAATATCCGTGAAAAAGTTTTCAAGATCCAGTACCGGATATCCTACGATCTGTCCGTAACCATGATAAGTGATGTCACCACCACGATTGGTCTTTACATAGGTAGCCTCCAGTTCTTTTAATTGATCAATACCGGCCAGCATATTTTCTTCATGCCCGCTTTTCCCTAAAGTATACACATGAGGGTGTTCTACTAAAAGAAGATGGTTCGGGGTGGTGATATGTTGCTCTGCCGGAAGATCTCTGTTTTTTATCTTGGTCTCAATAATATCTTTCATCAGTTTTTCCTGATAATCCCAGGCGGGCTGATATTCTTTGATGCCTAAATCTTCAAACTCTATTACTTTATTCTGATTTGTATTCATTTCAATTTTTGATATACAAATTTAGTGAATTTTACCCTTTTATGGAATGGATAAAATCTATGGCACTTTTCTTCCAATCTTTATCCTGTAGTAAAATATTCACAAAAGCCGTTCCTATGATACCTCCGTCTGCTCTTTCCGTTACATTTTCAAAATCCTCTTTGGATTTGATGCCGAAACCGATCATCACGGGATTTTTTAATGGGAGAGCAGCCAGTCTCGAAAGATAGTCTTCATTTTTCAATACAGCCTGATCATTTCCTGTGGTAGAAGATGAGCTTACCGCATACAGGAAACCTGAACTTAAAGAATCAAGGTACTGAATCCTTACATCCGATGTTTCAGGCGTAACCAAAAAGGTAAAGTTGAGGTTATATTTTTGCAATATCTGCTGATAGTTTTTTTCAAATTCGATGGGAGGAAGATCAGGAAGAATTAATCCTGAAACCCCGCTTTCTGCACATGCTTCACAGAATTTTTCAAATCCGAAACTCAAAACAGGATTGATATATCCCATCAGTATTAGAGGAATTTTTACCTCATTCTTAATTTTCTTTAACTGAGATAACAGTTTTTCTATAGTCATACCGTTTTGTAAAGCCAGCTCATGGGCCTTTTGAATGACAGGTCCGTCTGCTACCGGATCAGAGTAGGGCATTCCGATTTCAATCATATCAGCCCCTGAATCCTGGATAAGTCGTATAATATCAGCGGTGTCTTCCAGTCGGGGAATTCCTGCCGTGAAGTATATATTTAGTTTTTTCATTTTTTTATTGTATTGATGTATTCATGTAGAATGTGTTTATAACCAGGCTTTTATCTCTTAGAATCATTGTACATGCGTACTTTTTACATTTTACAAATTTTTAAGATACGTTTCCATATCTTTATCTCCACGGCCGCTCAGACAGATCACTACAATGTCATTTTCATTGAATTTCTTTTTGTCTAAAACCGCCAATGCATGGGAGCTTTCCAAGGCCGGAATAATCCCTTCCAGCTTTGTGAGTTCGAATGCAGATTGTAATGCTTCATCATCATTAATACTGAAAAATTCTGCCCGTTTTTCTTTGAACAGGTGGGCATGGAAAGGGCCGATCCCCGGATAATCCAATCCTGCAGAAATGGAGTGAGGCTCGATAACCTGTCCGTCTGTCGTTTGCATGACAAGACTCTTACTTCCATGAAGAACTCCCAAGGTGCCGAGGAATGTTGTGGCTGCAGATTTTCCGGAATCAACACCCAATCCTCCTGCTTCGGCAGCAATAATTTTCACGTCATTTTCTTCTACAAAATGGTAAAAAGTTCCTGCTGCATTGCTTCCTCCGCCAACACATGCAATGACATAGTCGGGGTTTTCTCTTCCGATTTTTTTCTTTAAGCTGTTCCTTAATCTCTTTTGAAATAACACTTTGAAATCTTGCCACAAGATCAGGAAAAGGATGAGGTCCCACCACACTTCCAATCACATAATGCGTGGTTACAGGATTGTTGATCCAGTCTCTTAAAGCTTCATTCACTGCGTCTTTAAGCGTTTTTGAGCCTGAAGTAGCCGCTACTACTTCTGCACCCAGCATTTTCATTCTGGCCACATTCGGAGCCTGTCTCTGAATATCGATTTCGCCCATGTACACGATGCACTGAAGACCCAGCAATGCGCAAGCTGTGGCCGTGGCCACACCATGTTGTCCCGCACCTGTTTCTGCGATGATTCTTGTTTTTCCCAGGCGTCTGGCAAGCAGAACCTGCCCCAAGGCATTGTTAATTTTATGAGCTCCCGTATGATTAAGGTCTTCTCTCTTTAAGTAAATCTTTGTGTTGTATTTCTTACTTAAATTTTTCGCAAAATATAATGGCGTAGCACGACCTACATAATGGGTAAGCAGGTCCTGGTATTCATTTTGAAAATCTTCAGATTCAATGATCTCCAGGTAGTTTTTTTGTAATTCTTCTACATTCGGATACAGCATTTCGGGGATGAAAGCTCCTCCAAAATCTCCGTAATATCCGTTTTCATCGGGGTTTTTATAATTCATTTTTTTATTCTTTAGTCATTAAATAAGCATGATTCTGAGCACTGAGCCCATTAAGTAATTTTTTCCTTTCATCAGATAGATGAAAGATTAAGATATCATCATCGTCAGAGTTGACCCATTCGGAATTAATATTCTCTTTGATTGATTTTGCTTTATCATATAAAATCTCAATATTACATTTTTCATAAAACGGACGGAGGTCTGTATGACAAAATCCAATGGTTTCCATATTTCTTTCCCTAAGATTCTCTGTAAAATACTCAACCAATCTGGCTCCATATCCTTTTTCTTCTGAGCAGCGACCAATCCGACTGCCTCGGCCAATGAGATTTCCTCTCCTGAAATATTTAGCGTAAAATCAAAATTTACCCGCAATACCGCTAAAATGGCCTCTCCAGCATCTACCAGGAAATGAAACTCGGAATCTTTAAAAAAGATTGAAAATAAGCTGCTTTCATCGTGTTCCAGGCTGAAATATCCCAAAGCCGGAGGATATGTTCTATTTCCTGTTCTGTTAATTCGGTTGTTTTTTTGATCTGATATTTCATGATTTTTAATTGTGGTTAAATTTAATAAAGAGTTCCGAAGGGACGATTTACCCGGCAAAGCAGATAAACTCTTTGTCACTTAACGAAAATACTCCATAACAACCTCTTAAAAGAAATTTTCATATGTCTTACCTTTTGTTTTCATCCATTTGGATGGATGTGCTTTTATTTCCCGAACCAATTTCATTGATGAAATCATTTCTGTACTTCATACTGAATACAATGTGTGGATTTATCCAATCCCGGTTTAAATCGTACCGTTGGGGCTTTTTTGAATGGTTTGGCTGAATTTTTTTATTCGTTCAATATCTTTATTACCGGGTGATGTTTCAAATTTTGAATTGATATCCAGGGCAAACGGTTTATGATTCAGGGTTTCAATATGACCGATATTTTCTTCTGAGATGCCACCACTCAGGAAATAGGGCAGAGGGATATTCAGCTCATTTAATATTGACCAGTCAAACTGTTTTCCGGTTCCGCCGAATGCTTTACTGTCAGTATCAAACAGATAATAGGCAACCGGGAGCTCAGGGGTTAAGATGTTTATAATTTGTTTTATTTTGTTTTTATTTTCAGCCGTGTTATCGCCAATTCGTATCACCTTGATAATTCCGGTTTCCGGGTGTAATTTTTTCTTTAATTCAATCATAAAATCATCACTTTCATCGCCATGAAGCTGGATGAAGTTTAATCCTGCTTTTTGGGTTATTTCAAAAATTTTATCAACCTCTTCATTAACGAATACTCCAACTTTTCCGGGATAGTCAATCAGGGATATTTCTTCCAATGTCAGATGATTCAGAACATATCGTGGGGATTTTTCATAAAAGATGAAGCCCAGAAAATCCGCATTCATGGCAATCAATTCCTGAATCTGATCACGTTTTGTTAACCCGCAAACTTTGAGGGAAGGATAAAAATGATGGGCTGACGAATGATGTTTCATATCTTTTGTAGCAGGTTATTTTGAAATTTGCACACTGAAATCTTCAAATGCTTTGGCGGGATCAGGATTTCTCATAAAATATTCTCCCATCAGGAATCCTTCAAAACCTTTCTCTTTTAAATACATAAAATCCTCAAGGCTATAAATACCACTTTCCGCCACCGATACGACATCTTTCGGGAGAAGATTCTTCAGCTGAACAGAATGTTGTAAATCGACTTTAAAATCTTTCAAATTCCTGTTGTTGATTCCTACAAGATCAATATTTGAGTTAAAATGCTTCAGTTCTTCTTCCGTATGAATTTCCAGCAGAACCTCCATGTTGAGTTCATGGGCAAGGTCTGTAAATTCCTGCACCTGAGCAGGGGAAAGACAGGAGGCGATCAGTAAAATAACATCTGCCCCGATACTTTTTGCTTCGTAAAACTGATATTCATCGATCATGAAATCTTTTCGTAAGAGGGGAATATGGAGATGATTTCTTACTTTAAGAACATCTTCAGAACTTCCTCCGAAAAAATCTGTATCTGTCAGAATAGAAACACCGCTGGCTCCGTAGGTTTCATACGCTGAAGTCACTTCCAATGGTGAAACACTGTTGTTGATAATACCTTTTGAAGGAGATTGTCTTTTAAATTCGGCGATAATGCCGCTCTTATTTTTTACAGATTCTTTCAACGACAGGGTTTTCCTTTCAAAAAACTCCGTACTTTTTAATTGTTCCACAGGAATATGGGATTTTGCTGTTGCAACTTCCGCTTTTTTCCTTTCAATAATTTTATCGAGTATGTTCATTTTTAAATATTAGAAGATGGAAAAATTGTCAATTTATTCATCAATTTAACTTTCAATTTACCAAAAGTTCAAAGCTTTTTAATGCTTTTCCGCTTTCCAGGCTCTCCTTCGCTAAAAGAAGACAATCGTTATAAGTTCCGAATTTATTCGTGTGATATAATGCGACTGATGCATTGGCCAGAATCACTGAATTTTGCTGTTCTGTACCATTGCCTTCAAGAATATTCATAAAGATTTTTGCTGTTTCCTGGATGGTTTCTCCGGCTTTAATATCTTCCAGGGTAACCGGATTGAATCCCAGATCTTCCGCCGAGTAGATTTCTTCTCCCTGTTTTGTAATTATCTTACTGTCATGGGTTAAGCTTATTTCATCATAACCGTCCAGACCGTGAACAAGAACAAAGTCCTGAGCTTCTTTCTGCAGGAGATATTGATAAATTCTTGCAATTTCAAGGTTGTAGACTCCAATTACAGAATATTGCGGTTTTGCAGGATTAACTAATGGCCCCAAAAGATTGAAAAAAGTTCTTAGTCCCAATGATCTTCTCAACGCCCCAACTGATTGCAGCGCAGGATGAAAGTAAGGTGCATGCAAAAAACAGATATTTGCTTTGTCAAGATCTTCATTCAGCTGATCAGAATTGTTTTTGAACTGATATCCAAGTTCTTCCAGTACATTCGACGAACCTGTAGTGGTAGAAGCCCCGTAATTTCCATGTTTTGTAACCTTCTGTCCGGCTCCGGCCACTACAAAGCTGGCCAGGGTTGATATATTGATTGTGTTTTTTCCGTCACCTCCTGTCCCTACAATATCTATAGCATCACTGGCATCGATATGTACAGGAACAGCCATTTGCAGTAGAGCTTCTCTGAAGCCTTCCAGCTCTTTCAGGGTAATATTACGCATCAGAAAAACACTGATAAAAGCAGTGACCTCTGCTGTATTGAATTTATTTTGTGCAATTTCGGTCATCGTTGCTTTTGCCTCAGACTTCGATAAGGTATGATGATTGAAAAGGTATTGCAGGATTTCTTTCATTTGAGGAGTTTTTATTGTTGAGGGAATTTCTGTTGTATTCACGATAAAAGAAAATTTTTGATAATGGTTTCTCCGTCAGGAGTTAAAATACTTTCAGGATGGAATTGTACCCCGTGTACATCATAGGTTTTATGTTGTAAGGCCATGATCATTCCGTCTTTGTCTACAGCTGTGATTTCCAGTTCTTCCGGGAAACCTTCGGGATTCACTGCCCAGCTGTGGTATCTTCCGACTTCAATTCCGGAAGGCACTTCTCTGAATAATTTTGTATTTTCTTTGACCAGTTCAGTAGTAGTGGCCACACCATGAAATATTTCAGAAAGATTGATAAGGCTTCCACCAAATGCTTCCGCAATGGCTTGTTGGCCAAGACAAACTCCCAAAATACTTTTTGTAGGAGCATATTCTTTTATTAAGTCTAATAAAATTCCGGCTTCTTCAGGAATCCCGGGGCCCGGTGAAAGGATGATTTTATCGTAAGCATTAATTTCTTCCAGGGTAATCTTATCATTTCTTACCACGTCCACTTTTTGATTCAGAATTCTTTCAATGATCTGGACAAGGTTATAAGTAAAGCTGTCATAGTTATCAAAAACGAGAACTTTAAGCTGTGGTTGTTGAGTGTTTATCGTGTTGTTCATCTCTTTTTATTATTGTAAATTAGTTTTATAGTTAACTGAATAGTTGTCGGTTTTCAATTTTCAACACTCAATTTTCCACTATTTTTTCCGCTTTCTCAACTGCTTTTTTCAATGCATTAAGCTTATTGTTTACTTCCTGTAATTCATTTTCAGGGACAGATTTCGCCACAAGGCCGGCTCCCGCCTGATAATAAAGTGTATTGTTTTTGCTCAGGAAAGTTCTGATCATAATGGCCTGGTTGCAGGTTCCGTTTAAGCCGATCATACCAATGCAGCCTCCGTAATAGCCCCGGGAATCTTTTTCATATTGATTAATAAGCTGAAGGGCTTTGTGCTTCGGGGCCCCGCTTAATGTTCCTTGCGGGAAGGTGGCAGAGACCATTTCAAGAGGATTGATATCATTCTCAACATCGGCTGTCACTTCGCTTACCATATGGATAACATGTGAAAAGAGCTGAATCTCTTTGAGCTTGGTTACCGTTACATTTTTTCCGAGTTTTCCTAAATCGTTTCTTGCAAGGTCTACCAGCATGGTGTGTTCTGCATTTTCTTTAGGATCAGCTTTCAAAACTTCAATCGCTTCAAGGTCAGCTTCGAAATTTCCTGTTCTTTTGGAAGTTCCGGCGATAGGGTGAATGATCGCTTTGTTGTTTTTAATAATCAACTGGCTTTCCGGGCTGGAGCCGAATAATTTGTAATTTCCGTAATCAAAATAAAACAGATAAGGCGAAGGGTTGATGTTTCTCAACGCTCGATATACATTAAACTCGTCTCCTTTGAATTTCTGTTCAAATCTTCTGCTCAGCACCAATTGGAAGACGTCACCTCTCATACAATGCCTTTGAGCGGTTTTCACCAATTCGATATAGTCTTCACTGGTAATATTTGAGGTTTCCTCGCCGTTTTTTTCAAAAGGATAAACGGGTGTATTTTGATTTTTGATGAGTGTTTCTAAAAGATGAAGCTCAGATTTTACCCCGTCGATCTGGTTTTCAATAATGTACATTTCATCATTAAAATGGTTGATGGCAATGACATATTGGTAAAGTCTGTATCTGAGAATAGGAATTTCCACTTCAGGGCTCTGAGCTTTAAGACTGATATTTTCAAAGAACTGAACGGCTTCAAAGCTGGTGTATCCAAAAAGGCTCTGTGCAGTTTCTTCAATAGGATCATTGGTCTTTTTACAGTCAAAAATCTTACGGAATTCTTCAAAAATATCAGTGATATTGCGCTCCATGATAAACTGTTTTACCGGCGGAGTGGTAGGCAGTTTAATTTCAAATTCGTTCAGGTTTTTTACTTCAATTCCTGCAATGGCATTTACTGCAATAAAAGAAAAGTTGTTATCAATACTTTTTGAATCTGAACTTTCCAGAAGGATGGTATCCCTGAATTTATCTCTGATTTTAAGGTAGATATTCATGGGAGTATGAAGGTCTCCCAGTGTTTTTTTCGAAACGGTTTTTATGTTAATTCTATCAGTAAGCATCTGTAGTTTTGTTTTTAATGAAGGTAAGGAATAAAAAAAGGCTTTAACGTTTCCGTCAAAGCCTATATATTGTTTATTTGATTATTTCTATTGTATAATTAACAACATGACAATACCTCCAGACCCGACGAAGAGTTTGAAAGCCACCACCAATTATTGTTGTTTATTTTTAACATGTGACAAATGTAGAAAATTTTTTAATACAAAAAATAAAAAATATCAAAAAATAAAAAAACTTAATATCAAAATGTACTTATTTCAATCGTTTACGTTCTTCTTTCAATTCTTTGAGTTTTGACTGGTATCCTTCTTCATCATAGTACTTTACATAGTTTTCCAGTGCAGAAATATACTCATCAATGAATTCTTTATTGGTTCTGTCTGCTTCATATTTGATCCTTGCAGAATTCACCGGAGCAAGCTTTGAATATTTGTCTGCCATTTTTCCTTCTTCGGATTGTCCGTAAAGAATGACAATGTTTTTTTCATATCCGGGAATGTATTTCACGGGAAAAGAAACTTCCATCTGGGGAATTCTAATGGCATTTTCAATAGGATAAATGGCTGCAGTGGTGGTAGAAAAAAAGTTGAAATATATTTTCCGTTCTGCAACTTGACAATGGCTTCATAATCATGAATATACATTTCGTTTAATGTGGAGTTGGTTTCCACATCAGAAGTTATAATTGCGGTACTTTCTACTCCGTATTTGTTCAAAAACCATGCATTTATAAATTGACCTGCCACTCCGTTTAAGATCGCCAGAGGAATGATGGGAATCAGAAACCATCCTTTCTTTGTCAAAGCAGAGAGCCCGCCAAAGAATACCAAAAGCAGTATCACAGTATAAAAACCATGATGACTGGCAAAAAACAAAATTTTTGAAATCAAAACCATGTTTAAAGATAAGATTATCTTCTGACATATCGTTATAATAAACGCTAAGTTCACAAACGGTCATTATTAAAGATTTTAAAATAGGTTTGTGGCCTTAGCGTTAAATAATAAATTAATGTACAGGTTCTGAAAGTGGCAGGTCAGGAGACCCGCTGTAAAAAACAATCAGAGTGGCTCCCTTATCTCCCGTTTTGCCGCGGTGGGCCATGTTAACCATTTCAGGAAGTACTTGCCCTTGCTTTATCCATTGGGTTTTGCCGGTTTCCTTCACTTCGATCTGGATTTCTCCTTTTTCTACGTATGCCGCATTGATGACAGGATGCTTATGCCAATCCAATGCTTTGTTGGGAGGGACGGATATCTTAAGAACTGATATCTCAGGTTGCCCCGTCGGATAAGCAGGGTAGAGGGTACCTTCCCAGGATTTGGAAGTCTTCAATAACGTTACCGATTCAATTTTATCAGAATATTCAGATTTCTGATCATCAGATGAAGAATTGTCACAAGACAGAATGAGGGTAGAAAGTACAGCAAGCATTGATGTACTGAATAAATTTCTTTTAGTCATAGTTATAAATTATGAGTTGATGAACCTTTATGATCCGTTTCACAAAAATAATAATCAGATTTAATTTTCCCTAGTAAATGAATTATTTTTTGCTTTTTTACATAAAAACTACCTCTGAAAAAATATTCTTCAAAGAAAACATTTGTCATAAGTTTAAAAGTTTATTTTTTATATTTTTGCTACCAAATTAGAAAACAATGAAAAAAGTATTAGCAATCGCATTTATCGGAGGTTTATTATTAGCTAGCTGCTCTAAAAAAGTAGATCATTCATTACAAGACAGCAATACCATGCTTGAAGAGCCTGCAGCAACTACTGTTGTAGATTCTACAGCTAAACCTGCCGCTGCTCCTGCTGCAACTCCTACTGCTCCTGAAGCTGCTAAAACAGATTCTACTGCGAAGAAATAATGAAAAAAATATTTTTGGCAGGAATTGTAGGTCTTCTGACCATTTCCTGTTCTAAAAAAGAAAATACAGCTGAAGTGGCGACTGCTTCTGAAACACCAGCTGTTTCAGAACCTGCAAAATCTAATCTTTCCGGTGATCAGATCATCGAAACATTAGATTGTTCAGGATGCCATTCGGCTACCGAGAGAATGATAGGACCTTCTTATCAGGAAATCGCCAACAAGTATTCTGAAAAGGATATTGAACTGCTGGCTTCCAAAATTATAGAAGGCGGAAGTGGTGTTTGGGGAGGTGTCCCTATGGCTGCCCATCCACAGGTATCTAAAGACGATGCCAAAAAGATGGTAGAATATATTTTAAGTCAGAAAAAATAAATGTCTACTGAAAAATCCAGTCTGCACACAAGAAATCTGCATCGCGATCCATACGATTTTGAGCAGCTTATTTCTTGTGTGCCGGAACTGAAGCATTATGTATTTGTCAATGCTTATCAGACAACAACGATTAATTTTAGCATTCCTAAAGCGGTAAAGTTGTTGAATAAGGCATTGTTGGAGCATTTTTATCATGTTAAAAACTGGGATATTCCCGATACCAATTTATGTCCTCCCATTCCCGGCAGGGCAGATTATGTGCACTATATTGCAGATCTGTTAGCAGAATCATCCGGTGAAATTCCGGCAGGAGTTGCTGTAAAAGGTCTGGATATAGGAACCGGAGCGAATCTTGTATATCCTTTAATTGCTCACCGGTCTTACGGCTGGCAGATGCTGGGAACTGATATCAGTGATGATTCTCTTAAAAATGCACAGGAGATTTTAGACCAGAATCTGGATCTTCTTCCGGTAATTCAATTACAACAACAGCCGGATCCAAAGCATATCTTTAAAAATATTCTGAAATCTGATAACCGGTTCACATTTTCGATGTGTAATCCCCCTTCCATGATTCCGAAGAAGCTGCGATGAAGGGAAATATCAGGAAAACAAAAAATATTAACAGATCAAAGAAACAAAAACCTTTACTCAATTTCAGCGGCCAACAGTCCGAATTATGGTGTGAAGGTGGTGAACTGGCTTTTATCAGCACAATGATTCGGGAAAGTGCAGAATTCGCATCGCAGGTTCTCTGGTTTACCTGTCTGGTTTCTAAAAAAGATAACTTACCCAAACTCTTGGAACTTTTAAAGAAAGTAAAGACTGCAGATTTCAAAATCATTGATATGGCTCAGGGACAGAAAGTAAGCAGAATGCTGGCCTGGACATTTATTCCTCAACAGAAGCAGAAATACTGGTTTACGTAAAATAGACCATGTCATTGTTTTGAACGTTAACATGATCTATTTTTAAATTTCTGAAAAAATCAATTTGATGGTCAAGGCAAAAATGCCTAAATTTGTACGCTTTTAGAAAAATAAGAAATGCAATTATCAGAACAAGAAATCATTAGAAGAGAAAAGCTGAATAAGCTTACTGAAATGGGGATTAACGCATTCCCTGCGGATGAGTATACGATTACAGATACTACAGAATCTATAAAACAGGACTTTTCTGAAAGTAAACAGGTGAAGATCGCTGGTAGATTAATGTCCCGCAGAATTCAGGGGAAGGCTTCTTTCGCGGAATTGCAGGATTCTAAAGGAAAAATTCAGGTTTACTTCAACAGAGACGAAATCTGTCCGGGTGAAGATAAAGAATTATATAATGAAGTGTACAAACACCTTTTGGATATCGGTGATATTATCGGTATTGAAGGAGAATTGTTCACGACTCAGGTAGGGGAGAAGACGGTTTTAGTAAAAAACTTTACGCTTTTAACCAAAGCTTTACGTCCGCTTCCTCAGGCAAAAACGGATGAAAACGGGGTAGTACATGACGGATTTACAGATCCTGAATTGAGATACAGACAACGTTATGTGGATTTAACGGTAAACCCTCAGGTAAAAGAAATTTTCGTGAAGAGGACAAAATTGTTCAATGCGATGAGAACTTTCTTTAACGATGCAGGATATTTTGAAGTGGAAACTCCGATCTTGCAGTCGATTCCCGGTGGAGCAGCGGCAAAGCCTTTTATCACGCATCACAATGCTTTAGATATTCCATTATATTTAAGAATTGCCAATGAATTGTACCTGAAAAGATTGATCGTAGGTGGTTTTGACGGAGTATATGAGTTCTCTAAAAACTTCAGAAACGAAGGGATGGACAGAACCCACAACCCGGAGTTTACTGCTATGGAAATTTACGTAGCATATAAAGACTACAACTGGATGATGGATTTCACTGAGAAGTTATTGGAATTCTGTGCCATTCAGGTAAACGGAACTACGACTGCTACATTTGGAGAACATCATGTAGACTTTAAAGCTCCGTATCCAAGAGTTTCCATGACAGAAGCTATCCTGAAATTTACAGGTTTTGATATCACAGGAAAAACAGAGAAGGAATTGTATGATTTTGCAAAATCTATCGGTATTGAAGTGAATGAAACAATGGGGAAAGGGAAATTAATTGATGAGATCTTCGGTGAAAAATGTGAAGGAAACTTTATTCAGCCGACTTTCATTACGGATTATCCTGTTGAAATGTCTCCATTGACTAAAAAACACAGAAGCAAAGAAGGTTTAACAGAGCGTTTCGAATTGATGGTATGTGGTAAGGAAATTGCCAATGCTTATTCAGAGCTTAATGACCCGATTGATCAGAGAGAACGTTTTGAGGCTCAGATGGCCCTTTCTGAAAGAGGTGATGATGAGGCTATGTTTATTGATCAGGATTTCTTAAGAGCTCTTGAATACGGTATGCCACCAACCTCAGGATTAGGAATCGGAATGGACAGGCTGATCATGTTCTTAACGAACAATGCATCGATCCAGGAAGTATTATTCTTCCCTCAGATGAGACCTGAAAAAGCCGTTCCGCAAATTGAACTGGGAGAGGATGAGAAAGTAATCCTAGAAATCCTAAATTCTCAGGAAGAACCGATGACTTTAGCTGAAGTAAAGGAAAGAAGCCAGTTATCAGGTAAAAAATGGGACAAAGCTTCCAAAACTTTGACAAAGAATAATATTGTGAAAGTAGAGAAAATTGACGAAGTTCTTTTGATGAAGCTTGTATAGTTTTATTAAAACAGATATAAAAAAAACCGGTACAGACTTAGTGTGTACCGGTTTCTTTTTCCATTTCCGGAGCTGCGTCCTGAAGTTTTTAAATGGGGCCACGGTATTGATATGAATCCATTTCCAAACCGGCCATTTTGCAGGTGTAGTTGCCCATTTTCTTTGTTCAGGAACAAATAAGATTTCATGATCAAGGCTTTCAATCCAGTCAATAATTTCGTTTACCTGACTTTGTAACAGTTCTCTTTGCTGTTGCAGGCTGTAAGAGCCATATTGTTCGTAGAAAGACTGATATAATCCTTTTAAATTATTCCATTTGTAATCAGGGGTCGGTGTTTTTACTTCGATTCCTTTTCTTTCGTCAGCTTCCCATTGCAAGAGTAAATGGCTCCAGCCGAGTTGATAAGCTATGTTTTGTGAAGGCGTTTTGTCGACTCCATGTTTATATAAACTTTTTTCGATTTCTTTTATATCATCAAACTCCTTATCATACAATTCATATCTTTTTCTAAGCTCATCGATGAGTTCTTTTTTATCCTTATATGTTTGCATAAGTTTTACTTTCTCAGTTTGCTGAATGAAGCCATCAGATAAAACAAAAACGGTAGAATAAATAATGATCCCAGCATTAAAGCCCATCCTAAAGCAGAGATTGTTTTTTCAGGCGCCATATGTTCTAAAAGTGAAAGATGCTGCCCATTTCCCAACAGGATAATATTCGGGTTATGCTGATAAGTGGCAGCCACAAGGATCATTACCATCTGGAACCCTGCCAATGCACGTACAGGAAGCAATTTCTGGCGGTTCAACGCCCGAAGTATCAACAGCAATGCAATGGTTGCAAAAGCAATAGCCATAATTCCCAAAGGTTTTGAAAATACCCACATCAAAAGGGGAATATCTGAAATATAGGCAGTAGCAAAGACGAGAATTCCTGTAATCACTACAAAAATCATGGTTTGTTTTGATTTTCTGATCATCAATAGCAGTTCCTGTTTATCTCTGGTTTCTCTTAAAGAAAAAATAGAGGCCAGATAGGCACAAAGAGCTACCGTAAATAGACCAACCGAGACCCCAAACCAGTTGAGCCAGCTAAAAATATACAGATCCGGAAACGTGGTTGCATCAGGATTGATGGAATGCGAAACCGTTGCCGCTGCAATGAGCCCCAGGAAAAAAGGGGTCAAAAGACTCGCATAATAAAATATCTGTGTATATAAAACCTGCCAGTTATCTTTTACTGCATCATAATGTCTGAAGGTAAACGCTGTTCCTCTCGCAATAATCCCAACAAGCATGAGCACTAAGGGAATGTGGAGATACGTAGACATGGTCGTATAGATCTCAGGAAAGCCTACAAAAAGAATAACAATGGCAATAATAAGCCACATATGATTGGCTTCCCAGACAGGAGCAATAGATTCGTACATGATCTCATGGGTTTTATGCCGGGCTTTTTTATTGGTAAAAAGTTCAACAATACCTGCCCCAAAGTCAGCGCCACCCAAAATAATATAAAGACAGATGGAAAGCCATAGAAAGCCTATAACAATATAGATCATGATTTTTTATTTTTATCGTTAAACTGTGGGTCTGTTGGGTCATAAAGTTTTGGTACCATTTGTACCTGTCTTCTTAATAGGAATATCAGAATCAATGACAACGATATAAAGATCGCAGTGAAGAAGTAGAATGAATATTGTATTCCAGGCATGGGCGTTACCGCATCCACTGTTCTCATGATACCATAGATAATCCATGGTTGTCTTCCGACTTCTGTGACAGTCCATCCTGCTTCAAGCGCAATGTACCCGAAAGGAGTCGCAATTAAAAACGTTTTTAATAACCAGTGTCTGGATAACCATTGCTTTTTAAAGAAGAACGCATACAGGTAAACCGCCCCGATACAAATCATAATAACTCCAAAGAAAATCATGATCTGAAAAGCGTAATGAACTACCGCAACCGGAGGCCATTCGTCCCTCGGGAAATCTTTAAGTCCCTTTACTTCCGCATTAAAATCATTACTTACCAGAAAGCTGAGAACCTTTGGAATTTTAACGGCATATTTAATTTCACCTTTTTCTTCATCAGGAATTCCCCCAATGACAAATGCTGCCCCTTTTTCTGTCTCAAAATGAGCCTCCATGGCAGCCAGTTTAATGGGTTGTCTTTCAGCTACGGACTTCGCAGCTACATCACCGCTTAAAGGCGCACCAAATGCTCCGATAAGGGCGAAACCGACAGCAATTCTGAAAGCTTTGGTATGAAACTCAACATTCTTTTTCGCATGATCATAAAGGCATGAACTCCGGCTACAGCAAATCCCGTGGCACAAAAAGCGGCCACTGTCATATGGAGTGCCTGTGGAAACCAGGCTTCATTGAACATCGCTTTGATAGGATCTATATTGAGATATTGCCCGTTGATATAATCGAAGCCGGCCGGAGAGTTCATCCATGCGTTGGCGGCTACAACCAGAATTCCTGAAGCTAATCCGCTTACTCCTACCAGGAAACCACAAAACCAGTGAAACCATTTGTTGAACCTTTCCCAACCATACAAGAAAAATCCGATGGCAATAGCCTCAATGAAGAATGCTGTTCCCTCAAGAGAAAATGGCATCCCGAAAATAGGACCGGCATGTTTCATAAATCCAGGCCACAAAAGCCCCAGCTCAAAAGAAAGCATAGTTCCTGAAACGGCTCCGGTGGCAAAAAGGATAGCGACTCCCTTGCTCCAGGCTTTGGTAAGACCTTTATAAACTTCATTGTTTGTTTTAAGATACTTCCAGTGAGCAAAAGCCATTAAGAAAGGCATCACCATACCCACACAGGAAAATATAATATGAAAGCCCAGAGAAAGCGCCATCTGGGCACGGGCAGCAATAAAATCATCCATAATATCAACTTTTCAGTAAATAAATTTACGCATAAATTATGGATGTGGAATATGATTTACAACAGTCTAGATGTAAGAAATAGATTTTAACTTTAAAAATTTTGACAACATCTAAATTAAGCTGGGTTAAGTGGATTTAGGATTAGTATTCTATGCAAAATAAATAGTAAATATTTGTACCTTTGCGAAAACTAAATATTATGAAATTGAGAATCCTTTTTTATCCTTGCTATTTCCTTTCATGGCGCTTAGTCAATATTATGTAGGGCGCTTAAATAATTACAATTCACGGGAGTATTATTCTGCTGAGAATTTAAAAACTGCAATAAATGGTGATGGCAG
The DNA here is from genome assembly GCA_016025055.1 of Chryseobacterium indologenes. NCBI lineage: Bacteria > Pseudomonadati > Bacteroidota > Flavobacteriia > Flavobacteriales > Weeksellaceae > Chryseobacterium > Chryseobacterium indologenes. The sequence goes on from CP065590.1 coordinate 3,294,906, forward strand.
TATGTATATTTTTTATGGTAGTAAAATAAGTAAGATTCTGCCGAGTGGTTTAATAGATTCCAGTTTTGGAATTGGGGGAATTGTTGATGTTGGTGTTTACAGTTCCTATGGTACTAACATTTTTGCTAATGATCAAGGAATATATTTGTTATTAGTTAATAAGATTGCAAAATATAGCTTAACGGGTACTCCTGATATGTCATTTGGTGTGAATGGGATTGTTACATATTCTCAAAGTATTTCCAAAATATTTTTAAATTCTGATTCTTCTTTATATTTTTCAAGTAATAAGGAAATAAAGAAAATACTTCCTAATGGGCAAATCGATAATTCATTTGCAATTAGCGTTCCTGCAAATGATTTCTATTTTATAAATAATGATTTTTATGTGTTCCGCCTTGAATACCCTTCTTTTTTATATGTAACAAAACATGATTTAAATGGAGGACAGGACCTTACTTATGGTAATTTGGGAACCTTTACCGGTCTAAATCATTATATTATAGATACTACTTCCGGTAATATCTATGCAAATAATTCAACAGGAATTACAAGATATACATCTGCAGGAGTAGAGGATAGTACTTTTGGTACTGGAGGAACAGTTTTAGGAAATTTTCCAGGTAGTATTAAGAGCGTGAAAATAGATTCAAATAATAATATTCTTTTTTTTGGAGGAGGTCAGGCATATGGATATAACCAGACTGTAATTTATAGGTTGAAAAATAACGGAGATCTTGATAATACATTTAACAACGGAAATTATAAGTATGTTTCGGATCATGGTATTATATTAAATGCAAGTTTGATAGATGATAATACTTATGTGTGTGTAGATAATAGAAGGTACAGTTTGAACAGTTTTGTTGATAGAACAAAAAAATATGTAAGAACGCAGGATCAATCAATAATAACTGTAGATCAGAATCTCAATTTAAATGAAGTAAGAAATAATAAAACAGACAATATCAAGGTTTATCCAAATCCTACAACAGAAGTTCTTTATGTTAAAGTAGAAAATAATGAAAAGGTTAATAGAATAAATGTCTATACTATGACGGGAGATTTCATATTGTCTACAAATAAAACCGAAATTAATGTTAAACATCTTACTACAGGTAATTACGTAATTGAAGTGGTTACAAAACATAAAAATTACAAAACTAAATTTGTTAAAAAGTAGAAATATGAAAAAATTCCTTTTTGTAATGTTGTTTGCTGTGAGTTTACAAGCTCAAATGCACGTGAAAAAAGACCAAACATATGAAACGAATCCGTTTATTCACACTACAATGAATAACACTAACAGAAACCCGTTGCAATCAATATTGCAAAACGGAAGTATTCTCTGGCTTGACAGTGATATTACTAAATATCGACCAGATGGAAAAAAGATATGACATTTGGTGTTAATGGATCTTTAAGTGTAGTAGCAAATGATTTGACATATGCTAGTTTGATAAAAGTTGTAAATAATAGTCTATATGTTTATTCATTGAATCCATATTGGACTACTCCGGTTGAAAGAGTAGGTAAGTTTGATTTTAATGGAGTGAAAAGCACAAGCTTTGGGACAAATGGTATTTTATCTTTTTCTAATAATCGCTTGGCAAATTTTAATTATATGATTGAAAATGTAGATCAATCTTTATTTGTCATAGCTATAAGTGGTGGAAATAAAAAAATTCTTAAGATAGATGCTAATGGAGTAATAGATCCTAATTTTATTAGCTCAGATTTAGATGCAAAACCTGTTTTTGGGTTAACACAATTATCTAATAACAATGTATTAATTACATACAATGATTCTTCTGTTTCCAAGAATTATCTAAAAAGATATACTTATCAAGGACAGACAGATAATACATTTGGTGATCAGGGGATTACTTACCTTGATTCTAATAATAACCAAATTGTGGTAAATAACTTAGACGAAATATTTGTATTTAACAAAATAGGAACACAACAGATTATAAAAAAGTATGCATCTAACGGGCTTATTGATACTACGTTTGGGACTAACGGGGTATTTGATATTGCATCATTCAATACAGGAAAAACAATAAATATAAATAATATAGATTTAGATTCCAATAGTAGTGTTCTTTTGTTCGGAGGAGCAATAGGAGTAGGAGAGACTAATTCGTTCATAGCACGAATAAATTCTAATGGAAGTTTGGATACCAACTTTCATGGCAATTCATCTTATTTCATGGCTCCTGATTCGTTTGCGGATAATCTTTTAGGTAAAGTCATCAATGATAATGAGTATATATGTTTTAACAAAGTAGCAGGAAGTAGCATGGTTTCATACAAAAGCCTTAAATACACAAGAAATGGTACTCCTGCGTTAGGCCTTCAGGATATGAAATACAATAATAGTATTAAGATCTATCCTAATCCTGCATCCGATTTTATTACTATTGAAGTTGGAAAGAATGATAAGATTAACAAAATCAATATTTATACAATGACAGGTGAATTTGTTCTTTCTAGTAAAAAATCTGAAGTTGATATTAAAGATATAGCAACAGGAAGTTATATGATAGAAGCAACTGTAAATGATAAAATATATAAAAGTAAGTTTATTAAGAAATAATGATAATTTTATTAGACTTACCTAAATTACTCTAAAAATAACGATGCTGTTTAGCATTCTTTTTTATGCTGATAACAATACTTTTTTGACACTTTTTAACTTTCATACGTCGAAAAAAATCACGATATTTGTAAGTCTTTGCATAGAGCAGGATTTTTAATATTTAATATGAGTCAAAAACAATATACAGCTAGTAGTATTCAGGCATTGGAAGGAATGGAGCACGTTCGTATGCGTCCTTCAATGTACATTGGTGATGTAGGAACAAGAGGACTTCACCACTTGGTTTATGAAGTAGTAGACAACTCTATTGACGAGGCATTGGCAGGATACTGCGACACAATCTTCGTAAGCATCAAGGAAGGAAACGGAATTGAAGTTATTGATAATGGTAGAGGTATCCCGGTTGATTTCCACGAAAAAGAGCAGAAATCAGCCCTTGAAGTTGTAATGACAAAAATTGGAGCCGGAGGTAAGTTTGATAAAGATTCTTACAAGGTTTCAGGAGGTCTTCACGGAGTTGGAGTTTCGTGTGTGAATGCACTTTCCAACGAAATGGTAACTACTGTTTACAGAGACGGAAATATTTACCAGCAGATATATTCTAAAGGAAAAGCGCAAACTCAGGTTGAGGAAATCGGGCATAGCGAGAAAAAAGGAACCAAGCAGTTTTTCCAACCGGATGATACAATCTTTACGGAACTGGTATATAATTATGATACATTAGCAAGCCGTTTAAGAGAACTTTCTTATCTGAATAAGGGAATTACAATTACCCTTACCGATGAAAGAGAAAAATTAGAAGATGGATCTTTCCGTTCAGAAGTTTTTCATTCTGAAGGAGGTTTGAAAGAATTCGTTGCCTACATTGACGGAAACCGTGAATCTATTATGGAGCACGTGATTTTCATGGAAGGTGAAAGGGATGATATTCCGGTAGAAGTAGCTATGCGTTACAATACTTCTTTCAACGAGAATCTTCACTCGTATGTAAATAACATCAATACTCATGAAGGAGGTACTCACCTTGCAGGTTTCAGAAGAGCTTTAACAAGAACTCTTAAGAAATATGCCGATGAGTTGGGATTGCCTGCAAAAGAGAAAGTTGAAATTACAGGTGATGACTTCCGTGAAGGATTAACCGCTGTAGTCTCTGTAAAGGTAATGGAACCTCAGTTTGAAGGACAGACGAAAACTAAATTAGGTAACTCTGAAGTTTCCGGTGCTGTAGATAAAATTGTAGGGGAAATGCTTACTAACTTCTTAGAAGAAAATCCTAATGAAGCTAAACTGATCGTTCAAAAGGTTGTTTTGGCGGCTAAAGCAAGACAGGCTGCTAAAAAAGCACGTGAAATGGTTCAGAGAAAATCTCCGATGGGAGGTTCCGGTCTTCCGGGAAAACTATCTGACTGTTCTTCAAAGGATCCGGCAGAGTCTGAAATATTCCTTGTAGAGGGAGATTCCGCAGGTGGAACGGCTAAACAAGGGCGTGACAGACACTTCCAGGCTATCCTTCCACTAAGAGGTAAGATTCTGAACGTAGAAAAATCTATGCTTCATAAAGTATATGATAACGAGGAGATCAGAAATATTTATACGGCTCTTGGAGTTTCAGTAGGTACGGAGGAAGACAGCAAAGCATTGAATATGGCTAAACTGAGATACCATAAGATCGTAATCATGACCGATGCCGATATTGACGGTTCTCACATTTCTACGCTTATCCTTACTTTCTTCTTCAGATATATGAAAGAATTGATTGAGAACGGATATATCTATATCGCTCAGCCACCTTTATATCTATTGAAAAAAGGAAATAAAAAAGTGTATGCTTATAACGAAAAAGAACGTGAAGAGTTTACCTTAGATATGTCTCCGGACGGTAGAGGAGTGGAAGTACAACGTTACAAAGGTCTTGGAGAGATGAATCCTGAGCAGCTTTGGGAAACAACGCTTAATCCGGAACATAGAATTCTGAAGCAGGTGACAATCGACAATGCCGTTGAAGCAGATAGTATTTTCTCAATGCTGATGGGAGATGAGGTTCCACCAAGAAGAGAGTTTATCGAGAAAAATGCAAAATATGCAAAAATTGATGCCTAGGCATTTGTAAAATATACCCTAAAAAGCTTCTAATTATTTAGAAGCTTTTTTTATATTTGGAGTAACCAAAAAAAACAAATAAATATGTTAACTCTTTTACAAACAGACCCTTATAATGGGATGGATGCGGCTAGCGGTGCAGCTGCTGCAGGATTTGGTATAGGAACGATGATCATGAGCTTATTGTTCTATGTTTTCTATGGATATTGCATGTACAAAATCTTTCAAAAAGCCGGAAGGCAAGATGCATGGGCTGCTTTTATTCCCATTTACAACACGATTGTACTTTTAGAGATTGTTAAAAAACCCATATGGTGGATTATCTTATTCTGTATCCCTTTGGTAAATATCTATGCCATCTGGGTTACCTATGATAGATTAGCTAAAGGTTTTGCAAAAGAAACTCCTTTGTATACAATCCTGTTACTCTTCCTCGGGTTTATTTTTATTCCTGTTCTTGGGCTGGGGAGTGATACTTATGATAGCAAAAGAATTCCAAATGATTAAAAAATTGGAAAAAGACTTCAGAAACGAAGTCTTTTTTATTTTATAAAAGTCTTTTTAATGGAAATTTTTAACAGTTGTTAAGATTTCATTATTTTTGCCTACTTTTAATAACTATGATGAAAATATTATTTCTAGCGGCCATATCTACGGCTCCATTCTATTATGCGCAGACATATGCGGTTTCTGCAATTCCTGAACATTTAAAGAAAAATGCGAATGTTGTCATCAGAAAAGAAGATCAAGTTATAGAAATTAATAAGATTGATGATATTCAGTATAAAAAAACATCTGTAATTACAGTTCTCAATAATGATGGAGTTTCATATTCTATTCCGAGAATAGGCTATAGCAAGGGAGGGAATATATCAGGGATAAAAGTTATAATTTATGATGAAAAGGGAGTGAAAGTTAAAACTTACTCAAAGAGTGATTTTGTTGATATTGCAGCCAATCCTCAAGGATCATTTTACTCTGACAATAGGATGCTTATTCTTCCTTACAATTATTCACAATTTCCTTATACGCTAGAATTCACTTATGAACTTAAGGATGAAACTACGGTTTTTATTCCAGATTTTATTCCTTTTTATACTTATAATATTTCATTACAAGAAAGTAAGTTAAATGTTATTAATAAATCAAACATTAATCTGCGGTCAAAAGTCTATGATTCTCAGTTCTCTTATGGCCAAGTAGAGGTAAAGACTGACAAGATTGCCTCATCATACTTTTTAAGGATATACCGGCTATCGATAATGGTAAAATGGTGCCTAGCCCTCAAACAATATTACCAAAGGTTAGTTTCTCTCTGGATCAGTTTAATCTTGTGGGTAAAAGGGGGAGTATCACTTCGTGGCAAGACTTTGGAAAATGGTATTACGAAAATCTGCTTTATCCTGTTTCTATTTCTACTCCGAATATTAAATCTGAAATTGCTTCATTAAATCTGACAGGAACAATAGAAGAGAAGGTAAAAAAAATATATCAATATATGCAGAGTAAAACCCGATATGTATTTGTTGCTCTCGGAATAGGTGGCTGGCAACCCATGCTGCCAGATGAAGTACAAAAAAAAGGATACGGGGATTGTAAAGGTTTAACTAACTATATGAAAATACTTCTTGATGAAGCTGGAATTCAGTCTAACTACTGTATTATTAATTCTGATTATTCTCCTGTAAGTTTTGATAAAGATTTTCCAAAAATGTCTGGAAATCATGTTATACTCATGATACCTACAGAAAAAGGAAATATCTGGCTGGAAAATACCTCTCAGGAGATAGCATTTAATCATTTAAGTTTCAGTACAACAGATAGAAATACTTTGGCCGTAAAATCGGATGGAATAGAAATTATACAAACTCCCAGTTATACTGCGGAGCAGAGTGGAGATAATCAGACTGTTGAAATCCAATTAACAGCAGGTAGCTCTGTTTCGGGGAAGGCTAGATTTTCATATCGGGGAAGCCAATATGATTATCATCTAATGTATGTTATGCTTTCTGAAAAGGAAAGAAAAGATCGATTGGTAAAAAAGTTATCAACTTTAGATTTTGAAAATCTAGATATAACGAAAATTACCAATGATAAGGATAAAGCGATGATAGATTTGGACATTGATTTTAAGGCCGCTAATTACACTAAGATGCTGGGAAATGATTATGTTTTTAGAGCCGTTCCTCTGTATGATGATATTTTCCATACCGATGAGAAAGATAGGGCATTACCTTTTGAAAATAAATTCTCTTTTCAGGATAACTATACTATAGATTATAAACTTCCTTCCGGTTATTATATAAAAGCTATTCCCGAAGATGTAACCCTTAATTCGGAATTTGGTATTTATAGTATTGCCTTTTCAAAAATAGCAGATAAACTTATTGTAAAAAGAACTCTTAAAATTATAAAAGGAATATACCCCAAAGACAAGTATAAAGATTATATAAATTTTAGAAAGAAAATACGTAATGCTGATAATGCTAAAGTTTTGATGTCCATTAGAGAAAATATTTAGAATGAATTATATATTTTAATTTAAGTATAACACTTATTATATTAATTAATAACCATAATAAAAAGCTATGAAATTTAAGAATGTAGCCTTAAATGTACTCCTTATTACATCTTCTAATTTGATGTGGTCACAAACCCATAAATTTCTTTCGTTTCCCATTTTCAATGAAACTGATGTAAAAAAAAACGAGCTCCTTAATTGAAAAGGATGCCCCTGCAGAAATATTATATAATATTGTAAGGTTTAATATCCTTCCAAACCAATCATTAGAAAAAGAATATTATTCTAAAATTAAAATTTATGATAAAAATAAAGCTGAAGAATGGCTAAATCTTGAAATTCCTATGCAAACTGGAGAAAGATTATTAGAATTCGAAGCTACAGTATATAATCTGGCAGGAGACAAGGTAGAAAAAGTTACTGTCGATAAAAAGATCAGTTAAAGGAAAATTTTATAAAGGGCCTTAAATTTTATAAAATTGCTTTTCCCAATATTCTAAATGGTTCTGTGATTGAATATAGATATAAAGTAGGAGATGCTAATTTTTTCAATCTTAGCCATGTGCTTGAACATAATATTCCGGTTGTATATCAGGAGTTTAATCTGGAATATCCTGAAACTTTGGCTTATACCTTTAACAACCCTGGAAATATGCTTGTTCCAAAATATAATATTTCAATTACGGAGAATAGGAGTAATCTTTTATATAATATTTACAGATTTGGTTATGAAAATGTAAAACCAGTTAAAAATGAATTATTTGTGAAAGATTTAAGCAGGCATAAAGCAAAATTAAAAGCTCAATTAGCTTATCTATTAACGCGATATCGATCCAGAGAATATACTTATGATAAATCTAAAGATTGGAACAATGTTGCAGAATTATTATCAGAAGATGATAAATTTGGAGGATTTTTAAAAAGTGATGTTAAAGGAATTTTACCCGAAGAAATTAAAAATTAGGTAATTATACGCTAGTTTACACTAACTTGTTAAAAATAAAAGAGGGCTAAAATTAATTAGTCCTCTTGTTCTATATGGTCACATGAAAAGAAATCATTAACATTGTCCTTAAAATTATAACAATCCTTATCTGCTATAAAATACATGTTGAAACAATCACTTCCTTCAAAATCTTCACAATGGCTCCTTACAAATCTTTGTACTTTCTCGTCAGCCTCATCTTCTGCTTCATACCATCTGTTAAAAAGTATTTCCCTACATTCCGCTTTTCCTCCCTCGTTATCACAAAAAAACACTAAGCTCTGGCATCGTTCAGTTAAAACTTGTTTTAAAATAGCAATGACAGTTTCTTTGACTCTTTCGTCAGGTGTAGGTTTTCCAGAAACACATTTTAAATCTACCTCATAAATATCTTTACATTCCGAGCAAAAATCAGCAAAATGATCTTCTTTTGGTTTTAGGTAAAGATAATAAACATCATGGTTATCTGTGAAAAATTCAAATACATAGTTACCTTTTTCTGTCCAATCGTACATTTGCTTTATTTTGAAAAACAGTATCTATCATTTTACCATTACCTTTATCTCTATTAGGTAATTTATCAACCAAATACACTACTTTTTTAGGGTATTTTATTCCATCTATTATAGTCCATTCAAGGACTTTTTTATCCTTATATTTCATATTTACAATTAAATACAAATATAGAACCATTCTTTTATATTACCAAAAACCTTGATTTTTAAATTAAGATTCTTTATCTTTCTTTTTAGGTTTAAAGTTTAAAACCTTTTTCATACTCAAATCGAATTCCACTAATTTAAGCACATGTTTGCCGTCAACTAAAGGAATATCGTCTATGTAAATTATTTCAGTTCCATCGAATGCAAAGTATTCATAATTTTTCTTTATATCTTCAACATAAAAATAATCTACACCATCTTTTGTAATGTATCTCACATTTTTTTCTTTAAGCACTTCACCTAATGACATAATTCTTTATACTTAGTTCGGACATTTGAATTTGACAACAAATATCTGAATTTTTCTTGGTCTGTGACCTTTCTCAGGTTAAATCTATACACAAATTCATCAACATATTTTTGAAGATGCTTTTTAGAAACGTGATTATACATTCCTGAAATACTTCTTTTCAATATGTTCCAACTTCCTTCTATGTTGTTTGTGTGTATATTATTGTCCTGCAAACTTACATACTCTTTTTTTTAGAATGGTCTATTACATTATGAGTATAATATTTATCTAAGCCTTTATAAGCCCACCATTCATCACTTATTAATATTGTTTTCTCAGGATTTACATATCTGCAAATCAAAGGTTGAATACTTTTTCTTTTTGTATCATCTACAACATATGCATTCATTTTACCATCTCTTTGCAACATTCCCATTACAGGAACTTTGTCTTTGAAACTTCTGCCTTGTGAGTGTGGAACCTTCTTGTCTTTGTGACGGTTCTTGTTCTTGCCTCCAATAAAAGTTTCGTCACATTCTACAATACCTTCAAGCTCATTATTATTCTCAATACCAAAACAGGCTCTAATTCTTTGTAACATGAACCATGCTGTTGCTTGTCTCACTCCAATATCCTTTCCTAATTGTATAGAACTAATCCCTTTTTTGTGGGAAGTAACAAGCCAAATAGCCATAAACCATTTGCGAAGACTAACTTTAGAGTTCTCAAACATTGTTCCTGTCTTAACATTAAAATACTTGCCTGTATTCTTACATTTATATTGATTATTCTTACACTTATATACTTTTGAAATTTCATCAAAAGGACTTACAGGAAGTTTGTTCCATTTCAACATTTCCAAATAATCAATGCAATCCTGTTCTGTTGAAAAGGTTTGAGTTAATTCAAATACTGATTTTATGTTGGTGTTAAACATATTTCCTAATTTGTATTCTTAATGATTGTATTAGCAGCATCATAAAGCCAACTAACATTACCTCTATAAAGGCTTTCCATATTATTAATAACAGTCTTGTTAAAAGATTCAATGATCCTGTTTTTACGATCATCAGATATATCTAAAGACTTTATTTGATAAAGAATATCATCTACAACAGATTGAGCATTTTTTTGATTGCTATTATATCTGTTTTGCAAAGTGGTTGCAGCGTTCCCCAAATTAGAAATATCTAATTGTTCAGGATCTTTATACTGATAAGGTTGCCTTGATTGTTGAGGGCTTTTTAAGCTATAATACTCCCATCTTCCAGAGTAACTATTGTATTTTTCATAACCTATGAGGTTTGATGAAGAATCGAAATAATCATATCTGTTATAATATGAGTTATACTTTTTAGTTACAGTTTGGGAAAAGCAAAAAGTTCCCATTAACATAAATAAGGAAAAGATAATTTTTTTCATAAGTGAATTTTCTAATCCACTCAAACCCAAAGTAGAAATATTTTTGGTTTAAAAAAGAAAGGCGTGGGTTTGTAGACTATAATCCTGTTCTGAGGTTCTGACAAAACCTGCCCCAATGATAAATAGCAACATATACCCACACCATATGGAGTGAGCATCAGTTACTTTAATCGTGTGGGGCAAAGTGTCGAAACTGTCAGATTTCAGAACCCAGATTAAAATAGCTTAACGCTTTCTGTTCGATAAATATTCCTACAAAAATACAAAAATTATACCTTTTTATTGTAAATTTAACCTCAAAAAATTACTAATTTATGAAAGGATTTATAGAAGTTTATGCCCTTGATACTGAAAGGTATTATATAAATGTTACTCAAATAAAATATTTCTATGTGCCAGTATTTCAAGAAAATGGAGAAAGAAACATCACTATTGTTCTGGGTGATGGAAGACAGATTCAATCAAGAATGTCAATAACAGATTTTCAAGATTTAATTAACAGATCTTTTGAGGATTGATGAGCTCTCAAGTATTTCATTAACTTTTTCTAAAATCTTTTTGTTTTCATATAGACTTCTTTCATTTAAGATTTCTAAAATTTTTCTTACTGCTTCTTGAAAATCAGTAAAAGATTCTTTTGTTTCCATTTTGTAAAATTTAAAATTGTTAATAAAAAAGACCTACTAATTTAATAGTTGGTCTTTGTTGTTTTGTTCAAAAAAAATCTACACAAAATTAAACTTGTGTAGAATGGCGTATAGTTACCAAAAATTATTATGAGGCTAATGAAAGGGCTAATAAGGTATTTAATTTTGTTAAAACAAATTATAAATGGAATAAACAAAGTAGTATCATACCAAGTCAAAATATTAAACAGTTATTAAAATCAAAAACAGGAAACAGTGCAGACCTCAATTTATTTCTTGTCATGTTACTTAGAAATTCAGGTATTGAAGCTAACCCTTTTCTAATTTCAACTGTGGATAACGGAATTTTTAATATTGCTTCGATTGATCTTAACAGTATGAATTATGCATTGGCGTCAGCTAAAATTAATGGTAAGATTAACCTTTATGACGCAACTTCATATAATGCAAAGGCAAATTTGATGCGTCAGAGGAACTGGAATGACTTTGGGATTTTATTTGAAAAGGACAAAGGGACTGAGATGACTTTTGTAAATAATAATATAAGTGAAAAAAAAATATTTTATTCAAGCAACATTAAACCCGGAAGATTTAGAGGTAACAGGTAATTTTGTTCAAGAAGAAAGTGGAATGTATGCTTTGGAAACATACGAAGATTTTGACTTTAATAATGATAAATATAATCAATCTTTTAATAATAAATTTGGTATAAATAGTGTGGACGTGGGCTCAAAATTATTGGACAATTCAAACTTTGAGACTAAGCTAAAATTTTCCAGCAGCAATCTTTTGGATAAAGTTGGAGAGAAGTTGATCATAAATCCCGTTTTATTTCTTAAAAATGATGTTGAAATTTTTAATCAGGTAGAAGCTAGAAAGTATCCTATTGATTTCATTTCCGGATTTGTTAAAGAGAAAAGAATCGAAATCAACATTCCTGAAAACTATAAAATAGCTGATTTTCCAAAGAATAAGAAAATTAAAACAGATGATAAAGAGATTGGTTATTCATATATTATAGAAGAAAAAAACGGAAAGGTTATTTTAACAACTAAGGTAGAAGTACAGCGTGCAACTTACCCTAAGGAGTTTTATCCGGCTTTTAAACAAATTTGGAAAATGATTTCAGATTGCGAAAACCAGGTAATCAGCTTAAGTAAGAAATAATTAGTGTATATTTTCTGAAATGAGTATCTTTAGAATAAGATTTTATAAAAACCGTTCATGTTTTGAATGGTTTTTGTATTTACCATTAAAATTGAAACTATGAGAAATACAGTTGCCGTTTTGGCTTTATCCTCATTCTTAGCATTTACTGCCTGTACAAAAAATGAAAAAGCAGGAACAGTTACGGAAACGGCTGAAAAACAAGCAGAAGACTTTGCCGTAGATTCTGTTAAAATAAATGACTCTACGAAGGTTGCCGATTCATTAACGCTTGCTTTTACTTCAAAGCTTTTGGTTTTTCCTTCAGTAAAAGATAAAAAACTCTTAGACAGTATTTATTTTCAGGATCCGAAAATTAAAGATTTTTCCAAAACAGGACTACAGACCTTTCTGGAAAATCAGAAAAATGAGTATTTCAATTCTATAAAAAAGGAGAATCAGGACTGGATTACTGAAGTGACCCGTGCTCAGAAGTGGTATTCAAATTCTTCCATGAATTTAAAATCCAATATCAACGGCTATATGCATATTCAGTATGAAACCAATGCCTATATTGGTGGCGCACATGATGAATATGGATATTCGGAGAGGGTTTTTGACCTTAAGAATAATAAAAAACTTGAATTAAAAGATATTACTTCCATGCCATCGGGCGCAATCGAAGCGATCCTAATGAAGAATATCAATACCATAAAAAGTGGAACAACGGATGAGAATGGCGAGGTAAAAAATTCTGAAATGCTGCTGGTTGATAAAATACCAGTCTCTGATAATTTCTATTTTGATGACAAAAACCTGTATTTCCATTACAGTCCGTACGAAATTGCGGCTTTTGCTGCCGGAGATATTACAATTCCTGTTTCGTGGGAAGAACTCAAAGGAACCTTAAATGCCGAATTTAAAGAAAGAATGAAAATTAAGTAAATAAATGCTTCCGGTTCAGGAAGCATTTTTTAATTTTGCGGTAATGGAAAAAGTAGCTTTTATCATCAATCCTTTTTCGGCTAAGAAAAATTATCAGCCGTTTCTCAGCGAACTGAAAAAAAAAGTTGATAACCCGTCATATTATATCTCCGAATCTATTGCCGGAACAGATGAGTTTATTCAGACATATTTTGATAAAGTGGATATTTTCGTAGCAATAGGTGGGGATGGTACCATTTCTACAGTAGCAAAAAATCTGATCAATACAGATAAAATTCTGGCCATTTTTCCGGCCGGTTCAGGAAACGGTTTTTCTAATGAAACCCGCTTTAATAAAAACCTCGATGAGTTGCTGGAAAAGATAAAAGCCAAAAAATCCAGAAAGATTGATACGTTCACAGTAAATGGCCGTTTGTCGATCAATGTATCGGGGACAGGATTTGATGGAAAAGTAGTTAAAGAATTTGAGAAAACCAGCCGCGGATTCAAAAATTACATTAAAGTTTCCCTGAAAACCTTCTTCAATTATAAACCGATCAAGGTGAAATTTTCTGATGAAGCATATAAGCAGTATAACGGTAAATACCTGATGCTGAATATCGCCAATACAAGACAGTTTGGAAATAATGCCTATATTGCTCCCAAGGCGAGTAAAAGTGATGGACTGGTGGATATGGTTTTGGTAAAAAAGTTTCCTCTTACTTATTCTGCTCTTTTTGCTTTCAGAATGTTTACCAAGAGACTGAAAGATGATGAATATGTGACCTATCTTCCCGTTTCCGAAATATCATTTAAAGTCAATACCAAAAATTGGCATCTTGATGGTGAGTTTAACAAGATTGAATCTCCTGTTCATGTGAAGGTACAGCCATCAAGCTTAAATATTTTGATTTAAAATCGCTGGTTGATCGATAACAGGCTGATTTCGTAATTCTTATAACAAATTCTCTGTTTGCAAACTGAAGTAACGATGGGCCAGCTTTAGTTTCTGCAGCCTGTCTACACTTCCATCTTTTTTCAACTTCCTGAGGATGATTTAAACAATAATGAAACTGTTCCTGGTCCAGTTGTTTTTCCCAATCGGCAACTACGACTGTGGCTACAGAGTTTCCGATAACATTCGTAAGCGCTCTGCATTCACTCATAAATTTATCAATTCCTAAGATCAGGGTCATTCCTGCAATCGGAATTTCCGGAACTACTGCTAATGTTGCTGCTAACGTAACAAATCCTGCTCCCGTAACTCCTGCAGCACCTTTGGAACTTAACATAGCAATCAATAACAGCATCAGTTGTTTGTCAAGAGAAAGATGAATATTTAATGCCTGAGCAATAAACAAAGAGGCCAGAGTCATATAAATATTGGTGCCGTCCAGATTGAACGAGTAGCCTGTGGGAACTACAAGACCTACTATAGCTTTCGAACATCCTGCTTTTTCCATTTTTTCCATAATTCCCGGAAGTGCAGATTCTGAAGAGCTCGTTCCCAATACCAAAAGAAGCTCCTCTTTAAGGTAAAATAAAAGCTTGAAAATATTGAATCCGTTATACCATGCTACCGCTCCCAGAACAAGAACGACAAAAAGAATGGAAGTAATGTAAAAAGTAGCTACCAGAAATATCAGATTCAGTACCGAATGAAGACCATATTTTCCTATCGTAAAAGCCATGGCTCCGAAAGCACCGATAGGAGCAAGTTTCATGAGCATATGAACAATTTTGAATACCGGAGCAGACAGATCCTGTAAAAAATGAGTGACATTCCCGCTCTTTTCCTTAGTTAAAACCAATGCAACACCCATTAAAATAGCAACCAAAAGAACCTGAAGTATGTTTTCACCTACCAAGGGGCTAAACAGTGTTTCAGGAATAATATTCATAATGAAGCCCGTCAGTGTTGATTCGTGGGCTTTTGCCTGATATTGGGAAACATCACCGGAAAGACTTGCCGGATCAATATTCAGACCGTGGCCGGGTTGCAGTACATTACCTACCACAAGGCCAATGATAAGAGCTAATGTTGAAAACGTGAAAAAATAAATCATCGCTTTTACAGCAATCCTTCCAACTTTTTTTAGGTCAGTCATATGAGCAATACCCAAAGTAAGGGTAATGAAAATAACCGGAGCAATGATCATTTTTACAAGTTTGATAAAACCATCTCCCAGTGGTTTCATTTTTTCTCCCAATTCAGGATAGAATTGTCCTAAAAGAATGCCCGAAACAATTGCGACGATCACCTGGAAATAAAGATGCTGATATATTTTTTTTGCTTTCAAAGTGAAATAATTTTACATTTCTGAAAGTGCGAAAGTATGAATTTTTTATAAAAACATGACGAATGTCATGAAAAAGTTTCGGCGGGGCTGAAAGCCCCGCCGAAATGTCATTATCAAATGTATTATTATAAATTTTGTAATTCCCTCCGATACGGGAAATGATTATTCAACCGCCACGGAGTCATCTCCACGACCATCTGCGACTGCATGGATATTCCCTTTGTCATCCAGAACAATCATCTCTGTTTTTCCAATATATTTTGTTTTTTCAATGACGTAATTTTTACTTTTCAGTTCGGTAATGGTACTTTCCGGAAAATTATTTTCTACCGTTATCGTTTCAGGAAGCCACTGATGGTGAAATTTCGGTGCATTCACTGAAATGTTGGCATTCAGTTTAAAATCTACAACATTCACAATAGACTGGTAAACTGAAGTGGGAATGGTTGTTCCTCCGGGAGTTCCTACCACCATAAAAGGTTTTCCGTTCTTAAGAATAATAGTTGGAGTCATAGATGAAAGCATTCTTTTATTAGGCTGAATGGCATTGGCTTCTCCACCAACGGCTCCAAACATATTGGGTACTCCCGGCTTGATAGAGAAATCATCCATTTCGTTATTTAAAAAGAAACCTGCGCCTGAAACCAAAACTTTGCTTCCATAATAACCATTAAGAGTTGTGGTCACAGAAGCCGCATTTCCATCCTTATCCAGTACAGAAATATGAGTGGTCTGCATAGATTCATTAGGCTGGGCTATGATTTTTCCCACTTCAGAGCTTGGAGTTGCTTTATCAAAACTGAAATTTTTCCATCTGCCTTTCAGGTATTCATCAGAGATCAAATAAGAAGTTTTATCCTGAATAAAATCAGGGTCACCCATATATTCTGCTCTGTCTGCAAAGGCTCTTCTTTCTGCTTCAGCCATAATCTGAACAGCCTTCGTGGAGTTCTGCTGATATTTTTCAAGATTTTCAAAACTCGCCATTCTCAGCATTTGGGCCAGAAGTACCCCGCCACTTGAAGGTAAAGGCATGGTGACAACATCATTTCCTTTATAGTCAAATTCAAGAGCTTTTCTCTCTGCGACTTTATAGTTTTTAAGGTCTTCCAGGGTAATGATTCCGTTGCCTCTTTTCATTTCTGCAACCAGCAGATCAGCTGTTTTTCCTTCGTAAAATCCTTTTGCTCCCAATTTTTGGATCAGCTTTAAGGTTTCGGCAAGGTCTTTTTGAATTAATAGATCTCCTGCTTTCCATGGAGCGTCTTTTACAAAAATAATAGAAGACCTATTATGTTTCTGAAATTTTTCTCTTTGGCTATTCAGCATTTCTGCCTCTTTATCTGTGATGGCAAATCCTTTTTCAGCAAGATCAATGGCAGGCTGAATAATCTTTTCCATAGGTAGCTTGCAGTGCTTTAAAGTAGCAAAAAAACCGGCAACACTTCCCGGAATTCCTACCGCCAGTCTTCCGTTCTGAGAAAGATCGGTATCGGCTTTTCCTTTTTATCAATATACATATCCCGGGAAGCTTTTTTCGGAGCTGTTTCCCTGTAATCTAATGTAAATTTTTCCCCATTGTTTTTTACCCCTACTAAAAATCCGCCGCCTCCGATATTGCCTGCTTGCGGATAGACAACAGCCAGTGCATACTGTGTTGCGGTAATAGCATCATAGGCATTTCCTCCCATCCTTAAGATTGCGGCTCCCGCTTCACTGGCTAAGGGATGTGCAGAAACTACAACGCCCTTATTTTTTACCTGAACTTCCTTAATAGTATTGAAATTGGTCAACTGAGCCCAGCTCAGTTGACTTATCAACAGGATCGAAGCAATTAAGATCTTCTTCATATGATTGTTTTTCTTTATAACAAAATTACCGATTTTTATGTAAACCGTTGGTGTTGATTGTTCTTGTAACAAAATTTCTTTGTGTATCTATCAACAAAAACTAATCAAAAATTAAGAAGAGCTAATGCCATATAAATTTTAACATTTTTATTGAATTTTCTAAACGTATCTTTTCCTTTCGTTTAATGTAGTTTTTGCTGTACGGATAGATTCCTTTTACACTTTTATTTTTGCTACAGATCTCACTATTCTTTTAGGAGTAGGTAATTATCTTTCGCTTGCGTAATTAAAGTAAAGGTGCCAAGCCATAGCGAGAAAACCCGTCACATTTTAAATTTATAGAAATCCTGTTTAAAAGACTAAGTACCAAGGAACCTGACTATTTCATTGAGAAATCATTTTAAGTTATAATGAGATTGAACAAAGAGCTCTTAAAAACGGATTAATATCAATTCTTTTTTTGGAAATATAAGTAATGCTCCCAATATTCCTTATTCACCAATGTGCTCTCTATGCGAATTATCAGTTTGTATATTCCAGGAATATTTCCCAGTTTGGAATGAACGGAAGATTTCTCTTTGTACGGTTGAATCTGAGCTTTTAACCGGATCCGGTTTACCTCAATTTTGAAATATTTTCCTACAGAAAATCAATGGTGTGTTTTTTTAAATACACCTTTTTTATTATGGTTAACATGTTTTTTTTACTTTTGTACAATTCTAAAAAAATCTGAAAAATGGAATCCTATACGGAAAGAATACTGATTACAGGTGCCTTGGGACAAATCGGCACCGAATTGACGAACAGACTTGTTGAAATTCACGGAGCAGAAAATGTTGTTGCTTCAGGACTGGACAGATGGCAGGAAGGAATTACTTCTGCGGGGCATTATGAAAGAATGGATGTAACCAATACACAGTTAGTGAGACAGGTGATTAAAGACTATGATATCACTACAGTGTATCACTTAGCTTCCCTTTTATCCGGAACTTCTGAAAAGCAGCCAATTTTTGCATGGAAATTAAATCTTGAACCTCTGCTTCATTTTTGTGAAATGGCAAAGGAAGGACTCCTTAAAAAGATCTTCTGGCCAAGTTCTATCGCTGTATTTGGAAAAGGAATTCCTAAGCATGATGTAGGACAGGATGTCGTTCTGAATCCTACTACCGTATATGGGATCTCAAAAATGGCAGGTGAAAAGTGGTGCGAGTATTATTTCGACAAATATGGTGTGGATGTAAGAAGTATCAGATATCCCGGATTGATTTCATGGAAAACTCCTGCAGGTGGCGGAACAACCGATTACGCTGTTGAGATTTTCTACAAAGCAATAGAGGAGGGCAAATATACAAGCTTCATTTCTGAAAACACCGGAATGCCGATGTTGTATATGGACGATGCTATTAACGCAACCCTGAAGTTAATGGATGCTCCCAAAGAAAGTCTGACCGTTCGTTCGTCTTATAATTTAGGAGGAATGTCATTTACGCCGAAAGAATTGGCAGAAGAAATCAAGAAAGAAATTCCTGATTTCTCAATCGATTATCAGCCGGATTTCAGACAGGCAATTGCGGATTCGTGGCCGGCTTCAATTGATGATTCCGTAGCGAAAAAGACTGGGGACTGTCTTATGATTTTGGAATTTCAGAAATGTCGAAAGATATGATCAAAAATCTGAAAGTGAAATTAGCAAAGAATTAATAATGTAAAGTAAAGCTTTATTTAAACTTTTATTTAACATCTGATTTTTAGTATATTATAATTTTCATCTAAAATTTAATTTAAATGATTTTATTAACTTTCAACATTATAGAAATTGAGGCTGAGGTACAAAACAGCTTCAAAATAACCGATGAAGAAAGATTGAAAATCACTGAAGAGAATACAAAAGCCATTCTCAGAATTTTAGATATTCATGACATAAAAGCAAGTTTTTTTTGTGGAGGTTTCCCTTACCGGAAAACTGCAGAATCTTATAAAAGCAATTTCATCCAAAGGGCATGAAATTGCTTTTTATAATAAAGATTCAAATCTTGATGACATTGAAAATGCCAAGAAGAATATTCAGGACCTGCTCGAAAAACAAATTCGGGGAATCCGTCAGAAGGATGTAAAGATTCCTCAGGAACGTCTTAAGCTTCTGGAATTTAATTATGTTTCCAATATCGACAATGCTAATATTCTTTTTCCTTTTAAAAGACTGAAAAGAGATACTGAAATAACGGAAGAAGACGGATTGAGTATTGTTCCTGAAAGCATCTCACCATACAGTCAGTTGCCCTATAATGATTTTACCTTTCAGATCCTGCCGATGAAATATTACCAGAATATGATGCTGGAAACATTACAGAATGAAGAATTTGTACTGATCTATCTCAATACCTGGCAGTTTACGGATTTTAAAAAATACCGTTTTCATATTCCTTTTTACAGAACTTTGTTTTCAGGCAGAAAAATGGAGGACAAATTAGATGCCCTCCTGAGTTTTATTAATGGGAAAGAGCTTGCTGTTTCCCGTATGAAAGATTATATTTTTTAGATGTTGGGTAGCGGTTATTAGGTAGCAGCTATTAGGTAGCAGGTGTTAAATTAAAGGGTTTAAGCTCAAGATTCAAAGTTTAAGATAGCCATCCACAAAAATAGTCATTGTCCACCACGTAACTCGTAACTCGATCCCGTATCTCTAATTCAGTTCAAAAAGGGTAATTTCCGGCAATACGCCCACTCTTCCAGGATATCCCAGTACCCCGAAACCTCGGTTGACATACAGCATCTTTCCCTCACTTTCGTATAAATCAGCCCACTTTGGATAGCGGTATTGAACCGGCGACCATTTTATATTTTTAAGGTCCAGGCCAAACTGCATCCCATGAGTATGTCCCGAAAGTGTCAGGTGAATGTTTCCCGGATGTTTTTTTACAACATAATCAAAATGAGTAGGGTCGTGGCTCATCAAGATCTTGGTTGCAGATTCAGGAATCCCCTTCAAAGCATCATCGATCTTCCCAAATTGAGGAAACGGTTTCAGTCCCCAGTTTTCAACCCCCAGGATGTATAGTTTTTCGCCGTTTTTCTCAATGACACGGTGCTCATTTCTCAGCATATCAAAGCCGGCTTGCTTTTCATAGTCGATAAGGGTGTCCAGATTCTGTTTTTTAGCATCAAGGGAAGTCCAGGTTACATAATCTCCGTAATCATGGTTTCCAAGGACCGCAAACTTGCCGTCTTTCGCTTTAATCTTCGAAAACAGAGAAATAAAAGGTTTGAATTCGTCCGCTACATTATTTACCATATCTCCGGTAAATAAAACAAGATCCGGATTCTGCTCATTGATCAGATCAATAGCATGTTGCAGTTTCCCCGGGTCTGAAAAGCTTCCGCTATGCACATCGGAGATCTGGATGATTTTGTAACCTTTAAAGCTTTTGGGAAGATTCGCCAGCTTTACTTTGATTCTTCTTACTTTATGACGGTATTTCCCGAACGTTATTCCGTCAATAAACAACAAAGAAAGCACTCCGCCCATTCCCAGTCCCGCAAGGCTCAGGAATTTTCTTCTCTCGGGAAAGAAATTGTCTGCAGACTGGGTAAATCCGATAGCATAACTTCCGATTCTGAAAATATCATCTATCAGTAAAAATAAAACGACAAAGATTTTAGGAAGGATAAATACCAGGAACAGTGAAATCATGATCTGTGCTCTTATCATACTGCGGTCCGACCTTTGATAATGGGTTACCTCGTAGGCGAAAATTCCGTAGATAACCAGAGATACTGCCCAGTAGCCGGTTCTCAGCCAGAAATTATCGGTCAGTGTTCTTACGGCCTGATAAATATAAATCTCCAAAAACAGGAAGATTCCGGCAATGATTAAAAGATTCTTTTGCATAATCTGATGTAAAAAAAGCACAAAAGAAGATTTCCTTTGTGCTTTTTTATATTTTTAATTGTTTAAATGCTATTTTTTAGGAAATCTGTAAACAAGAGCATTGATGTTCATTCCGGCACCTACCGAAGTCATCACAATGTTCCCGTTATCTTTAAACGATTGACCAGCCATTTTTCCTTTAATTATTAAATCATACATCGTAGGAATGGTTGCAACAGAGGTGTTCCCTAAGTCCTGAATAGTCATTGGAGAGATCGCATGATCATACTCTTTGATATCATAAAGTCTGTGAAGCCTTTCAATCATGGCATAATCCATCTTCGCATTAGCCTGGTGGATCAGGATTTTGTCAATATCTTCAATGGATAGTCCTGCATCTGTGATCGTTTCCTTGATGGCAACGGGAACGTTTTTAAGAGCGTACTCATAAATTTTTCTTCCCAGCATTCTTACGTAAAGGCGCTTTTGGTCAACTTCTTTATTGATAGACGGAGCATTCTCAAGGTAATTTAATTCAGGGCCATTGTCACAGATTGTATTGTGAGCAATGATTCCAACATTTTCATCGTCAGTGGCTTTTACGACTACAGCTCCCGCACCGTCAGCAAAGATCATTCTGTTTCTGTCATGTGGATCTGTTACACGGCTTAATGTTTCACCTCCAACAACCAGAATTGTTTTTGCTACGTTAGCTTTAATCAGGTTGTCTGCTAAAATCATAGCTTCTACCCATCCCGGACATCCGAAAAGCATATCATACGTTACACATTTTCTGTTTTTAATACCCAGCTTATTCTTTACTCTTGCAGCCATTGTAGGCATGAAATCAGCATATCCGTTCTCAGTAACTTCCCCGAAATTACTTGCGTAAATAATATAATCCAGTTCTTCGCCGTCTACTTTTGCATCCTCAAGGGCAATTTTAGCGGCTTCATATCCGATTTGTGAGTTGGAAAGATCATCCTCAATGAATCTCCTGTTTTCGATTTCTGTAATTTCTACAAACTTCGCAATGGTCTCTTCCACAGGCTTTTCAATCTTTACTCCGTCTTCAGTATAGAACTCGGAATTCATGAAGTAATCTCTACCAATAACTCTGTTCGGAATGTAAGATCCAGAGCCAATAATGATCGTATTCGGCATTCGTTTATATTGTTTTTTTAAAGATGCAAAGTTAATAATTAATATTAATAACGGAGAATTAAAAATATTATTAAATTTGCAAAAATTGTACTTTACAATCTATGAAAAACAACTCGTCCTTGAAAGGCTTACTTATTGCAGCTGTGGCGTTTATCGTTGCCTTTGGGATCTACTTCCTTTTTTTAGCCAAGAAGAATTATTATGTTGTAGATAATCCTACCCCGAATACCTATTATTTTAAGATTAATAATGGTTCCGAAGGAATCATTTCTGCGGGGCAGTATGTGCATGTGGATCTGAAGAAGGGGAAAAACTCTATTCAGGTTTTTGACCAGAATAAAAAAATGCTGTACGATTCGGCATTTGAAGTAAACAAACTTCGTGGTTTGCTGAACATTGCTCACCAGGATTACTACGTGAATGACCAGTACTACGGGTATAATCTTAAAAAAGATTCACTGTTGATGTCCCTTGACAAGACGGTGATTGATGGAAAAGATTATGTCGGAGGAGCAAAGCGTTTCAACAAGCTTTACACAGAAGATTTTTATTACAATGTTGATGAAGATTATGACAAAGTGATCAAAAATATCCAGAAAGTGGAATCGAGATCCAAAATCTTCAGAAAGCAGGATTACCTAAATTATTATAAAGAATATTACAAGTTTTAAGTTTTGACAAAAGATATTACCAAAGTTACTCCCTACGATACAGGGGCTACAAAAAAAAAGCCAGGTGGAGGATATGTTCGACAATATTGCGCCGAAGTATGACCTTCTGAACCATGTTTTATCCATGAAAATTGATGTTTTATGGAGAAATAAACTGGTAAAATGGATGAAAAATGATAACCCGCAGGAAGTGCTGGATGTGGCTACTGGAACGGGAGATCTGGCAATTACGATCGAAAAAGGAACCGGTTCCAAAGTAGTTGGTTTAGATTTATCACAACAAATGCTCAATGTTGGCGTTATTAAAATAAAAAAACTTAAATTAGACGGCAAAATTTCCATGCAAAAAGGAGATGCAGAAAATTTACCTTTCGAGGACAATAGATTCGATGCCGTTTCCGTTGCATTTGGAGTAAGGAATTTTGAAAACCTTACCAAAGGTTTGGCAGAGTTAAGAAGAGTAGTTAAAGATAACAAGAGTGTTTATATACTGGAGTTTTCAAAGGTTGAGGGTTTCATGGGGCCATTGTATATGTTTTATTTCAAAAATATATTGCCTGCCATTGGCAGATTGGTTTCTAAAGATAATAGGGCGTATACATACCTTCCGGATTCTGTAAATGCTTTTCCTTTCGGGGAAAAGATGAAGCAAATTCTTTTAGATACGGGATTTAAGAAAGTAGAATATAAAAAATTAAGTTTAGGTATAGCCACAATTTACAAAGCAACAAAGTAACCTATGAATAAATTTCTATTAAAAGCACTGGTTTTGACCTCAGTAAATGTTGCCGTTTTTGCAAACGCGCAATTTAGAACCCGAAACAGAATGGATAAGTTGGAAGATTTCGACGAACAAAAATTCAGCTGGGGGTTTTATCTGAACGGGAACAGACTAGACTACCGCATTGTACTGCACCCTAGGTACGGTATGAATGAAAATCAGAATCTTGTTACCTCTAAAGAAAGTTACAGTTTCGGTGCCGGTCTTATCGCAAAATGGAGACTGAACGACTATCTTGATGTAAGATTAGAACCTGGTTTACAGTTTGCTCAAAGACAGTTGACTTTTAATACGCAATCAAATGACATCTATGCCGGCGGATCTTTAACCAATCCTCCTTTCATGCCGATCCCTTTACAGGAAAAAGATAAAGTAAGAGAAATCAAATCTACCCTGGTAGATATTCCTGTAATGCTGGAACTTCATGGGCAGAGATGGTACAATTCAAGGCCTTATGTTGCTGCAGGGGTAAACTATATTGTGAACCTGCAGTCTAATGCATCTTCTACCGATGATAATATGCAGGGCATTTTCAGATCCACCACGCACAATTTTGCATGGTCTGCGGAAATGGGAATTCAGTTTTATTTCAATAAATTTAAACTGACTCCGGGAATCAGAGGAACGTTCTTTATGAACAACGAAAAAGTAGCGGATAATGCCACTACACCTCCGTACTGGGCTTCTGCGGTGTCTACATTACAGACAAGAGCTATCATGTTTGTCCTTAAATTTGAATAAGAAATATCCTATTGAAAAATACAAAGGAGGTGCTTTTGCATCTCCTTTTTTGTTGGCACCTCAAAATATAGTGGCTTTTATTTTTGTTAGTGTTATTATTTTTTTATTTTTGCTTCTAGTTAGAATATACAACCTGAAATGCTTCAAGATTTAGAAAACAATTTTTCAGAATTAGAGAGAAAGATTTTGGCTCTTCAAAAGAATTACAGAAATCTTACTGAAAAGTTAGCGGAATTAAGTACTGAGCATGAAGATTTGAAGAAGAAGTATGATGAGGAAAGAAGAAGAAATCAGGTATTAGCAGAAGAACAAAAAAATATAAAACTTTATTCAGCAATATCAGGAAATCCTGAACACAATAGGTTAATGAAAAATCATATCAACAGATTGGTGAAAGAAATTGATTTCTGTATTGCTCAGCTTCAAAACAGTGGACTATAATGGAGGTAAGGAGAATAACCGTAAACATTGCAGGAAGGGTATATCCGCTGAACGTACCGGCAGCAGAGGAAGAGACTTTGCGTAAAGTCGGGAAGCAGATCGAAAATATGATTAAAGATTTTGAACAAAACTTCGATGTAAGAGATAAACAGGATGCTTTGGCGATGTGTGCCCTGAAACTGGGAACCAATGCTGAAGTAGTATCTCTTAATTACGAAAAAAATATTAATTCTACCAACGACAGATTAACCCAAATTAATCAGTCATTGAATGAAATCGGGAAATAGATTTTTTTTCCTGAACAAGACTGCCTACAATAATTCTAACACATTAAAGGTAAACTCAACGCTAAACAATTACCGAACAAATGTCCATTGAATGGCGTGCCGGTCTCCGGATTACAGACAGTGGAAATCAGTTCAAATCGTGTTGATTAGGAGTTTACTCTCAATCTCTGGATTATTGTGGGCTTTTTTTATTTTAAAAAGATATGAATACAATTAAAACTCAATATATATTATGATAGAAGTTATAGTCGGCGTTATTTGTTTAGTTATTGGGGCCGTAATAGGGATATTTTTCTCTAAAAGCTCGCTCAATACGAAAGCAAAGTTTATCATAGACGATGCAAAGAAAAATGCCGAAAACCTTATAGAAAAAGCAAACGTACAGGCTGAATCCATAAAGAAAGAAAAGAACCTTCAGGCCAAAGAAAAATTCCTGGAACTGAAATCTCAGCATGATGCTGATATCCAGTCTCGTGAAAAGAAAATGCAGGAGGTTGAGAAAAGAACGAAGGATAAGGAACATAAGCTTAACGATGAGCTTAGTAAAGTAGGAAAGCTTGAAAAGGATTTAGACAAACAGATTGCAGATTATTCTAAGAAAAACGAAATTCTTGAAAGAAAACAACAGGAATTAGATACCGCAACTGCTAAGAAAGTAGAAATACTGGAAAAAATCTCTAATTACACTGCTGAAGAAGCTAAAGCGGAATTGGTGGAAACCATGAAGGCTGAAGCAAAAACAAGAGCTCAGGCACACGTTCAGGGAATCATGGAAGAGGCTCAGCTGAATGCTAAAAATGAAGCCAGAAAAATTGTTATCCAGACCATTCAGAGAATCGGAACTGAGCAGGCCATCGAAAACTCGGTATCTGTTTTCAATATCGAATCTGATGAAGTAAAAGGTAGAATTATCGGTAGAGAAGGTAGAAACATCCGTGCTTTAGAAGCGGTAACAGGAGTTGAGATCATTGTTGACGATACTCCGGAGGCCATTCTCTTGTCTTGTTTCGATCCTGTAAGAAGAGAGATTGCAAGACTATCTCTTCACAGATTGGTTACAGACGGTAGAATTCACCCGGCAAGAATCGAAGAGGTGGTGGAGAAAACAAGAAAACAAATCGAAGAAGAAATCATTGAAGTAGGAAAGAGAACCATCATTGATTTGGGAATCCACGGATTGCACCCTGAACTGATCAAAATTGTCGGAAGAATGAAGTATCGTTCTTCATACGGACAAAACTTACTGCAGCACTCAAGAGAAGTCGCCAATATCGCTGCAACCATGGCTGCTGAATTAGGATTGAACGTAAAATTGGCAAAAAGAGCAGGTCTTTTACACGATATCGGGAAAGTTCCTGAGCAGGAATCTGAACTACCTCACGCGCTGTTAGGAATGCAATGGGCTGAGAAATATGGTGAAAATGCAGAAGTAGTGAACGCCATCGGAGCTCACCACGATGAGATCGAAATGAAATCATTATTATCACCAATCATCCAGGTTGCTGATGCTATTTCCGGAGCAAGACCGGGAGCAAGACGACAAGTCTTGGAATCTTATATCCAAAGACTGAAAGACCTTGAATCTGCCGCATTAAGCTTTGATGGGGTATCGAGTGCTTACGCAATTCAGGCCGGTAGAGAATTAAGGGTAATGGTAGAGAGCGGAAAAGTAAATGACGAAGTGGCTTCTCAGCTTTCTTATGACATCTCTGAAAAAATCCAGAATGAACTGACCTATCCGGGACAGGTAAAAGTGACCGTGATCAGAGAAACAAGAGCAGTGAATATTGCCAGATAATAATCGGACAAAGATATTTTATAAAAACCTTTCAAGAAATTGAAAGGTTTTTTATTTTTATCAAAACTTAAAAATGCAAGAACTGTCCATGTCTTCAAAGCTGAAGTACATTTTCTCTATTCCCGTTATTATTTCTGCCTTAGGCTATTTCGTCGATATCTATGACCTTTTATTATTCGGGATTGTCAGAATTCCAAGTTTAAAGGCGTTAGGACTAAACCCTGATGCAGACGGAACCTTTATTCTGAATTGTCAAATGGTTGGTCTTCTGATCGGTGGTGTCTTCTGGGGGATTTTTGGAGACAAAAAAGGAAGGTTATCCGTACTTTTCGGATCCATTTTAGTGTATTCATTAGCGAATATTGCCTGTGGTTTTTTACCCTATTTTCCAAAAGAGCATTTAGTCTATCAATACGCCGCTTTAAGGTTTATAGCCGGTATTGGGTTAGCAGGGGAGCTTGGAGCGGGAATTACACTGGTTTCTGAAAGCCTGCCGAAGAGTTTGAGAGCCATCGGGACCTCAGTAGTTGCCGGATTCGGACTGATGGGCGCCGTTGTAGCTCAGCTTACGGTAGAGCTTGCAGGAGGATGGAATATATCTTTTATCATTGGCGGGGTAATGGGAATTCTGTTGCTGTTACTCAGGATAAGTGTTTCAGAGTCGGGGATATATAAGAATATCGTGCATAAAAATGTTTCTAAAGGTAATTTTCTATCCTTTTTCACGAATAAGGATAGACTGATAAGGTATTTAAAATGCATCGCGGTGGGATTGCCAACCTGGTATTGTATCGGAATTCTGGCCGTTTTGGCCAATCAATTTGCTCCTGAATTTGGAATTAAGGATCTTAATCCCGGAAAAGCCATTATGTGGGCTTATGTAGGGATTTCTGTGGGAGATCTGATGAGTGGTTTTATCTCCCATGCTTTAAAATCCCGTAAAATGGCTATATTTTATATGTTGATATTCACTTTGGTGGGCGTCGCCATCATGCTCTTTGGCAATACCGACACAGAAACTAAATATTACTTATTTTGTGTATGGTTGGGCTTTGGAACCGGATATTGGGCTATGTTTGTTACCCTCGCAGCAGAACAGTTCGGAACCAATATCAGAAATACAGCTACAACGACCGTCCCCAATATGGTAAGGGGTCTGGTGCCGGTTATGATTCTGGCATTTGATACGCTGAAAGATAATTTTTCCGTAGTGGAAAGTGCTGCTATCGTAGGCGCCGTAGTTTTTGGCCTCGCCTTTTATTCTGCCCTTACCATCTCAGAAACCCATGACAGAGATCTGGAATTTACAGAATAGTAACTTCCTTCTTGTACTATTACATGTCAGAATTTGAGTTAATTAACTTTTTTTGTGATTTTATAGAGCTATTTTTTAATTACTTTTGAAAGAAGACAAATTAAATTTTAACTAAAATCAAATCATCATGTCACAAAAAATTTTAAAAAACGCTAAAAAGCTAAAAAAGACGATCTTAAAAATATCGTAGGTGGTGTAGCGGGAATCGCAACCCCGGATCTTTCGCAATGCGGCTGTAGTTGTACAGGTGCGGTTACAGGTCCGGCCTATTGTGTGAAATACAAAAACTGTTTACAGGTCATCACCTGCTAATGAAACAATTTATAGTGTTAAACCCTCTCCATTTGTGAGAGGGTTTAATTTTTTTATTGAAATGAGATTATTCGCGATATTCGTCATTTAATTGGTGATCATACCTTTTGAATATGGTGCTATTTTATGTTGTTTAATTAATAAATAATGTGTATTCCTTGTTTTTTATATTTTAATAATTTAAAAATCAGGTTTTTATTAAAATTTTTATGAAAATATGTTGCGAATATTTAATATTTGTTTAACTTTGGGAAGTAACTAAAACTATATTGTTTAATTAAAACTAAATCACATGAATAGTATTAAAAATGCTAAAAAATTAAGAAAAGCAGATCTTAAGAATATCTCCGGAGGAGTAAGCGGAAATCCTGATTTATCTCTTTGCGGATGCAGCTGCTCAGGGTCTGTGACAGGTCCATGGTATTGTGTTCAATATATTGGCTGCCCTCAGGTATATACTTGTGGTGAAATATAAGAAAACATTTACATGAAATAAACATTTCCACATTTAATAAGCGGAACCCTTTTGATGATAAAAGGGTTCCGCTGCTTTTAATGGATGATATAAAGTAAGCTGCCAATACTTATACTGACCCAAAGCAGTACAGCGGTTAACAAAGGTTTACATCCTATTGTTTTCAAGGTTTGGATGGAAAGGGTAGAGCCAATGAAAAATAAAGTAAGATTTAAACCGGATTTAGCCACAGCAGTGATCGAAGTACTGAAAGCGTCAAGAACAGGAAAATAAGTATTCAGCAGAATGGCCACTATAAAATATCCGATAAACCATGGAATTTTTACTTTTGATTCTTTGTTCTTGAAAATAAACATCGTGATCAATGAAACCGGAATAATCCATAAAGCACGGGCTAATTTTACGGTAGTGGCCACTTTCAACGCCTCATCTCCATACTTGCCGGCTGCACCTACTACAGAACTGGTATCATGAATGCCCACAGCACACCAGAGACCAAACTGTTCCTGGGAAAGGTTCAAAAGGTGGCCGATAGCCGGGTAAATAAACAAGGCGATAGAGTTTAGGGTAAAAACAATAGCTAAAGCCAGTGAAATCTGTTTGGTACTTGGCTTAATGATAGGAGAAACTGCTGCGATGGCACTCCCGCCACAAATAGCAGTTCCGGCTGATAACAGATATGATAAAGGCCTTTCAAGCTTAAAAACTTTTCCAAGGATGAATCCCAAAAGCATTACGCTGACAATACTGACAACAGTTAACATCAATCCGGTTTTTCCTGCATGCAGGGCCTCATCAAGTTTTAGTCCGAAACCCAATCCGACAATTGAAATCTGCAACAGCAGATGAATATATTGATGCAAATGTTTTTCAAAAGAATTTCCTATAAAGACAGCCAGACCAAAACCAAGAACCAGGGCTATTGGAGATGATATAAAGGGAGTAAGGCATAAAATAGCCAGTATGATAAAAACGGCTTTTCGTACAACTTCATTTTGAATGAGATCTTTCATATTGCGAACTTTAATGATGGGTCAAAATTCGGCAATATATTATCACAAAGTAAATTGTATTTTGTTATATTGGATAACTATAAGTTATAATTAAAGATAAAAGATAAAAGATAAAAGATAAAAGATAAAAGATAAAAGATAAAAGATAAAAGATAAAAGATAAAAGATAAAAGATAAAAGATATTGCCGTTATACAACTACTATCCATACGGATATCAATATTAATAGAGGTGAGCTTTAGTCTGCCACCCAAATAAATTAAATACATTCACCTGGATTTAGCTAAAACCTGAAAAATATCGGAGTTATTCCGCAAACTTTAAAAATAGAGCTATCAGTTCGGACTGGTCACCCTTGGGAAGGATAAAATGAAAATTTCTTTCGATGCTGAAATTTTTAATATCAACAACGGTCAGGATATTATTTTTTAATTCGGTGAGAATCGTACTGATAGAAAGAAAGGCCATGCAGTCTGAGTAAAGCAGGTAATTTTTGATACTTTCACTGCTTCCAAGCTGTATGACTGTTTTTAATTCATTGATGTTAATTCCTTTTTCTCTTAACCTGTTTTGGATAAACTCCAATGTTCCCGAACCTTGCTCCCGGAAAATCATATCAATATCGTACAGGTCTTTGGTCTGTAAAGTTTTGTGGGCAAGTGGATGACTGGCTTTTGCAGCAAGCACAATTTCATCTGCCTTAAAGGTTTTATAGTCGAAGTAGGCAGATTGTGATTCGCCTTCTATGATTCCCAAATCAATTTTTTCTTCCTTCAGAAGAGCAGAAATAGCTTCGGTATTTCCGGTAAGAAGTTCGATCTTTATATCTTTATAATAAGTATTGAACTTGGCCAGGATTTCGGGAAGGATATATTGTGCAACCGTTGTACTGGCTCCGATAATCAATTTTCCCTTATGTTGTTGATTAACCTGGCTGATCTGAAACTCCAGATCGCGGTAAATATTCCGTATTTTTTCAGCATATTCATGCAATATTTTTCCGCTTTGTGTCAGCTGAATAGAAGTTCCCTTACGGTCAAATAGCTTGGCTCCCAGCTGAGTTTCAATTTCTTTGATGTGCTTTGTAACAGCCGGTTGTGAAATATGAAGCTCTTCTGATGCTTTTGTAAAACTTAGCCTTGATGCTACTGTATGGAAGACTTTTAATCTGTAATCGAACATAACGCAAAAGTACGGATTATAGTTGGAAATAGGGAGACACGATACTCTAGGGATAACCGTCAACCAGCAAAAAAACTATAAGAAATCAGAAATAGACCTGTCCTGCTGACTTTCATATCTGCGGTTCTTGGCTTCTCCAATTTTTTGTTTAGTGTAAATACTGTTGTGCCCCGAAAGAAGATAAGAAACAACACAGGCGATAGCTACATAAACACCGCATTCGGCTCCAAATAATTCTATCCCCATTAGCATACAGGCCAAAGGAGTATTGGTGGCTCCGGCAAATACAGCAACAAAGCCCATTCCCGCCAGCAGACCGAAAGGAAGTGGAATAAATAATGATAATGCGCTGCCTAAAGTAGCTCCGATAAAGAATAAAGGTGTGACTTCCCCTCCTTTAAATCCTGCTGAAAGTGTGATAATGGTAAAAATCATCTTTAAGGCGAAATCATATAATGGAAGCTGCTTTTCGAATGATTCCACAATAATCGGAACCCCTAATCCGATATATCGGGTCGTTCCCATGATCAGGACCGCTAAAGCGATGATCGTTCCTCCAACAATAGGCCGTAGAGGAGGATATGTAATCTTAGACTTGAAAATAGCACCCGCCCAATGAATAATTTTACTGAACGCTGCTGCGCAGATTCCAAATACAATTCCTGCCAGGATACTGTAAACAATAGGTAAAAACTCAGGTTTTGGAATAAGATCGATATGGTAATGTGTATGTGTCACATTCCAGAGATTCGTGATCCAATCTGCGAGAATAGCCGAAGCAAAAGCAGGAAAAATGGCAGTGTATCGTATTCTTCCGATCAGAAAAACTTCAAGTCCGAACACAGCTCCTGCGAGCGGAGTTCCGAACACAGAGCCAAAACCTGCAGCAATGGTGGAAATAATTAATACTTTTCTTTCGTTTCTGTCAAGTTTAAACGGTTTTGTCAGTTGGTCAGCAATAGCACCGGCCATTTGAAGAGCGGTACCTTCACGACCTGCCGAACCTCCAAAAAAATGAGTGGCAATGGTTCCAAGATAGACGAAAGGCGCCATTTTCAATGGAATAATACGCTGGGGATCATGAATGGTATCGATCAGTAGGTTATTCCCCGCCTCTACGTCTTTTCCCCAATAATAATATAAAAGTCCGATGAGAAAACCGGCGACAGGAAGCAAGGCAACCAGCCAGATATGATTTTCTCTGAACCGGGTAGCCCATTCCAGAGATTGCAAAAATCCTGCAGAAGCTGTTCCTACCAATACCCCGATAATAGTACTGATCAGCAGCCATTTAAAAATATAGGGCAGTGCCGGAAATTTCCTGAAGAAAAAATAAGTGTGAAAAACTGCTTTTTTACCAAGTGTCCGTTGATGTTTTGACATAATAATCCTGATTAGTTATTGTTAATAATCTCTCAATCAGGCGTCATCAGCTTCTGTAAAGCGGTTGGGTAAGGAAGAACACCATTTCCTTTTGGTACTGCAAATATATGAATTAAGATAAAAAGATAAAAGATAAAAGATAAAAGATAAAAGATCTTGCCGTTACACCACTATTATCCATACGGATATCAATATCAATAGAGGTGGGCTTTAGCCCACCCAAATTGGTAAAAACATTCCCCGGGCTTTAGCCCAAGCTTAGAAATGAAGCAAGTTTTTAATATATCGGGTAATGTATAGCCTTATCGATTTCAAGGGGATTGTTATATTTTCTGATCACCTCCTGCATACTTTTCGTTTGTGTATTCAGCTCATCAACATTATGTATTTCTTTTCCGTTGATATTGATTTTTAAATCATTATCTGTTTTGCTGAAGTTATTTCTTTCGTAGGCGAAAGGGTCATTATAGAATTCCATCATCAGCTTATGCTTTTGTTTTTCGTTAATAGGAATGGCTTTATTTCCGAAGTTAGATTCCACGAAAGATTCTGTGGAATAGCTCTGGGGAAGTTTCTGGCTTTTAATGAGATTGTAGATGAAATTTTTCTTTGTATCTGATAATTCAAAAATTAAACCGGGAAGTCCGCGAAATTTAAACGGGCCTTCATTAAAAGGAATATCTCTACAGAACCAGGCCGTCCAGCTTCTTCCTCCGAAATTTGCTGTTGCTTTTTGCAGGTTATAATGTTCTGCTTTCTTAGTTTCATCAGAAATATTCCAACTGATCTTATCGGTTGTTTTAAAAGTATAGTATCCCCGTTTTATATTGATGTAATTTTCGTGATCAAAAGAATTGATTTTTCTTTTGACGATCTGACCAGACATATCAGTATACTCGGAATTCATCCCGAATTTTTTGTTCAAAGAATCGGTAATCGCCAGGTTCTGACAATAAAATTTCACTTCTTTAGGGCCGATGTCTAATACCATATTCAATTTTTCAGGCATCATATCTGTAGAGTCCATTTTGTATTGCAACTCGTAGATAAATCTATTAGTCTGTGCGTGGATGAAAGCGATCATCAGCAAAGCAAAGATTGAGAAACTATTTTTCATCTTATGAATGTGAATGGTGTAAGTTTTCGAAGTTGAGATGTTATAAAAAAGGCTTCATTTCATCCTCAATCTGTGTTCTCAGCTCCATCAGGCGTTTGGCATACATTTCCTGCTGTTTTTCTTCTTCTGTGGTTGGAACCCATTTCGGAACAGGAAGTTTTTTGCCGTTTTCATCTACGGCAACAAATACAATAATGCAGTGTGTCTTTTTATCAAATGTAGGCTGCTTAAGGTTTCTTGAAAACACATTGATGGCAATATGCATACTTGATGTTCCGGTATAAATAACCTGAGCATCTACTTTTACTACTTCTCCGATTTTAATCGGTTCATAAAAGCGGATTCCTCCTACATACACCGTTACTGAATAATTTCCGCTCCATGTCGTAGCACAGGCATATCCTGCCTGATCAATCCATTTCATTACACTTCCTCCATGTACATTTCCTCCGTAGTTAACGTCTGAAGGCTCTGAAATAAACTGAAAAGTAATTGGTTTGTTCTCCATCTTTATAAAATTTGAATAAAGTTATTTAATAATTTTTAAAGTTTTAGATTAAATCCTACTTTTGAAAGACGAAACGTATTAACGAGAATTTTTAACACAATAAAAGACTTAGAAATTGTAATGAAGAAAGTATTCTATCTCAACACATGTGATACCTGCAGAAAAATTTTAGCACAATTTGACCTTACAGACTGGGAACTTCGTGAAATCAAAAAAGAGCCGGTCACAAAAGAAGAGCTTGCAGAAATGTATAAGAAAACAAAATCATATGAAGCTTTATTCAGTAAAAAATCAACTCAGATCAAGGTAAGAGGGTTAGATGTAAAAGCTTTAACTGAAAAGGATTTTAAAGAACTATTATCAGACCATTATACTTTTTTGAAAAGACCGGTTTTTCTAACTGACAAAGAAATATTTGTCGGCAATGACAAGAAGAATGTAGAGGCATTGCAGGAGTTTTTTAATGGTAAGTAAATCTTCCATCTTAGGATTTCATTTTTTAAAAAGCTGAAAAATTGATTAGTAGAGCAATTATTATCATCTCTTTGTTTTTGAACATTTATGGCAATGCTCAGAATAAAGCCGTAATGAAATCTCCAAAACGGGTTGAGAATAATAAAGCCCTGGATACATTGGGCTACCTCAAAACTTTTGAAGCGAATAAAGCAGAATATATAGGCAAAAACTTTTCTTATTTGTTATCAAAAATGAAAAAGCTGCAGCCGCAAACAATTTGGAGCGTTCCGAATTCAATGGATAGTACTGTGGTTACAAAATCTTTGTTTAGATTTTCTGATATCAATTATCCTGTCATGAATGAGACAAAAATGCTGATTACATGGGAAACGGAATTGCCTTTTAAAACTGTTAACTTTAATAATCAAAGGAACAAGTTTTATTTCTCGCAACCTGAAAGGCAGTTTTACGGATCTAAAATTGTAAGAAATATTTTAGTATATAGATAAGCAAACCAGAACAGACAAGCGCTACAGAATATCTGTAGCGTTTTTTATTGCTTTTTTTGTAAGTTGTTGATTTGCAGTTTGTGTATTGGTGTCTTGAGTTTGAATTCCTATATTTGTAACTACCAAAAACAAAACTATGAAAACACAGTTTCTAAAAACAAGAATTCTGAGAAGATCAGAATTAAAACAAATTAACGGAGGAATTGGTCCCCTGAATTCGTGCAACGTCCTATGTCCCGGTGGTGGGGTTGTTTCAACAAGACCGGGAATAGGAGATGTTTGCAATTCAGACAGATCCGTCTGTTGTATCTGCTATTAATTATCAGGATATAGGGTAGAATAGTATTGCCTTTTGTAGACCCTGAGGTCCTTATCATAAAAAAGGATGTTCTTCGATAAGAACATCCTTTTTCTATATAGAAAATAAACCATTACACAAAAGGAGCTTTCACTACTTTTGCAGGAATGTTTTTGTTTCTTACCTGGATAAAGATTTCAGAACCTAATTTGAAATGGGGCTTGTCCACATAAGCAAGACCTAATCCTATTTTTTTCATCGGAGACTGTGTTCCCGAAGTTACTTTCCCGATCACATTACCTTCAGCATCTACAACAGGGTAGTCATGTCTTGGTACTCCTTTGTCCTGTAATTCGAATCCAACCAATTTTCTGGTCACTCCTTCTTCTTTTTGTTTTGCAAAAATATCTTTAGAAACAAAATCTTTATCAAATTTAGTGATCCATCCCAGACCTGCTTCAATGGGAGACGTTGTATCATCAATATCATTACCGTAAAGGCAGAACCCTTTTTCTAACCTTAAAGTATCTCTAGCTGCCAGTCCGCAAGGAATAATCCCTTCTTCCTCACCTGCTTTCAGAATTTCATCCCACAGTTTTTCAGCGCTTTCATTGTTAAAATAGATCTC
The DNA here is from genome assembly GCA_016025055.1 of Chryseobacterium indologenes. NCBI lineage: Bacteria > Pseudomonadati > Bacteroidota > Flavobacteriia > Flavobacteriales > Weeksellaceae > Chryseobacterium > Chryseobacterium indologenes. Next base: position 3,331,303 of record CP065590.1, read on the forward strand.
AAAACCTCCGCTTCCGGTGTAACCTGTATTGGAGATGATCACGTCATTCACTCCGGCAACGCTTCCCACTGTAAAATGGTAGTAAGGAATTTCCGAAAGATTCACATCGGTAAGTTTCTGAAGAATTTCCGTAGCCTTAGGGCCCTGGATTGCCAATAAAGACATATCGTCAGAAGCATTGGTCATTTTCGCCCCGAAAGTGTTATATTTTGAAATATGATTCCAGTCTTTTTCAATATTGGAAGCATTCACAACCACGAAATACTTATCATCATCCATTTTGTAAACGATAAGGTCGTCCACAATTCCTCCGTTTTCGTTCGGAAGACAAGAATACTGAGCTTTTCCATTTTCAAGAGCATCAACATTATTGGTAGTCACCAATTGTAAAAGGTCTTTTGAACCCGGTCCTTCGATGAAAAATTGTCCCATGTGTGATACATCAAACAATCCTGCTTTCTCTCTTACTGCAAAATGTTCTTCCGTAACTCCTGAATATTGTACAGGCATTTCAAAACCTGCGAAAGGTACGATCTTAGCTCCCAGAGAAGCATGTTTGTCGTACAAGGCTGTTTTCTTCATATTTACTTTTTATTTCTTTATTTTAAAACTGTTAAAAGTCTCGTTAAACAGAGTCATATAGTTTCCGTTCCAGAATTTCTGACCGCAATTGATGCTCACCAGATACAGGTCTTTTTCCCTTTGGAAAGCCCTGGTAATCCAGAATAGTTTTTCTTTTTCATCAAAATACTCGTAAAAATATTCTGTATATCCTTTCTTGCTTCTGTTTTCTTTTACCTTATTTTCGGGCTCTTCTGATTTATAGAGAGCGAGAATGAATTTCTTCATTTCTTCCTTAGGAAGTGCCAGATCATGGTATTCCGAAATGGTAATGGCCCCGATTTCATTAGTCGGAAAAATATTGACAATATCACTGTCATTGGTAGATCTCCAGCCTTGCGGAATATTGATGGAGTAATTCGGGCTATCATATACCTGTGCCTTTTGAGCAAAAAACAGACATCCCGTCAGAAAAGCGGTTACAAGGAATATTTTTTTCATCGTTAAAAATGGTGTTTGTATTCTTCAAGGATAATTTTGAACCATTCCGTGAAATTTTCCGGAGTTTCGGCTATTTCTTTATCCAAATCGGTAAGAGAAATAAATCGTACTTCTTCTACCTCTTCTTTATTTAAATTAAAATCAGATTCATGATTCCCCACAAATACATGGTCAAGCTCATGTTCCCAAAGACCTCCTCCAACATCTGCTTTGTAAATGAAATTGAATTTTTCCGTAAGCTCGGCTTCAATTCCCAGTTCCTCTTTCAGCCTGCGGGTAGCGCCTTCAAGATAAGTTTCTTCCTCTCTCGGATGTGAACATACAGCATTGGTCCATTGATTGGGAGAATGGTATTTTCCTGAAGCTCTTTTCTGAAGAAGCATTTCACCTTTACTGTTGAAGAGAAACACGGAGAAAGCACGGTGCAACAAGCCATTGATATGTGCCTGTTGTTTTTCCATCAGACCCAAGACTTCATCTTCAGGGTTTACTAAAACTACAAATTCTTCCATTCCTACAAATGTAAGTGTAATAAATGTATTTTGGAAATTTTTAGATAAACATCATGTTTTTGCTGGGTGAAAGGCAAAAATAAAGCGGCATTCTGAATATTTGTTGAACTCTATACCAATAAATGATTGAACTTCCGTGAAGATCCGCTACTGACCATTTTATTCATCAATTAAACCCCGAAAACGAAAATTTTTAATCAAAACCAATAAAAAAACGAATAAAATGTTTATATTATTCTTTAAATACAAGTTTTTATAGTATAATTTTAATATAAACTAAGATTAATCTGTCTGATATATTCAAAAGCCTTAACTTTGTTACTTAATGTTAACGGATGGAATTAGAATACATAGAGCATTTAAGTCCTATTCTTAAGGACGGAGTTAAAAATTACTTAATAGACATAGACGGAACCATTACAGATGACGTTCCCAATGAAGAACCGGAAAGAATGGTTACCTGTGAACCTTATCCCGATGCATTGGCTACCGTTAATAAGTGGTATGATGAAGGACACCAGATCTGTTTCTTCACATCTAGAACCGAAAATCTAAAACAAATTACAATTGACTGGCTGGATAAACATGGGTTCAAATACCATAGCGTACTCTGCGGGAAGCCAAGAGGGGGAAATTATCACTGGATAGATAATCACCTTGTAAGAGCTACACGATATAAAGGTAGATTTACAGATTTGGTAGAAAAACAAGTGACTATTGAAGTTTTCAAAGAAGACGGAGAATAAAATATAACTGAGAGATTTAAAGATTAAATGTGGTGTATACTTTAATTTTTAAATCTTTTTACTTTTTAATATACGAGTATTTATGAAGATTTTAGCAAACGACGGCCTGGATCAATCCGGAATTGATGCATTACAAGAAAAAGGCTTTGAAGTTATTACAACAAAAGTTCCACAGGAGTTTTTAGTGGATTATATCAACGAGCACAAAATCCGTACTTTATTGGTAAGGAGTGCAACGAAAGTAAGGAAAGATATTATTGATGGATGTCCCTCTATTGAAATTATCGGAAGAGGCGGTGTCGGAATGGATAATATCGATGTAGATTATGCAAGAAAAAAAGGAATTCACGTGATCAATACACCATCTGCGTCATCAGAATCGGTTGCCGAGCTTGTTTTTGCCCACTTATTTTCAGGAGCAAGGTTTCTTCAGGACTCTAACAGAAAAATGCCTTTGGTAGGGGATACTGAATTCGCAGGACTTAAAAAAGCATATGCCGCCGGTATTGAACTAAGAGGAAAGACGATTGGTATCGTAGGTATGGGGAGAATCGGGCAGGAGGTAGCCAGAATTGCTCTGGGACTCGGGATGAGAGTGATTGCTGCTGACAATAATGTTGGTAGGGCCAGTATTAAAGTAAAGTTCTACAATAATCAGTTTATCAACGTAGATATAGAAACTGAACCTTTACAGGATGTTTTGAAGCATTCAGATTTTATCACCTTGCACGTTCCGGCTCAGAAAGACGGATACATGATCGGTAAAAATGAATTTGACATCATGAAAGATGGTGTGGCGATCGTTAACTGTTCAAGAGGAGGGGTAATTGATGAAGCAGCTTTGATCGAAGCATTGGATTCAGGCAAAGTAAAATTTGCAGGACTTGATGTTTTCATCAACGAACCTACACCTTCGAAAGAAATTTTAAACCACTCTAAAATCTCTCTGACGCCTCATACAGGTGCATCCACACTTGAAGCCCAGGATCGGATCGGTCTTTCTCTGGCAGAGCAGATTTCAAGTATTTTACAGATTCATAATTAAGATATGATAAAGCTGTCCCATTATTGAGACAGCTTTTTTTACACATTGCAGAAGATAGACATACCATTAATCTGTAATGACAGGCGAATTTATAGGGGTGTTGTTTTTTGCAATAATGAATGTAAAAATCGCATAAAAAGCATTTCCGTTTGATCCGTTATGGGTCCAGTCCTGAAATTTGTATTCGTAGCTGAAATTAGCAGGGACTAAGCGGTAATTTAATATATTTTATCTTTTTGATAGTATCGTGAATTTAATGTTCTTATTTCAAATATATCAATATGATGAGATTTAAATTGTCTTTTTTGTAATAAATAACTTATTTTCGTTGCAGTATTTACAAGTTGAGGAAGTGTAAAAGGTATTTGATTATTTTATTTCAAAGCATAAAAAAACCGGAGAAGTAAAAACTTTTCCGGTAATACTATATAAATGCCGGTAACAGGCATTGGTGTTGTATTATATATTGTTTTTGCTTTTCAGAATATCTCTGATTTCTGCCAACAACTTTTGATCGTCAGTAGGTCCGGCAGGAGCAGGAGCTTCTTTCTTGATGATTTTGTTTGCTCCTTTGATGATCCAGAAAAGAACCATAGCAATACACAGAAAGCTGATCACTGCAGAAAGGAAATTTCCGTAGGCTACACCGTTCCATGTAAGTTTAGAAATATTTTCTGCGCCTGCAGCTTTTAACGCCGGGTTCAAAAGCAGAGGAGTCACAACATCTTCTACCAGAGAGGTAACAATCTTACCGAAGGCTGCTCCGATGATCACACCGACAGCCAGATCAAGCACATTGCCTTTAAAGGCAAACTCTTTAAATTCCTTAACAAATCCCATAATTTATATTTTTTTAATTGTATTTACACAAAAATATAATTAAAAAATGTAAAAAACATTACTTTTTACCGTTTTTTATTCTACAAATGTTGAATTTTGTCTTAAATTTAGGTATGTTGTTTTCATGAAAACAGCCCTTTATCATGTTCTATTATTTAATATGGATGTAGCCGTATAATTAAGATCTTTACTAACTGGTTTAAAAGTCCTCAACAAGCAATGAAAATATTTACAGCAGAACAAATAAAGAAATGGGATGAATTTACCATTATGAATGAACCGGTTTCCTCTATTCAGTTAATGGAAAGAGCTTCATTGGCGATTGCCAACTGGATCTCGGAGAACTGTAAAAATCACAAAAAGCTGGTGATTTTTTGTGGTAACGGTAACAATGGCGGCGATGGATTGGCCACTGCAAGGATATTATATCAAAAAGGTTTTGACATAGATGTTTTTGTACAAAACCCTAAGGGAAAGTTTTCGGAGAATGCTTCAGTCAATCTTAGAAGGCTGAGGGATATTTCGGGAATCAGTGTGAAACAGTTTAAAGATATTAATTCCTATTATTTTGATGATAAAACGATTATTGTTGATGCACTGTTCGGTACCGGATTATCCAGGCCTCTGGAAGGTGAGTATCAAAAAATAGTTGATCAGCTGAACGTAAAAAAAAATAATAAAATATCAATAGATCTTCCTTCTGGTCTTTTATCTGATGCAATAAGTGAAACTGATGCTTCCATTGTAAAAGCAGATTATACTTTAAGCTTTCAGTCCTGGAAAAGAAGTTTTCTTCATCCCGAGGCTGGTGAGTATACAGGAAAAGTGATCATTCTTGATATCGATCTACACAAAGAATATGCGCAGATAACGAAAACGGGATATCAGGTGGTTGATGATCCTCTTATTGAATCTGTTTTCCGGCCCAGAAAAGATTTTTCGCATAAGGGAAGTTACGGAAAAGCTACGATCATTGCCGGAAGCTATGGAAAAATGGGAGCTGCGGTACTGGCTACAAAATCAGCTTTGAAAACAGGAGCAGGGCTCACTTTTACCCTTGCTCCCCAATGCGGATATGATATCCTGCAGACATCCTGCCCTGAAGCCATGTTTATCAAAGGCGGAGAAGATACGATTGAATATTTTGAAGTTGATAAAGATACATTTTGTGGAATAGGGCCGGGTTTAGGCAACCATCCTGATACTAAAAAGGATTTCTGAAGTTTTTAAAAAACTATCAATTCCCTTTGGTTTTGGATGCCGATGCTCTGAATATGATTTCCCGGGATCCGAAAAACCTTACATTAATCCCGGAAAAATCTATTATTACCCCGCATCCGAAAGAGTTTGAAAGACTTTTTGGAAAAACAGACAATTCTTTTGCACGGTTAGAATTAGCCAGAGAAAAATCAAAAGAGCTGCAAATTTATATGGTTTTAAAAGACCATCATACCCAGATTATTACTCCTCAGGGAGATGTGTTCTATAATGTAACAGGAAATGCAGGATTGGCCAAAGGCGGTAGCGGAGATGTTCTTACCGGCATTCTGACAGCTCTTCGTGCGCAAGGATATTCTGAAGAACACACTTGTATTCTCGGTGTATGGCTGCACGGGAAAGCTGCTGACTTTGCAGCAGAAAAATATTCAAAAGAATCTATGCTTCCTACCGATGTAATTAATGAGTTGGGGAATGTTTTTGCCTTGCTGAATAAAGAAGTGACGAAAAATTTATAAGTATTGAGCAAAAAATAAGTAAAAAAGGCAAATTTGCTGGTATGCAAATTTGCCTTTTCTATGGTTGAATTAATATTTTATCTTATTCAGGTTTTTCGTTTTCCGCCTGAGTGATCTTAAATTTTTTGGAAACAATCATAATGATAACTCCGGCTATCATGAACGGGATAGAAAGAACTTGTCCCGTATTCAGGCTTCCGATCTGGATGAATTCATCTCCCTGAGGTTCTTTCAGGAATTCTACAAAGAATCTGATTGCCCAGAGAATAATAAAGAAGAGCCCGAATAACCAGCCTTGCTGATATTTTTTATCTGTTTTTCTATACAAAACCCATAATAAAATGAATAAGGCAACATAGCCTACCGCTTCAAATAACTGGCTTGGGTAACGTGGTACGGTAACCCCGTATTCACTGCTTTGCTGAGGGAAAAGTAATGCAAACGGAGAATTAGGATCTGCAGGCTTACCTACAATTTCAGAATTGAAAAAGTTACCCATTCTTACAAATGCGCCACCCAGGGCAACCACGATACCTAATCTGTCATATACCCAGAATGGATTTTTCTTAATGATTTTGAACGAATAATAGAGCGTCGTGAAAATAAGCGCAATCGTTGCTCCATGACTTGCTAAACCTGAAAATCCAGTGAATTTCAGTCCGTTTTTCGTACTGATGGGTAAAAATACACTCCAGAAGTCTTCTTTAAACAATTCCGGCTGATAAAAAATAACGTGGCCTAATCTTGCTCCAAGGATAGTTCCTATCAGGGTCCATGTAAAAAGCGGCTCAAGGTATTTCTGGTTGACATTATCTATTTTAAAAATTTTGGTCATTAAAAGATATCCGAAACCAAAAGCGAATACAAACATCAGGCTGTAAAAGTGAAGGGTAACAGGTCCGAGCTGAATACCTTTAGACGGATCCCATATTTTGAAAGGTGTTTCAAGTTCTACTTTGTCAGAAGCTGAAATTGGTTTTGCCGATTTTACAGCGTATTTGAATGTGGTAATATTATCTTTGGTAATATCGGTATCAATCATTTTAAAATTCTTATCAAAAAACTGATACTTAGAATCTCTGAATCTTGCTAAAGTAGAGGCTCCGTAATTGTAATAAGCAGGCTCAAAATTTGATTCATTGAGGATAACAAGGATATTATTGTTGATCGCTCTGTCAGGAAAAGCACTGAGATCGCCCAGTTCTGTAGTAGAATAGATCTTTACAGGAACATTATTTCCGTTGACTTTTAATGAGCCATCCGATAGCCCCTCAGAATATTGCTGAGCAAAAAAGAACTGAGTGACCAATGCAAATATGACAAGATAAATTCTGAAAAAAATAGTACTCATTTTCTATTAATTTAATAGTTTGTTTTTAATGTTTATGTTTAGGGGGAACAGGATCGTAGCCGCTTCCTCCCCATGGGTGACAACTTAAAATTCTTCTGAACCCCATCCAGAATCCTTTGAATATGCCATGAACCTGAAGTGCTTCGATCATATAATGGGAGCAGGTAGGCTGATAACGGCAATTTCTGGGAAGTAAGGGCGAGATAAACCATTGGTAAAATTTTATCAGAATTACCAGCGGGAATGTAATGATTTTATTGAATGTAAGTTTCAAAACAATGCAAAAATAGGGTAAAAAAATGAAAATTAGTTTAATTTTGTTAGAAGTTTCAGCGATCAGAAAGCTGAAGTATTTATCTCAAAAAAATAGCATTACCTTGAATCATAATATTCCATTAGCTGAAAAATTAAGACCCAAAACCCTGGATGATGTACTGGGGCAGGAGCATCTTACCGGAGAGAAAGGAACGATCAGGAAAATGATCGAAAATAACACCCTTAATTCCCTGATTCTTTGGGGGCCGCCGGGAACAGGAAAAACCACGCTGGCAGAAATTATTTCTGAAAAATCAGGCAGAAAGTTTTATAAGCTTTCGGCTGTTTCTTCAGGAGTAAAAGATGTGAGGGATGTGATTGATGATGCCAAGAAACAAAATCTGTTTTCGGGAAAATCACCAATTCTATTTATCGATGAAATCCACCGTTTTAATAAATCCCAGCAGGATTCTCTGCTGCATGCCGTTGAGAAAGGCTGGATTGTCCTGATAGGAGCTACCACGGAAAACCCGAGTTTTGAGGTGGTTTCCGCATTATTGTCCCGAAGTCAGGTGTATATTTTAAAGGCGCTGAGCTATGATAAGCTGGAAGAACTTATTGATATTGCTTCGGAAAGGTACAATAAAGATGAAGGAACTGATTTTAAAATTATAGAAAAAGAAGCTTTTATTCAGTATTCCGGAGGGGACGGAAGGAAACTGATTAATGCTGTAGAACTGGTTTTGAATCAATATAAGAACTCGGATATCCGGGAAATTACCAGTGCGAATGTTCTTGAAGTGCTTCAGGAGACGATGGCACTGTATGATAAAAATGGAGAACAGCATTATGATATTATTTCAGCTTTTATCAAGTCTATGAGGGGTGGAGATCCTAATGGGGCGGTTTATTGGCTGGCGAGAATGATTGCCGGAGGCGAGGATATAAAGTTTATTGCGCGAAGAATGCTTATTCTGGCTGCTGAAGATATCGGACTGGCCAATCCCAATGCTTTAGTCATGGCCAACAATTGTTTTCAGGCTGTCAATGTGATCGGGAATCCCGAGTCCAGAATTATATTAAGTGAAACGGCTGTCTATCTTGCGGTTTCCCCTAAAAGCAATTCAACATACATGGCCATTAATGAGGCATTGGCTTTGGTAAAACAAACAGGAAACCTTCCTGTACCGCTTCATTTAAGAAATGCCCCTACCAAATTGATGAAAGATCTGGATTATGGCAAAGAGTATAAATATGCTCATTCCTATGAAGGGAATTTTGTAGAACAGGACTTTTTACCTGAAGAAATTAAAAATGCCAAACTCTATCAGCCCGGAAAAAACTCTACGGAAAAGAAGATTTATGAGGAACTTAAGAAAAAATGGGGAAATAAATATTAAAAGAAAAAAGGATACTGTGTTTCAGTGTCCTTTTTTATATGATTGAGATCTTATTTATTTCAGGGTTATGAATAACGTTTTCTTTCCGTTGTAATCTTTTACTTCCCCATTGTCGATGATTTGGGGATATACCATTGTACTGGTGTCGCTAAATTCATGTTCACCCATAAATACGGGAGTATCTGTTGCAACCCCATATTGTGTATTGATTTCAGCAAGGGACATTCTGTCCATTACATTTTCTCCGTTTTTGAATTTATATTCGGTAACTCCTTTCGTAAAAATAGAACTGTATTTTTTCAGATCTGCCGGAAGATTGGCTGCCGTGTAAGTTTTTGAAACCTGCAGCACAGATTTTTTTGAATTGAACAGATTTACTGTCCCAATAGCGTTATCAGCAACTGCAAATTTCTGTTGAGCAAATAATGTTGCAGATGACAGTATTAAAAAAGAATAGAGTAATTTTTTCATAATCAGAATATATAGCTGTTAAAAACGAGATAAATATAGTTATTTTTTGTAAAATTTGAATTAAATATTACAATGTTTTAAATTTTGTTTATAAATAACGGCTTTTAGCTTCATTGTACGTCAGTTTCTTCTTCATTTTTATTCTTTTGTTCAACCATATTTCTGATTAAATTTTTAAAACGCTGAAAAGTAAATGAACTCACCAACAATATAATACCTAATACAATGAATGCACTGATTCTCGAAATATTATCCATCTGCCACACATCATAGGTGTAAAGTTTTAAAACCATAAGGGCTATTAAAGCAAACCCGATTTTATTATATTCCTTACTGTTCTTTTTTAACCCTGTGTAGATGAGTACACTGGCAAGAATCGTCCATATAATAGGTAAATATAAAATATTGAAATGCTTTTGTACTTCGAAATACTGTGTCAGATTTTGGGAGGTATTGAGAACATAGGCATGATGGAGCTCGCAGCTTACAGCCGTAATGAATGCTAGAGATAAAACCCAGTAAGATATTTTGTTTTTGTGAAAATCTGAATCTGGAATCACGGTAAAGCATAGATATATAAATGGTATCCATTGCAGGAGATGAAGTAAATAGAACCTTGAATCGAGTTCTTTTGATAAAACAGCTTTCACTACAGATGAAGTAGAAGCTGATATGGTAATGATTAATAATACCATGAACAGGTAAATTAATGCATTCTGAAAAGTAACATTAATATTGAGCTTTCTTCTGAAAACCAATAATATAAAAATATAGTAAAGACTGAATAACAAAGCTACATTGACAACAGCAGCCCAGGGCATGCTATGAATATGGTAAATGATTTCCAGCAATAAGGCGGTATAGATCATTCCGTAACTAACAACGCTGATAAGATCTTCAAAAAAAGTATTGTTTTCTGACGGAGTTTCTTTGCGGGTGTTTTTTAACAGATATAAATTGGTAATTGCTGAAACAACAGTAACCAGACTTGTTAAAAATACCGGATTTACTATAATGCTGAGATGTCTGCTATAAAAATATTCACTCCATGTGATGACCTGGGCGATAATAACCAGTGGAAAAAGAATATAAAAACAGGTTTTAAAAATTGTATGTCCGGTTCTCTTCCAGATAAAAAGAAGTAGAGTAGCTTCAATGGCCCAGACACTGGTAATAAGATGGGTTTTAAACTGAAGAGCAATAGCAATGGTAATAAGACTGACGCTGATACCTGCAAATACTGAAAAAGGAATTCCAAAATATTTTTTCCCGTATTCTCTGAACAAAAGAATGGTATTAATGATGGCAAAAACAAGTGGGAAAATAATAACCGGCTCGTATTTTAATTCGTTAAAAGTATAGACCAGTCCTGTAATACTTGTAAAATTAATTAAAGCAAGCATTAAAATATCCCAGGCTGACAGTATATTTTTCCTTATGTAATCGTGCAGCGCAAAAATGTAGAAAATAACATAACTGATCATATAAAAAACAATGCTTAGGAGTTCCGGTTTTTCTGAAGTCCAGTAAAGGAGATAAAGGGTGGTAAAGACATAAGCTGTCCATCCTACACTTTTCCAGTTTTTCAGAAAGGCGGTGGTGAGCATTCCTACATTAAGGAGACTTAGATAGATAAACAGGAAAAGATAGTTACTTTCTCCTGTACTGATCATTAAAGGAGCAGAAAAACCTCCTATTAATGAGAAAATAATCAATACCTCACTTTTATAATAATAGGAGAGAAGGATAGAGATGACTGTGATAAGGATAGTAATGGCAAAAGCTATATTCTGGGAAAAAAGATGGTATTCGCGGAATGCTATTGTAATGGTAAAGTACAGCACGGCAATCCCGCCCCCTGTAATGATAGAGGCAAAAGTGGTATAACTTTTTCTGAGAAAATGTCCCGTAAGAATAATGGCTGCGGCGGTACAAAAACCTATTCCTGCTCTTGCGGTTTCCCCGATCCAGTTTTTATCAATCGCGTATTTTACAAAATATCCTATCCCAAGTACAAGCGTGAAGATACCGATAATAGTAAGTGCATTCTGTTTTAGAAAGTCAAATACCGGGCTAAGCCAATCTTTTTGAGTTGGGAGAGGATCAGCTTCCCGGATTTTATGCTGCTGTGCTTCTTTTTGATAAGCGGATTGTGTTGGTAGTGGCATTTCTGCCTGAAGGGCTTCTTGCTTTGGTATTTCTGTCTGTACTAAAGGTTTTGTAATCTTGGCATTGAGGTCTGAGATCTCTTTTTCAAGTTTTCGGATCTTGTTATTCAGATTATTGAAGATGATAATAATCACCACGATTACTATGACAGCAAGAAGTTCATTCATTGTATAGTTTTTATCAAATATAAAGAAATTTGAAATGGGGGAAAAATTAACCCATCACAGAGACAGTGATGGGTTAACGATATAGATAACTAACAATATGTTTTAGTTGGATATTTTATAAATATAGAAAGATGAGGTACTGGATCCAAGTAGTCCTACATCCAATGCCGTAGACCCTGTCAATCCGAATGAGATTTTATCTCCTGCCTGAAATGAATATACAGAGCTAAGAGAGCTGTCCGAGATGGTTAAACTTAAAAGTACAAGGTTGGCTCCGCTGAACGGACGGCTATCGATTATAGTAGCGACACCGGCTCTGGTTCTTACAATTCCCACTCCGGGATTGTTTGCTAATAATGATGCCTGAAGCCCAGTTCCATAACGGAAAGAGAAACCTATCGCATATACTCCTGTTGAAGGAATTGTGTACGTATTGTCTGTGTCACTGAATAATGAAGCTGATCCGATTGTTCTTTCTGCGGCTAAGAAATTAACAGCTCTAAATCCGGAAGGAAAAAGACCAAGGCTTAAAAGACTGATCCCCGTATTTTTTTGGCTGCAAAAACTGAGGTGTTGGTGTTAGAAGCTGCTATTACAATTTGCGGATCCATGATGAAAACCTCATCATTCCCAAGATTGCTTGCCAGGAGTTGAAAACCGGGTAATGCTGTAGCTTGTGGAGTATCACGCACAATTAATGTTCCGTTGACATCAAGTGTTGCCGCTGGAGTTGAAGTGTTAATCCCAACTTGTGAAAACACAGGGAAACTTGCGAATGCTAAAAGTAGACTGTAGATTTTAGTTTTCATGATCAGATTTTTTTAATTAGTTTCTTAGGTATAAAGATAATAAAAAAATATATTTAATATTATTATATTTTCAATTTTAACATTAATATGGTGTTGATAACTTAAACATATGTTTATATTTTACCCTAAGATGTTTCATAATGTGATTACTGTTTATTTTTTTTTAATTTTAAATAATGGGTTAAAGGTATAAAAAAAACATATATCCTATAGTATTGAATTAATTTTTTTAAAAAAAATATCCATCACTTGTTAGGTGATGGATTTACAAAAAGATTATCGCTGATTGATGATCCTGTTTAGAGGTAAAAATATCAGCTCTCCAGAAGGAATTCTTTGTAATTGCCTAAAAAATCCACTTCAGCATGAATAGACTCAAGTTCTTTTAAAGCATTACCATGCAGTACTTCCTCCCATGAGCCTACTACATTGATAAAGAAGAAATAATTACCCAGACCGGTCTTCAATGTTCTGGATTCAATTTTGCTCAGGTTCATTTTCCTCCAGGCAAAAACTGATAAAACCTGATGCAAGCCTCCCGGATGATCCTCCGGCATGGTAATCAACATCCCTGATTTTTCACCTAATATCTCCAGTTTATTATTGTCATAAGTGCCTGGTTCTTTTGAGATAATGATAAACCGGGTGTGGTTTTGTTCAAAATCCTGAATATTACGGTTGATAATTTTCAACCCATATAAATTGGCCGCAAATTGATTGGCTACTGCTGCTATTTGAAGATCCGGATTTTCAGAAACGTATTTTGCTGCAGCGGCGGTAGAAGAGAAATCCTGTTTGGGAACCCCTTTGTAGTGGGTATCCAGAAAATGGAAGCTCTGTGCCAGCGCTTGCGGATGAGAATATATTCTCTCCATATCTTCAATAGCGTTTTCCGGATGGATCATCAGGTGGTGGGCGATAGGCATTACTGCTTCTGCCTGAATTTTAATAGACGGTGTCTTATACAGATAATCAAGGGTCATGGAAACAGTGCCTTCTATAGAGTTTTCTAAAGGAACTACTGCTTTTATTGCTTCTCCATTTTCCACAGCATTGAAACAATCCAGAATACTGGCCTGTGGCATAAGCTCATTATCCGGGAAGAGCTGTGCTGCGGCAAGTTGGGTAAAACTGGCGTGAGGCCCCAAAAATGCAATCTTCATAAATAAATATATAGGGTATTGTTATAATTAAAAAGCAAAGGTGCGAATTAAAGTTTAAAGTTCAACGAAGAAAAGCCGGGCTTTCAGGGCTTTTCTTCCTTCCGGATCCATATTTAATAATAAACGGTAAACAGTGGGATCGTATAATCAATTATAGGCGGTAATTTTCCTAGTTTTTGATGTCCTCTGTCTCTTGCCAGTTATCTTCAATAAACTTCATCAGAAAATCAGGACATTTAATGATCTTATTGGTGTTGGCATCAAGGAAGAATAAAGTGGTGGAAGCCTCTGTGATTTTAATATGCTCTTCATTGTAGATCTCATACTCAAATTCAATTTTTACCCCCGGAATTTTTTTGATATACGTATGAATTTCTAATTTCTGATCGTACAAGGCAGGGCGTAAATATTTAATTTTATAGTCTGAAACAGGCAGCCAAATTCCTTGGTTTTCAATTTCATTGTATGAAATTCCTATGCTTCTGAAGAGCTCAACTCTTCCTACTTCGAAGTATTCGGCATAGTTACCATAGTATACATATTTCATAGGATCTGTTTCCCCGTAACGTACTCGTATTGAGTGTGTTGTGTGTATCATTTTATGTGTTAAATTATACATACAAATATATTTTTAAATAATCAATACCTGCAATATTTTTTTTGAAAAGAAAAAAATTGGACCTTTGTCTTCCTTCTAAAAACAGTACAAACAAAGAATAATCGGGGCATAAAAATGGATGACAATTTAATGATGATATGGCAGAAGTGCCTTCAGTTTATGCGTGATAACCTCAACGCAGCTGAAGATAATTCTGATCTAAAAAAACTTGAGAAATCTTTCGATATGTTATTTGATAAGGTTCAGCCGCTTTCATTAGTAGCCAATAACCTTACATTGATCGTGCCGAGTGATTTTTACAAGGAATATATCGAGGACAATTACCTGTCCTTACTTTCTGCTGCCCTGAAAAAAATGTTGGAAAAGGAGTTAAATTATGGTATTCCGTAATGGAAAACAGACCAAAAGGTGAAGAAAAACCGGTTACCATGAATATGAAGGGACAAAGTGTTCCTACTCCTAAAACACAGGAAACAATGCCTCAGGGCTTTTCCGCTAATATTGTAAATCCTTTTGTTGTACCTGGAATAAGAAAAGTAAACATCGATTCTAATCTTAAACCTGATTATTCATTCGATAGTTATGTAGAAGGAGAAAGCAATAAATTTGCAGCTACAGTAGCAAGATCTATTGCCAAAAGACCTGGTGCCACTGCATTCAACCCTTTATTTCTGTACGGAGGTTATGGAGTAGGAAAAACTCATTTAGGCCAGGCAGTTGGTCTTGAAGTAAAAAACCAGTTCCCGGATAAAGTGGTTCTTTATCTGTCTTCAGAAAAATTTATTCAGCAGTTTATTTCAGCTGCAAAAGCTCATAAGCAAACAGAATTTGCCAATTTCTACCAAATGGTGGATGTACTGATCATCGATGATATTCAGTTCTTATCAGGAAAATCTGCAACACAGGACAGTTTCTTCCATATTTTTGATCACCTGCATCAAAACGGAAAACAGATTATCCTTACCTCGGATAAAGCTCCTGCTGATATTATGGATATTCAGGACAGGATTGTATCCCGATTCAAATGGGGACTTTCCGCAGAAATAAAATCTCCTGATTTATCGACAAGAAGACAGATTATTGAAGACAAATTAAGCAGAGACGGAATTGTTCTTCCTGGAGATATGTTGGATTTCCTTGCGGCAGAAGCAAAAACTAATGTAAGAGAACTTATAGGGGTAATCAACTCCGTGATTGCATATTCTACAGTATATAAGAGAGACCTGAGTCTTGAGTTATTAAAAGAAACCATCAACAGAATTGCAGCCAACCAGAAAAAGGTCATCAATATTCCTTATATTCAGGAAGTGGTATGCGACTATTTTGGAATCAAAAAGAACAGCTTTTATCAAAGACAAGAAAAAGGGAGATAGCTTTACCAAGACAACTTGCAATGTACTTCTCTAAAGAATTTACCAATTCCACATTTACTAAAATTGGTGAAGAAATGGGAGGGAAGGATCACTCAACAGTAATGTATGCTTGTGATACCATCAAAGATGTATCAAAAATTGATAAAGAAATCAAGAAATACGTTAAAGATCTTACAGAAAGAATCAAACAATAGATTCTGGATCAAAAAATAAATTAAAATGGAGAATACTGGTATTCTTCATTTTTTATTTAGTTTTGTCTATAGAATATAAATTTTGCAATCATACAATCATGAGAATTTTGATGGTCTGTTTAGGAAATATATGCCGAAGTCCTTTGGCAGAAGGCATTATGAAAACCAAATTGCCTGAAGGTTTTGAGGTGGACTCTGCCGGAACTATTTCCATGCATGAGGGAGAACATCCTGACAAGAGGGCCATTAAAACTGCCGCCAATCATGATATTGATATTTCCAGACAAAGATCAAGACCCATTATCCGGAAAGATTTTGAAACTTTTGATAAAATCTACTGTATGGATATTGACGTCCTTGAAGATGTGATTTCTAAAACTAAAAATGAGGAAGAAAGACAAAAGGTTTCCTTATTTTTGGAAGCACTCGGTGACCATAAAAACGCTGAAGTTCCTGATCCGTATTGGGGTGATATGAGAAATTTTGAAGAGGTTTTCCAACTTTTGGATAAGGGGTGTAATGCCATCAGAAACCAAATTATAACCTCATAATCATGAAAACACTTCTGTTTTTCTTAGTATGCTTTAGTTTCTCCTTTGCGCAAACAAAAGATGAAAAAGAGATCCGTAAAGTAATGGATGACTTTATGGAATGTATTAAAACCAAAGATGAAACAAGGTATATGTCTTTATTTCAGGAGCCTGTACTCTGGACCGGAATTTATAAAGACAGAACGCAGGCTAAGCGTCTGGAAAAAAATCCTAAGGCAGAACATTACTTTGCCGATGATTATAAAGCCTTTATCAAAGGTTTTAAAGATAACAAGTCTGAAGAAAAATTTGACAATATTACAATTATTGAAGATGGGGCTATAGCTTCTGCCAATTTCGATTACAGTTTTTGGTATAACAGTACAATGGAAAACTGGGGAAAAGAAATCTGGACGTTGATGAAAATCAACGGAGTCTGGAAGATTACCTCCGTCACTTTTTCCATGGATCTGGAGAAGTACTTTCCGCAACCCTCTTTAAACGAAAGAACAAAAAAATAAAACAATGCTTTTTTTACTCCCTGCTTATTTATCAGAAAACACTTCTATCACTCATTTTGCTCCTGTAATACAAGAGTATATCATGCAAACCGATTACTTCTTTGTGGAAAATGAAAAAACAGCCAGAAAGGTCGTTAAGTTCTTTGCTCCGGAAAAAAAACAGGCGGATTTGAAGCTGTTCTTACTGGATAAATATACTGAAAACAACGATATCAAAGAGGCTCAGGAGCTGATGCTGAAAGGGCAGGACTTCGGACTATTATCAGAAGCAGGATTACCTTGTATCGCAGATCCGGGCAATCTGATGGTAAAATGGTGTCACGAGAAAAACATCCGGGTAATTCCTATTTCAGGGCCTTCCTCTATAATCCTGGCTTTGATTTCCAGTGGCTTCAACGGTCAGGAATTTACCTTCCATGGATATCTTCCGATTGATAAAGGAGAAAAAAAGAAGCAGATTCTTCATTTGGAAAGCTTAGTTCAGAAAACAGGATACTCACAGATTTTTATGGAAACTCCTTACCGGAATAATGCGCTTTTTGATGATCTTTGTAAGTTTTTATCACCCAATACAAAGCTCTGTATCGCTGCGAATATTAATGATCCGGAACATGAATTTATCAAAACAAAAACGATCAAAGAATGGCAGAAACAAAAGCCTGAACTACATAAAATCCCTGCTGTTTTTGTGCTTGGAAAATAAACTAAACTCCCGTAGATCTGATACCTTCAGAGTACGGGAGTTTTTTTATTCCTAAACAGGAGTTTTTAACTCAATCTTATAATATTTCCATATTTGGTGATAAATGTTCAGCAATTTTACGTATTTTTATCTGACAGAATATTAAAATAGTTAAGCATAAAATATTATGAATTATAGATTTTATTATTTATTTAAGATATTAACTTATTTATTTTAATCTATTTAATTTTAATTGAATAATTTATAATTTTAATTGTTTTAGTGAATCTGGATGAGAATATTTTGCATCAATGAGTAAGGATTGCATGGTTGCAACATTCATTTTGTATACAGTTGATCCCATATGAGAAACACCAAATATTTAAATATGATTACACGTAAAATTTTTTTTCCGGTATTGCTGTTTTTGGCAATGCTGCTCCCTTCTTTAAGTCATGTCTCTGCACATGGATATAATGAGTCCTGCCTCCAGAGGATATCAGGGAAGTCTCGATAGGGCCACATTAGGCTATTCTACTGCCTTTGGAATATACGGCTCGGTCATTAATGAGCCTGGTTTTCTTGAAGCTCCGAAAGGCTTTCCCGCAATGGGGCCGGCAGACGGAAAGATAGCGTCTGCTAACGGAAGTATAGGAGGAGATACTACGCTTGATATTCAGACTGCTGACCGTTGGAAGAAAACCAATATTACCACCGGGGTGAATTCCTTTATCTGGAAGTATCTGGCTTATCATGCGACCACAAAATGGCATTATTATATGACAAAACAAGGTTGGGATCCCAATAAACCCCTTAGCCGGCAGGATCTTGAGCTTATTGGTACGGTAGGGCATAATGGTACGCCACCACAGGATAATGTTTCTCACCAGATTACAATTCCTTCCAACCGTACAGGGTACCATGTTATCTTGGCAGTTTGGGATGTAGCAGATACGACCAATGCATTTTATAATGTCATTGATGTTAATGTAACATCAGGAACGGGAGTTTCTACTCCGCCGGCTACCCCTGCAGGATTAACGCAGGTGGGAGTAACCAGTTCTTCAGCTAAAATAAGCTGGACTCCACAGTCAGATGCAGTAGCCTATACTGTTTTTCGAAACGGACAAAACATTCAGCAGGTCAATACAGCTTTATTTGAGGATGCCGGTCTAACGGTTAATACGGTGTATACCTACGAAATACAGGCGAAAGGTCCTTCCGGCCTGACTTCAGGAAAAAGTGCACCACTCAGCGTAAAAACAAATAGTGAAAGCAGTCCTGAAAAGCCTACACAGCCTTCCAATCTTCATTCAATGGGGGTTACTGAAAATTCTGCTTCACTGATGTGGACTGCATCAATCCACTCGCAGGGCATTAAAAACTATGATGTCTTTGAAAATGGTGTCAAAGTTGGTGAAACAGGACAGACCAGCTTTTTACGGACGGGTCTGGTGCAGGATACAGAATATCGTTATACAGTAAGATCTGTTGCCATGAATGGTCAGGTCTCCGAGATGAGCAATGAATTAAAAATCAGAACTAAAAAGACAATACCGGGTAATGGTCAAACCTATTGTAGTGCAGAACAGTATAATATAGCCAATGCATATCCTACAGCCGGGGTAAAAGTCTTCTATGCCTGTAAAATCTGGAAAAACAAATGGTATGCAAATCCGGGAGAACAGCCGGGAACCAATATGGTATGGGAGGAAGTGAGTGCATGTACCGAAGGTCCCGGTTGTGCATCAAGCGGTCCGGCTACTTATTGTGGTGCTCAGGATTATAATCCTCTGAAAACTTATCCGACAGCGGGAGCTAAGGTTTTCCATGCCTGTAAAATCTGGGAAAACAAATGGTACGTTAATCCGGGAGAAGTTCCGGGAAGCAATCCGGTATGGAAAGTTGTAAGTGACTGCTCTGAAGGTAAACCTTGTAAAATATCAGATCTTATCTATAAAGAAAATGATCTTTCAGTGATTGTATCCGATTATGTGATCAGTTTTGCACCTGAAAGTTACTATTCTAAAATAAACCGGGTAGATATCATTACTCCTCAGGGACTGCAGGTCATGACTTTTATGAATCCTGAAAAGAATAATATGAATGTCGGCCACCTTCCATCCGGAATCTATTTTGTGAAAATCCTTTACAAGGATCGTAAAAGTATCACGAAAACCATCAGGAAGTAATAAAGGGTATAAAAAATAAAAAAACCGTCTCTGTAGACTTTTTTTTTGTTACCGGGTTGAATGTGACATGAATTTAAAATTTTCCCTTTATCAAGTTATCTTCAGTTATTTACTTTTAAAAATTTAACAGCACTTAACAAGACTATTGCATTATTCTTGTTTACAACATTTTACTGAAACATGATAAATTGTTGATAATGCAGTAAAAGTCCGGGCATCGAAGATGCCCGGACTTTTTATATGATAATATCTGAAGCTTACAGAATTTTACTTTCTCTTTGTCTTTCTGTTTTTCCATTTTTTCCACAGAAAAACCACAATCGGGATCAGTAAAAAGAATGGCCACAAGGAAATAATTCCCAGCATAAAACCCACAAAACTATTCCAGCCTTCGGTTACAGAATCTACAAAACGGCTTCCAAAGCCTATTGTAGAGGTGGCTGAACTTCTTACTTTTTCTTTGTAAAGGTTTACTTTCAGGGTGCTGTAATATACCCGGTCATCGATAAATCGTAATCTGCCTTCAGCTCCATCAATTTCATCTTCCAGCCCACGGATCTTTTCCTGAATTTCCAGCATATCCTTTGTCGTGGCAGCACTTTTCAACAGATCACGATACTTTTCAAGATAGAGTTTTTTATTAGCTAATTTGATAGAAATATCGGTGTATTCTTCAGTAACATCGTCAGAAGAAATACTTTTTGAGAGAACAGAACCTATTCCATCAGCAAATGAATTGATGATTGCATCAAAGTTTTTATGCGGTACACGTATGGTGAGGTTGAGATTTTCATCAAGGTCTGAGTTCTGAAATTCTTCCTTTTGAATATAAGCATTGTTCTTTTTTACAATTTCATTTACCTGAGCCTGAGCTTTCTTAATCTCACCAACCTGAATCCTCATATTTCCGTTTTTAATGATTTTTCTGGATAGGGTATCTGTTGTTTTAACCTCAGGAGAAGAGCCTGTAGTCTTAGCATCCGGAAGAAGTTTTTCGGAAATAGATGAAGGAAGCGGCGGAGCTTCTTCAGTTACCATTTCTGCAAGGTCAGCATTAGCGGATCGTGTTTCAATACCGGATTTACTACAATTGATAAAGGCTAAAAAAAGTAAAGGCAAAAATAATGTTCTCATGAAATGTTAGTTTTTTCATGATGAGGTATCAAAAATCATGCTTAGAAGCATAAAAAGTCTGAAAACTTAAAAAACTAATATTTTACACCGGTTTTTTTAAGGATGTAAGTTAAAAGCCAGATAGGGCCTACCAGAACGAACTGTACATCTTTCACTAAGGTTGGCTTTTTGCCTTCTATTTTGTGGCCGATAAGCTGGAAGATCCAGGTCACCACAAAAACAGCAAGATAAAGAATCCACGATTGCTTTCCCATAGTAATATTAACCTGATAAATAAAATGTTCCATAAGGACCATTATGGCGATCATAACAACTCCGATTAACAAAGAAAGTCTAACATAAAATAGGGTAATAAGAACCATACTGATCAGACTCACCATGCTGATGCATCCAAAATAGGAATTGCAGAAATGCGGTGCGGGAATAAGCGATACAAAGCCTAAAATAGTCCAGAAGATCAGAGGAACACAGATCCAGTGAATACATTTGTTAATTGCATTTCTATGGCTCTTACTATATTCTGCAAATAATAAATCAACCTTTCTCATACTCGTAGGAATTTGATAAATGCTAAAATAATAAAATTTTGCAATCAGTGATAAGAATGCTTATTTTTGTGACATGTCTGCCTTAGAAAAGTTCGGAGTTGAAATCTTTACACAGCGTAATATTTTTGAAAGAATTGCGGTGGATAAGCCATTCAGGCCGGATAATCCATCTTTTATTTTCATTAAATCAGGGACAATAAAACTCAGACAACATTTCAGCGACCTTGAAGTTTCTGCCAATATGTTTATGGTAACCGATCCCCAGACGATCTACGAAGTAGTGTCTGTAAGTGATGATTTTCAATCCCGGATGGTTTCTTATAAAAGAGAATTTATATCGGCATTATCTTTAAAATTTAACAGACTAATCACCTACCGCTATTTCAGGCAACAAATGAATAAAGGGGTTCCTTTTCCCGAAGATGAAATGGAAGTGGTCTGGAAAAGTGTCAACTTCCTCAAATATATCCTGGATTCGGAAACTGAAATGCTCTATAAAAAAGAAATGGTAGAACACCTTTTTTCCGTCTTCTGCTACCAGATGGCCGGCATTATTTCAAAAGAAGATAACAATTCTATGAATCAGATGTCGCGTCAGGAAGAAATTGTTTTTGTTTTTCTTACCAATGTTGCAGAACATCATCTTAAGGAGAGAACAGTGGAGTTTTATGCCGAACGGCAGTCTATTACAACCAGACATCTTTCAAGTGTGGTGAAATCCATTACAGGAAAGTCGGCGAGTCAGATTATTGCTTTAATCGTGATCAATGAAGCGAAGGTGCTTTTAAACTCGTCAACTAAACCGGTATCGGAGATTTCATCTATCCTCGGATTTAGTGATCAATACTCGTTTTCTCACTTCTTTAAAAAACATCTTAACGTGAGTCCCTCACAGTACAGAAATCAGTTCGAAAACTAAAATCTTACATTTGAACATCTTTTTCCAAAAATCAAACATTTGATTGATTTTGTTATTGACCTAACTTTGCATCTGTAAAACAAGGTAAAATGACACAGAAAATAAAAACAGCACTATCTGTATTGATAGCAGCTTTTCCTGCGCTGTTTTTTTCACAACAGATTAAACAGATGACCGCAGCTGAGATTGCCGAACTGGCAGTTCAGAATCATCAGCAGCTGAAAGTTTCAGCTCAGAACATAGATATTGCGCACCAGAATATTAACGTTGCAAAACTTCAAAAACTTCCTACCATTACGGCCTCTACAAGTCAGTTTTATTTAGGGGACGCAGTAGCCATCGATAAAGATTTTTCAAATTCTACAAAGATTCCGATGCCTCACTATGGAAGCTCTTATGCTGTGCAGGCAACACAGCTGATTTTTAAAGGAGGATTGGTTAACAAATCTATCGAAATGGCAGGACTTCGCGAGCAACTTTCCGAACTGGATCTGGAGAAAAATAAACAGGATGTAAAATTCCTTGTGATTTCAAATTATCTGGATGTCTATAAAGTAATAAACCAGCAGGAAGTTTTTCAGAATAATAAAAAACTTGCTCAGGAACGTCTTAAGAATATTCAGAAATTTTATCAGCAAGGAATGGTAACCAGAAATGAAGTGATTCGTGGTGAACTGGCTATTAAAAATCTGGACCAGGGAATTCTGACGCTGACAAATAATAAAAAAATCCTTAATTATAATTTAAGCCTTGCTCTGGGACTTCCCTCTGATACAGAAATCGTTCCTACTGAAAATTTAGAAAACAAAGAATCCGGAATCGGAATGGATTATTACATGAATATGGCTCATGATAGCAATCCCGCATTAAAATCTGCAAGAAAAAACATCGATATTGCTGATAAGAATATTGAAATTATCAAAACAGATAATATGCCTACAGTAGCAGGTTTTGGAGGATATACCTTACAAAGACCTATTACGACAAGAAATCCTGTTCTGGATATGTATTCAGGAGGATGGCAGACCGGTGTGTCTTTGAGTTACAATATCGATACGCTCTTTAAGACCAAAGAAAAGGTTAAGCTCGGTGAGTTACAAAAGAATCAGGCAAGTGATGCCGTAACACTGGTACAGCAAAATGTAGATATGGCAGTGAATGCAGCCTATACAAAATATCAGGAATCTATTCAGCAGGCAGATATTCTCAATGATTCCAAAAGACTGGCAGAAGAAAACTACAAAATTACGGAAGCCAAATACTTGAACCAGCTGGCTGTGCAGGCAGAAATGATTGATGCGCAAAACCAGAAATTGCAGGCAGAGCTGGATTATGCCAATGCGGAAATCAATGTTTTGTACCAATATTATAATCTTTTGAAATCTACCGGAACTCTTTAATTTTTTAAAACTGAAAATCAACACAATGGAAAACAAGGAACAAACTACTCAAAATACAACTCCAACTCCGGCAAGACCAAGTGGAGACGGCAAAAAAAAGCAAAACAAAAAAAATAAGATCAGAGCGATCATTTCAAATGTTATCGTTTTTCTGGTGATCGGTTTCGGTCTGTTCTGGTTAATAAGGGAATATTTCCACATCGGGAATAAGACCTATACAGAAGCAGCACAGGTGGAAGAATTTATCAACCCGATCAATACCAGAGTTTCCGCTTATATTAAAGATATCAGGTTTATTGAGCACCAGAAGGTTAAAAAAGGTGATACTCTGGTAATCCTTGATAACCGTGAAATTCTTACCCAGTTAGGGCAGGCGGAAGCGGCGTACCAAAATGCAATGGCCCAGAAAACAGCGACAAGCTCTTCCGTCAATACGGTTTCCAACAATATCAATGTCATGGAATCTAATATTGCCGGAGCAAAAGCCAGACTATGGAATGCAGAACAAAACTTAAACCGGTATAAAAATTTATTGGCTGCGGAAGCTGTGACCAGACAACAATATGATCAGGTGAAAACCGAATATGATGCTCAGAAAGCCGCTTATGAAACGTTGGTAAATCAAAAGCAATCTGCCAGCCTTTCTACGACTGAGGTAAAAAGTAAACTGGGAATCAATGATGCAGAGATTAAAAGGACAAAATCTGCTTTAGACATGGCAAGAATCAATTTGTCGTACACCGTGATTACTGCGCCTTATGACGGAGTAATGGGCAGAAGAACCATTTCGGAAGGGCAGTTGATTCAACCGGGCCAACAGGTAGCTACCATCGTTCTTAACGGACAAAAGTGGGTGACAGCTAACTTTTTAGAAAGCCAGATGCCTAATATCAAAGTGGGGAGAAAATTACCATGACCGCCGATGCCTTAGGCGGACAAAAGTTTGAAGGAGTTGTCACAGCAATTTCTGCAGCTACAGGATCAAGATATTCCAGTGTACCGACAGATAACTCTACCGGAAACTTTATTAAAGTTCAGCAGAGGATTCCGGTAAGAATTGAATTTACAGGTTCCAATAAAAAGGAGAACCTTGATAAATTAAGTGCCGGGATGAATATGAACGTGAATATTAATTAAGACTAAAAGATATCAGAGGTCAGATTTCAGACTTGATATGATGAATAAAGATTAAAGGCTGAATTGGTAAAGTCTGTTATCTGATATCTGTAATCTAGTATCTAGAATATGTACAACAAAGGATTATATAACGACTGGGTACCAAAACCCGTACAGCTTTTGCTGATTGTGTTGCTGCTTGCAGTAGTAATGCCAATCGGTGGAGTCTACACAGGGAATATCAGTCATCTGGTGAGTGGTACAGGAGCGTTAACAGAATATTTTATGTGGGCCAATTATGCAACCACCATTGGGATGGGAGCGTGTATGCCTGTGGTTCTCAGAATCAAGATGAGATTTAAAGTCCGCGACAAAATGGTACTGTTGCTGGTGTCATTAGGGTTGTTAAGTTACATCAATGCCACCACTTTACAACCTATGATTTTCGTATCTACTTCTTTATTGATTGGGTTTATGAAAATGATGGTAACCATAGAATTGTTTTTACCGCTGATGGTTATGATCGGAAACCGTGGAATGTTTTATGGATTGTTCTATACATTCGTTTTAGTGATGAACCAGGTGGCAGCGTATTATGCGGCAGACTTTTCCCTTCTCTACAACTGGCAGCAGTTCTATATTTTTACGGCCGTTTTATGTTTTATGTTAGCATTGATCCATTGGATTTTTATGCATAATAAGTATTTTGCCCTGAAAGTTCCGTTACATTATATCGATTGGTTAAGCATTCTACTTTTCATTTCCACCTTTATGTTTTCGGCGTATGTATATGCATTCGGACGACAACAGGATTGGTTGAATTCGCAGAAGATCATCAATGCAAGTATTGCGGCTTTTGTGAGTTTTGCATTGCTTTCGATTCGTCAGCTGACCTTGAAAAGACCCTATCTTTCGTTCAAAATTTTCTCTAAAAATAATGTACAGCACGGCTTATTTATGCTGTTTTGGCTGGGAATGTTCTTAGGAACGGCTTCCATTCAGAATACTTTTGCAGTAGGGGTGCTGGGGTATGATCAGGTGACCAATGCAAGATTAAGTTTACTGATGATCCCCGGAATTATTTTAGCGGGAGGTATTGCGGTGTTTTGGTTTTAAAAAGAGAAACCGCTGAAAATGTATATTTTTTCAGGTTTTTCAGCAATGGTAGGTTATGCCATCATCATGTACTTTTCAATGGTGCTGGAATTCAATTACGAAAACTGGTACCTGCCTATGTTTCTGAAAGGATATGGTATGTGTTCCTTATTTATTTCAGTCTGGTTTTATACGTTGGATAAATTGGAAATGGATGAAATGCTTGCTGCGATAGGACTGGTATTAGTCTGGAGAACCTTCCTGGCCGTAGGGATTTTCTCAACACTGTATTCATGGTTTCAGTACAGATTCCAGGTGAATGCAATAGGTGATCTGGCGGTTTATATGGACGGAATGACTGTGACTCCACAGAATGTTGCTGCCAATATGAAGGCTATTCAGCTTAATGCCATTATTATAGCAACTAAAAAGATATTCGGATACATTATTTTAGCCGGATTCGGGGTGCTGTTTTATGTGATCACTCACCATTTTGGGGCAAAACGTTTTCAGTATTTCAGATTTGTACGGGTTCTGGGTGGTAAATCCGTGATTGCCAGAAGAAGACTTCGGGAACGGAAAAAATTATTAGAAGAAATAAAAGACGCAGCAGGGCCTGCGATGTAAAGATACCTTGTTTTTTACTAGTAAAATCCTGGTCCTGTTTGGGGCTGGGATTTTACGCTTTTATATAGACAGTCTTAAAAATGGAAGGTAAAATGTTTCTTCACTCTTCACTCTTCAGATATAAAATCGATTCTGCTTTTTATGATGTCATGAAAAATTTCACACCAACTTATTTTTATTTAGAAACAATAAAAATTATCTTTGCAAGATTATAAAAACTATTACGTAGAAGAATGAAAAAGCAGTATGCATTCATAGGGCTGTTGGCATCGGGAATCCTATTTTCCCAAACAGCGAAGGATTCTATAACCTCTAAAGGCATTGACGATGTGGTGATCGTAGCCTCCAGAAAGCCCACCAAAATTTCAGAAATTCCTGGTACTGTCTGGGTCGTACAAAAAGAAAAAATACAGGAACAGGCAAAAAGTGGAGTTCCGATCAAAGAAATGCTCTCTATTTTAATTCCGGGCATGGATATTGGGCCTCAGGGAAGAACCAATTACGGACAGAATATGAGAGGACGTTCTGCACTGGTAATGATTGACGGAGTCTCATTAAACAGTATCCGTACAATCAGCCGTCAGCTGGATGCCATTGATCCTTTTAATATTGAAAGAATTGAAGTGCTCTCGGGAGCCAGCTCTATTTATGGAGGCAATGCGACAGGAGGAATTATCAACATCATTACCAAAACACCATCTAAAAAAGGAATCAGTGGGGAAACTGAATTGGGCATACGTACAGGTTTTATGGGAAAAGATGACCATGATTTCCGTGCGGCGCAGTCTATTGCAGGGAAAGGCGAAAAATTATTCGGTAGACTGGGAATTGCCTACCAGCAAAACGGAGGTGCTTATGGTGCAGATGAAAAACAGCTTTTTACAGACATTACCCAAACTGACCTTCAATACAACCAATCTATTGATATCTTAGCTACAGGAGGATATCAGTTCAATAATAAACATAAAATAACCGCTTCCCTTCAATATTATAATTCAAAATTCAATGGTGACAGGAGCTTGTTTTTGGGAGAGAATTTAAGTGCATTTACACAGAAGAAAGCATCGTTGCTAGAAATGAGAGACGGATTTTCATCTGATAAAAATGTAGGAACAGAAAGATATATGGGGACAATAGCCTATACCGGAAACGGAATTTTAGGAGGTCAGGATTTGTATGTGCAGTTCGCAACACGTGGCGAAAAACTGGGATTTTATCCTTTTCCGGGAAATATAACAATGAAGGACAGTAAAAAATTGGCTTATATGTCTTCTTCTCAGCAGGATACTTATTATTCCGGAATCAAGGCTTTGTTATCCAAATCATGGCGAGGACTGAATGTTACCTATGGAGCAGACATCGATTTTGAAAAGTTTGAAGGAAATCAATCGGTATATAACATTGCTAAAACGATGTCAAGTGGCGGATTGATCAATGAGACCCAATATAGATTAGGAAGATATCCTACCAATCATTCACAAAGTTATGCAGGATATGTTCAGGCTAAATATAATATTCTTCCCAAACTACAGCTTAATGCCGGGGTTCGATATCAGAATATCACTGTCAAAATGGATGATTTCGTAGGTTCTGAGCAGCAGACACAGGTAGCAATGGGCTATGGGCAATCTGCATCTGCAATTCCGGGCGGGCAAAGTTCTTACAACGTAACGCTGGCTAATGCCGGATTATTATATAAGTTTAATGAACAGCACCAGGTTTGGGGTACCTTTTCTCAGGGGGCAAGCCTCGCAGATCCGGCAAAATACTATGGTATCGGTAAGTATGAATTGCAGGGTGCCAATTGGAATGTGATATCCAGTATTAATGTCAAAGATCAGCCTTTACAAGCCATTAAAACCAATCAGTTTGAGCTGGGTTACCGTATTAATGAAGGAGGGTTGAGAGCTCAGATTGCAGGATTCATGAGTAATTCGGACAAAAGTGTAACGGTTGACAAAAAGACCTTCCAGATCCTTGTTAATGATTTGAAATTAAGAAATATGGGGATAGAGGCTGAAATTTCCTATTCCATGAATAACGGAGTTTATTTTGGAGCAAGCGGTCTTTTGATCAGATCTGAAGTAGATAATAACGGAGAATGGAAAAAACAGGAGATCTATAATGCTTCCCCCTCAAAATTGGTGACGTATATCGGGTACAATATCAATAGCTGGTCATTCAGATTCCAGTCTTTGCAGAATTTCAAACTGACTGATGAATTGAATAACGTCATTGACGGATATAATACTTCCGACCTGATGGTGGGGTATCGTTTCCGTTGGGGAAAATTCAATCTTGGAATCCAGAATATATTCAATACCGATTATCAGACCATATGGAGCAAGCGTTCCCAGGTTTTATATTCTTCTTACGGACTTCCGGAATTGTTTAATTATAAAGGAAGAGGAAGAACATTTAATCTGTCTTATACATTTGATTTTTAAAAATAAGGTTAAAGTGTTACTGCTTTAATCTGAATACTTTCCAACAAATCCGGTTTCCGACTAAAGAAATGAAACCGGATATTAACTTTAAAAATTCAGTTATGGCTAAAGTTTCAACAGGGCAGATCATTGCCGAAGTAACCAGAAAAGAATACATCACTGATCATTTTATCAGAGTGTATCTGTATTCGCCTGAAGTTCCTCAATTCAAAGGAGCTACTGTAGGTGATAACAATAAAATTGCAATTCCGCCGGTAGGATTGAATGAAATTCATTTTCCCACACTGGATGAAAATCATCAATGGGTGTATCCGCCGAAAGAAGTGGCACCGGTGATCAGGACCTATACCCACAGAGGAATTGATCTTGAAAAGAATGAGCTGATCATCGATTTTGTAGACCATGGAGACGCCGGGCCGGCTTCAAAATGGGTACGGGAAGCGGTAGCAGGCTCGAAGCTGGGGATCATGATGCGTATGAGCGAAAAAGAGCTGTATCCCGAAGCTGAATGGTATTTGCTGGTGGGAGATGCCACAGCAATTCCTGTATTAAGTGCTATTTTAGAAACACTGCCTGAATCAGCAAAAGGAGTCTGCATCATTGAAGTTCACGGGAAAGAAGACGAACAGCACCTTGAAACCAAAGCTGATATAGAGTTTACATGGGTGCATAATCCTGAACCGCAAAATACAAGCGATATTGCTGAAGTAGTACGGAATATTACCATTCCTGAAACCACGAAATTTGGTTATGTAGCCTGTGAATTTTCGAGCGTTAAAGAAATCAGAAACTATCTCAGAAAAGAGAGAAACTGGACCGCGAAAGAATTGTATGCCTATTCTTACTGGAAAGCAGGGGTAGCAGAAAATGAATCGCAGGCGGACAGACATAAAGAAAAGGATTCAATAGAATAGATTAGGCAACTGTAGCTCATCACTGCAAATCCTAAGACTTAAACTTTGAATTATGGCTTTCGAAGCTGTATCTTTGTACCTTTGACAACTACTATGAAAGATTTAATGGGTAGAGCAATCTGGGATTATTATCACAATAATACTCCTGAAGATTTGCAGACTGAAACTTCAATTTCTGAGCTGGATGAACTTCCGGTAGAATATTTATTCAGAGATTTTGATAATATGAATGCAATAGAGCAGAAAGCGCTTCAGCTATCCGAGGGAAAAGTCTTGGATATTGGAGCCGGAGCCGGATCTCATTCTTTGTATCTTCAGAATGAAAAAAATCTTGATGTTTCAGCATTGGATATTTCACCAAAGTCTATTGAAGTCTGTACACTGAGAGGAGTAAAAAAGGCTGTCGCTGAAAATATTCTCAACTTTTCGGGAGAAACTTTTGATACCATTCTCTTGCTGATGAATGGAACGGGAATTTTTGAAAGCCTGCCTAAAATTGATACTTATCTTCAAAAACTGCATACCCTGCTCAATGATAACGGACAAATCTTAATCGACAGCACGGATATTCTCTATATGTTTGACCGTGATGAAGACGGAGGAGTTTATATTCCGGCCGGAGGATATTACGGGGAACTGGATTATATTGTGCATTATAAAGGTGAATCCGAAGAGCCGATCAAATGGTTGTACCTCGATTTTAATACATTGAAAAACGCAGCAGTGAACAACGGCTTCAATATTGAAAAAGTACTGCAGGATGAGGATTCTTATCTGGCAAAACTGACTAAAAAATAAAATTATACAATAGAAACGGGTTGTAGCCCGTTTTTTTCATATCACGACAATTGCTCTATTACCAAAAGAAAAGGCTGCTTCAAAATGAAACAGCCTTCAATTTTATATCAATGGACAATTATCCGATCTCAATACCGTTTTCAACACTACTGTCATCCGGTGTTACGAAAGATAATTTACCGTCCGGTTTTGTAGTCAATAACAACATTCCCTGAGATTCAATTCCTCTGATCTTTCTTGGTGCAAGATTTAATAAAATCATTACCTGTTTTCCGATTACTTCTTCAGGCGTAAAGCTTTCTGCAATACCTGAAACTACAGTTCTTACGTCTACTCCTGTATCCACAGTCAGTTTTAGTAATTTATCTGCTTTTTCAACTTTTTCAGCTTCTGTAATCGTAGCTGTTCTTAAGTCTATTTTAGTAAAATCATCAAAAGTGATCTCCTCTTTCATAGGGTTGGCGTTAGGATTTGTTTTTTTATTGTTTTGTTTAGTTTGTTCAAGCTTCTGTACTTGCGCCTCAATTACTTCATCACTTATCATTTCAAAAATTAATTTAGGTTTGTTAATTTTTGTACCAGCAGCTAAAAATTCATAGTTTTCAAGGCTTAAATATTCCCATTTAGTTACCATAGGAACATTAAAGAGCTCTTGGATTTTTTTAGATGTAAAAGGTAAAAATGGTTCACATACGTTTGCTAAACAACCAACGACTTGTGAAGCTATATATAAAATAGTTTTTACTCTTTCGGGATCATTTTTTTGTAATTTCCAAGGCTCCTGATCAGCTAAATACTTATTTCCAATGCGAGCTATATTCATCATAACAGCCAAAGAATCTCTAAAATAATAATCTTCAAGTCTCGTTGAAATTCCATTAGAGTAATTGCTTAAATCTGTTAAAACTTGCTTATCTTCTGTTGTTAAATCTGTAGCAGGTGACGGAATTACTCCGTCATAATAGTTATTAACTAAAACAGCAACTCTGTTGATGAAGTTTCCGAAAATACCTACCAACTCAGAATTATTCTTCGTCTGGAAATCTTTCCATGTAAAGTTATTATCCTTTGTTTCCGGAGCGGAAGAAAGAAGTGCATATCTTAAAACATCCTGCTGACCGGGGAAATCTTCTACATATTCATGCGCCCATACTGCCCAGTTTCTTGACGTTGAAATTTTATCATTCTCAAGGTTCAGGAACTCAAATGCCGGAACGTTTTTAGGCATGATGTAATCTCCGTGCGCTTTCATCATCGATGGGAAGATGATACAGTGGAATACAATATTATCTTTTCCGATAAAATGTACAAGGTCACTGTCTTCACTTTGCCAGTAATCTCTCCAGTCTTTTCCGTTTTTCTCGGCCCATTCTTTCGTGAAAGAAATATACCCGATCGGAGCATCAAACCATACATAAAGAACCTTTCCTTCAGCGTTCGGAAGAGGAACAGGAACTCCCCAGTTCAGGTCTCTGGTCATGGCACGTGGTTTTAAACCGTCGTTTAGCCAAGATTTTACCTGCCCGTATACGTTAGGCTTCCAGTCGTCTTTATGACCTTCAATGATCCATTCATTTAAAAAGTCCTCATACTCATTTAAAGGAAGGTACCAGTTCTTTGTTTCTTTTAAAATAGGAACATTACCGCTTAACATTGATTTCGGATTGATCAGTTCTGAAGGAGATAGGGTAGAACCACACTTTTCGCACTGGTCTCCGTAAGCGTTTTCGTTGCCACAATTAGGACAAGTTCCTACAATATAACGGTCAGCAAGGAATTCTCCCGCCTGCTCATCAAAATATTGTTCTGAAACTTCTTCCGTAAATTTCCCTTTTTCATACAGAACCTTAAAAAAGTCCTTGCTCGTTTCATAATGATTTTTAGAAGTCGTTCTTGAATACTCATCAAAAGAAATTCCCAGATCTGAAAAGGATTTTTTGATGATCCCATGGTATTTGTCAACAATATCCTGTGGGGTTACACCTTCCTTTTTAGCTCTTATGGTAATAGGAATTCCATGTTCATCCGAACCACAGATAAACGCTACATCTTTTCCTAATCTTCTCTGAAATCTTGCGTAAACATCCGCAGGAATATAAACACCTGCCAAATGTCCTATATGAACCGGCCCGTTTGCATAAGGCAATGCTGCCGTAATCATCTTTCTGTTTGACATTTATAGTAAAGTTTTAACTGCAAAGATAAGGATTATCTCTTGAATACCGCTATTTGTGGAGTTATTATGATCTATAATGAATTTTCAGGACTTCTATATGAAATAAAGTTAAACATTTGTTTAACTTTTATGTTGCGAGAAGAATTATATTATGCAATGCATACTATCCAATAAATTATTGGACTTGAAACAACTAACTTATTTCGGTTTCGTAATATACACAATTTTAACTTAAATTATATTAAAATTATGCTAATTCTATTTTTTTTTAAATTGCGACAAGGCTTTAAGCCAAAAAAATCAATAAAACGAAACTATATTAAAAATAAGATTGTGAAGAATTTTACAACGGTATTAAAAGTTGCGCCCGCTTTTTTATTGGCCAGTACAATAATGCACGCGCAGACCACAGACTCTATCACGAAGGAGAAGAAGATCGAAGAGGTTGTATTGATCGGGTATGGGAAACAAAAAAAATCTGACCTTACAGGTTCCATTACTTCGGTTACAGCCAAAGACTTCAATGGTGGAGCTACTTCTGCAGGCCAGCTGATCCAGGGGAAAACACCGGGAGTACAGATTACCAATAACAGCGGTGCTCCGGGTTCCGGTACCAAAATCAGAATCAGGGGAACATCTTCGCTCGGGGGAGAAAACTCACCTTTGATTGTTATTGATGGCGTACCTCAGGATTTTGTCGGAGTAAACGGGGTGTCAGACCCTCTATCCCTGATTAACCCTAACGATATTGAAACATTTGATATCTTAAAAGATGCTTCTGCAACAGCAATCTATGGAAACAGAGCTTCCAACGGGGTAATTTTGATCACTACTAAAAAGGGAAGTGCCGGAAGATTCAAGGTCAACTTCTCAACAGTGACTTCACTTTCTACCAAAATGGGTAATGTAGATGTTTTAAATGCTGATGAGTTCAGACAATTTGTAAATACGTACGCTCCGGCCAACTATAAAACAAAGCTGGGGAACGCCAATACCAACTGGCAGGATGTAATTTATCAAACAGCATGGGGAACAGATAATAACGTGTCTTTCTCAGGAGGTATCAAAGCCTTACCTTACCGTTTATCGATAGGCTACAACGAACAGAATGGTATTGTAAGATCCAATTCATTCAAAAGAACTTCCGTAGGTCTGAACTTAAACCCGAAATTCTTTGATAACCATTTATCAGTAAATGTAAATGCAAAAGGTACCTTTACCGACAACAGATTTGTTGACGGAGGAGTGATAAAAGCAGCTACGTATTTTGATCCCACACAACCTGTATACTCAGGAAACTCCAAATATGGGGGATATTACGAATGGCTGGATAATAACTCTCCCAACGGATATAATGTGAACGCAAGCTCAAATCCACTGGGAATGATCGATGGACTTCGCGATGTTTCTTCCGTAACCAGAGGGTTAGGAAATATTCAGCTGGATTATAAGTTCCATTTTCTGCCGGATTTGCATTTTAATGTGAATGCAGGTTACGATTATACCAAAAGTGAGGGGCATAAAGTAAAAGACGCCAGATACAGAATAGGATACGAAGATAAAGGAAGTGAAAACTTCTATTCCATGGAAAAGAAGAACAAGTTGTTGGAAACTTATTTTAACTATACTAAGAACATTTCTGCCATTAATTCAGGAGTAGATCTTACTGCCGGATATTCTTATCAGGATTTCAATATCATCATTCCGGGAGCAATGACTTACAGAGGGATCGGAAATAATACAAAAGATGTAGATTTCGAAAGCAGGAATACCTTGATCTCTTTCTATGGTAGAGCTATCTTCACCATTGCAAACAAATATGTTATTTCCGGATCAATCCGTAGAGACGGTTCTTCCAGGTTCTATAACCTGACCCGGGATAATGTTTGGGGAGTATTTCCCGGAGTATCTTTAGCATGGAAGCTAAACGAAGAAAACTTCATTAAAAATATTTCAGCGATCAGTACTTTAAAACTGAGAGCAGGATGGGGGAAAACAGGACAACAGGAACTGCCGGCACTTGGGGTGAATGGTAATAAACCAAATAACTACCCGGCACTTGGAGCCTACAACCCAAGTAATCCTGGAGCTTATTATCAGTTTGGTAACGAATATTATTATATGTTCCGCCCTGCCAACTTCAATCCGAATCTTACTTGGGAAACAACCGTTACCAAAAACATAGGATTGGATTTTGGTTTTGCTAAAAACAGGGTAACAGGATCCATTGACCTTTTCAGAAAAGATACCAAAGATTTATTGGTATTTGCTGATGAACCGGCAGGAGGCCTGAGCAACGCCAGCTGGCAGAATATCGGAGATATGAAGAATGAAGGGATTGAAGGAAGTGTTACCGTAATCCCTGTTAAAAATGAAAATACAACCTGGGAACTGAGCTTTAACGCAACCCACTACAAACCCATCATTACAAAATTGAAAGACAGAGGAGGAGAGTCCTTTAATATGGAAGTAGGAGGTATTGAAGGAGGTTCAGGAAACAGAATTCAGGCTCATGCCGTAGGATATGCTCCTAACTCATTCTGGGTATATCAGC
Organism: Chryseobacterium indologenes; assembly: GCA_016025055.1. Taxonomy (NCBI): domain Bacteria; kingdom Pseudomonadati; phylum Bacteroidota; class Flavobacteriia; order Flavobacteriales; family Weeksellaceae; genus Chryseobacterium; species Chryseobacterium indologenes. Next base: position 3,366,868 of record CP065590.1, read on the forward strand.
AGGCATATGATGCAAGTGGAAACCCGATCAGTGGAGGTTACGTAGACAGAAATGGAGATGGGGTCATCAACACAAAAGATATGTATTACTACAAATCGACAACTCCGGACGCTATCTTAGGCTTTTCGACCAAGTTATCACATAAGAAATGGGATTTTGCACTAAGTGCAAGAGCAGTGCTAGGCAACTATGTATATAATAATGCGGCTTCCAACAGTTCTTTAAAGTCTGCTTCTACCAACGAATATCTGCAGAACGTATTCTCATCAGCCGCTGATTATAAGTTCTCGGATTTCCAGTACAGATCTGACATTTATGTGGAAAATGCATCATTTTTCAGACTGGATAATATCAATATCGGATACAACTTTGGAGAAATATTCTCAAAAGGAAGTAATCTGAAAGTGTATGGTATGGCACAAAATGTTTTTGTGATCTCTAAATATTCAGGCTTAGATCCTGAAGTATACGGCGGGATAGACAACGGATATTATCAGATGCCTAAAATTTATTCTATAGGCTTTAACTTTCAATTTTAAATAAGAAGCAAGATGAGACTTAATAAGATCAGACTTAAAAATATAGTATTGCCAATTTCCGCGGCATTTCTTTTGACAACAGCGGCTTCATGCCTGAAAGACCTGGAAAGAGAGCCGGTAACGGATCAGATTGGAAACAATATATATAAAGATTTCTCCAACTACAAAAATGTATTGGCCAAGCTATATGGTGGTCTTGCCATGGGCGGACAGATCAGTGGTGACGGAGATCAGCCGGATAGTGATATTAACGGGATTAATGGGGGCTTTTCCCAATACACAAGATTGCTGTATACCCTTAATGTTGTGACCACCGATGAAGCCGTTATCGGTTGGAATGACGGAAACCTGCATACCATGCACAAAATGACATGGGATGCTTCGAACGAATTTATTGCAGCAACATATTACAGAATATATACGGAAATTGCATACTGTAATGAATTTTTAAGAAATGTTACAGATGAAAAGCTGGGCACGAACAATATTACAGGGGATAACCTTACCCAGGCAAAACTAATGAGAGCGGAGGCCCGTTTCTTGAGGGCACAATCTTATTTCCATGCGCTGGATATGTTTGGAAACGTTCCATTTGTTACCGAAGCTTATTCTCCGGCAGTGACAACCCCGCCTTCAAGAATAGAGAGAAAAGATTTGTTCAAATATATCGAAACCGAACTTTTGGCTATCGCTGATGAATTGAAAGATCCGCGAACAAACGAATACGGAAGAGCAGATAAAGCTGCCGCATGGGCTTTACTGGCAAGACTGTACCTGAATGCTGAAGTGTATACCGGAACTCAAAGAAATACAGATTGTATTACTTACTGTAATAAAGTAATCGGAGCAGGATACTCTTTAAAACCAAAATATGAAGACCTGTTTTTAGCGGATAACAACATCAGCAATTCTGAGCAGATTTTAAGTGTAAACTTTGACGGAATCAATACACAGACCAACGGAGGAACTACTTACATGGTGCATGCAGCGGTAGGAGGCGAAATGAAAGCGGCAGACTACGGAATCAACGGCGGTTGGTATGGGCTGAGAGCGACCAAGTCATTTGTAGGCTTATTCCCGGCTAACGGAAGTGATAAAAGAGGAAGATTCTTTACCCAGGGACAGAATCTTGAGATCAATGACCTGGCATCTTTCACCGATGGTTATGCATTTATAAAATATAAAAATGTTAAAAGCAACGGATCTCCGGGAGCTCATAACAACTGGGTAGAAGCTGACATTCCTTTGTACCGTTTGGGTGATATCTATCTGATGTATGCGGAAGCAGTACTCAGAGGCGGAAGCGGAGGCAGTCAGGCTACAGCTGTTGAATATGTCAATAAACTTAGAGAGCGTGCCTATGGTGATGCCAGCGGAAATGTAACCTCCATCAATCTTGATTTTATCCTGGACGAAAGGGCAAGAGAATTATCCTGGGAAATGACCAGGAGATCAGATCTTATCAGATTCGGAAAATATACAACAGGTGCTTATCTGTGGCCATGGAAAGGAAATGTTAAAGAAGGAAAAGCCGTAGACAGTTACAGAAACCTGTTCCCGATTCCGACAAGAGACCTTATTGCTAATCCGAACCTGGTACAAAACCCGGGATATTAATACAAAATAAAATTTATAAAGAGTAAAAAACGCTGCTCTGTGCAGCGTTTTCTTTTCCTAAAGTTTAATAAATAGTCATTATGAAGAAAATTACAGTTGGAGCCCTTTTGCTCTCGATGATGTTTGTAGGTGTGAAGGCACAATCTTTAAAATCACCGGACGGGAAGTTTGAAATGAATTTTCAGTTGAAAGACGGGATTCCGTTTTACAATCTGAAATATAACGGCTCAGTAGTAGTGGAAGATTCTAAATTGGGGTTAAGATTATTTAAAGACAAAGCGATAAAGTTCGCTTCTGAAATAGCAAAACCGGAAGATGCAAAATTTGACTTAAATAACGGTTTTGCCAAAGTAGATGAAAAAAGAGATTCTAAAAATGAAACCTGGCAACCGGTGCTGGGAGAAAAGAAAAATTATATCAATAACTATAATGAATTGGCGGTAACGCTGAATCAGGCTTCAACAGACAGAAGTATCGTAGTGAAATTCAGATTGTTCAACGATGGATTAGGATTCAGATATGAATTCCCACAGCAGAAAAATCTGAACTACTTTGTGATCAGGGAAGAAGATTCTGAAATCGATTTTCCAACCGACATGAAAGCGTGGTGGATGGTTGCAGACTATGACTCCCAGGAATACCAGTATCAGGAGACAAAAGTTTCCGAAATTCCCGCAAAATGGGATAAAGCATTCGATGCCAATGCCTCTCAGACCTTGGTGAAAAATGCTGTTCAGTCTCCGCTGATGCTTAAAAAAGAAGGTAAAAATCCGCTGTATATCAATGTTGCTGAAGCAGCAGTGTTAGACTATCCGGCTTCACACCTGGAAGTAGATGCGCAGAATTTTAAATTCAAAACACACCTGACCGCTGACAGGCAGGGGGCAAAAGGATATATCCAGACTCCTTCCGTAACACCCTGGAGAACGATCATCGTGGCACCAAAGGCAGAAGAAGTGATGGATTCCAAAATGATCTTCAACCTTAACGAGCCTACAAAATATAAGGATACCTCGTACATTCACCCTACAAAATATATGGGTGTATGGTGGGAAATGATCATTGGCAAATCTCAATGGGCGTATTCTACTGCTGAAAACGTACATTTAGATAAAACAGACTTTACCAAGCTTACTCCGAACGGAAAACATGCTGCCAACAATACAAAAGTGAAGGAGTATATCGACTTTGCAGCAGAAAACGGATTCCAGGGATTATTGATTGAAGGCTGGAATATCGGTTGGGAAGACTGGTTTGGAAACTCCAAGGAATATGTTTTCGATTTTGTCACTCCTTACCCGGATTTTGATATCAAAATGCTAAATGAATATGCCCATTCTAAAGGAATCAAACTGATTATGCACCATGAAACTTCAGGTTCTGCAACGAACTATGAAAGATGGGCGGACAAAGCATTCCAAACAATGAATAAATATGGTTATGATGCTGTGAAAACAGGATATGTAGGAGATATCATCCCAAGAGGTGAGCATCACTACTCTCAGTGGACCGTCAACCATTATTACAGAATTGCTGAAAAAGCCAATGACTATAAAATTATGGTCAATTCCCACGAGTCTGTACGCCCTACAGGGGAAAGCCGTACCTACCCGAACTATATCTCTGCAGAAGCAGCCCGTGGTACGGAATATGAAGCTTTTGGAGGAAACAAACCCGATCACCAGACCGTTCTTCCGTTTACAAGATGGATGGGAGGTTCTATGGATTATACGCCGGGGATTTTCCAAACCAAGTTAGATTATTATTTCCCTGGTGACAAACGATTTGTGAAAACGACATTGGCTAAGCAGCTTGCATTATATGTAACCATGTATATGCCTCTTCAGATGGCTGCAGATTTACCAGAGAACTACAAAAAACATATGGATGCTTTCCAGTTTATTAAAGATGTAGCAGCAGATTGGGATGATACGAAGATTTTATCGGCTGAGCCCGGAGATTACGTCATCACAGCCAGAAAAGCAAAAGGTACTGAAAACTGGTTTGTAGGAGGTATTACAGATGAAAACAAGCGTGAGTACACAGTAGATTTCTCATTCCTGGATAAAGGGAAAAAATATGAAGCAACGATCTACGAAGATGGAAAGGATGCCGATTATATCGATAATCCTCAAAGCTACAATATCTATAAAAGGAAATTACCAGCAAATCAAAGATTAATTTCAAAATGGTAAGAAGCGGTGGTTTTGCCGTCTCTATTAAACCGGTAAAATAATCTGAAGAAATAAAAGACCGGGACTAACACCTTCTTTTAACCTGTTTTTTCCGGTCTTTAAATTTGTTGCTTTCTCATTGAATTCGGTGCTCTTTTGTTTATTTAATGAAAAAAAAATAATTAAATTGAAAAAAAAGTTTTGTTTTCTAAAATGTTTCTTTATATTTGGTAATGTAAGTAAAATTATTAATCAAAAACTAATTAAACATGAAAAAGAAAGTTCAAATTTCTAAAAACCTTGAACAAAAGGAAATTCTTAAAAAATCAATCCAAAACTCTGAAAAGAATGTAGACCTGTATAAGTCTATCTTTGGAGGAAGAGAGATTGATGCCGTAATCGGAACTTGTGGTGTAGTAGCTATTTCGGGAGCTTCTGCAGCTTACGACAGAGCTCACGACACTTTTTTAAGAGCTTAATAATTACTTTTTTATAAAAAATTTAAGTTCTTCGTTAGTCAAATAGCGAAGAACTTTATTATTGATAGAGATATGGTTACTTCTTTTGTTCTGAAGGTTGCAAGCAGATGCAACCTCAACTGTTCTTATTGTTATATGTACAATTTAGGCGATAAAACCTACTTGAAACAGCCTAAATTTATGTCCATAGACACGATAACAATATTCGCAGAAAAATTATTACGCTATAGCACTGAAAACAGCTTGAAAGCCTTTCAGATTGTATTTCATGGAGGTGAACCTCTGCTTTTCCCTAAAGAATTTTACAGGGAAGGTATCAGGATATTTACAGAAACCCTTCCCGATGCCTATTTTGATTTTGTTATTCAAACCAATGGAGTAGGCCTGGATGAAGACTGGTACAGCCTTTTTGATGAGTTGAACATCCGGGTCGGAATCAGTATGGATGGACCTAAAGAATATCATGATAAATACCGGGTTTTTCATAATGGAAAAGGATCGTATGATGAGGTCCGTCACGCCATTCAGATCGGATTGGATAAAGGGATGCATGGCGTTTTGTCGGTAGTGAACCTCAATATTAACCCTCAGGAGCTTTACCAGGAATTTAAAAATCTCAATATCCCGAGTTTTAACCTCCTTCTTCCGGATGGTCATTTTGATAAGTTGCCGGATGATATCCTTCCGGAAAAGATCAATACTTATGGGTATACTCCGTTTGCAGATTGGCTGATAGAGCTGTTCCGGATATGGAAAAATGATCCGGAAAGACCTAATATGAGATTTTTCAAAACGCTTATCCAGCTGGTTGCAGGTGAAGAAGTGGGAGATCAGATGGTAGGATTGAAAAAAATGGAGTAGCAGTGGTGGAAACCAACGGGAACCTTGAAGTTGCAGACTCTATCAGAGCCTGCTATGAAGGTATTACCCGGAATGACATCAATATTCATACCCATGAAATTGCTGCCATCCTCGAAGATCCGCTTTTTGATATCTACATCAACTCTCATCAGATGGTGAACGAAAAGTGCCTTCAATGCCCGATTTATGAAATCTGTGGCGGAGGATTTCTGCTCAACAGGTATTCTAACGAAAAAGGTTTCGATAATCCTACTATTTATTGTCATGACATGATAAAGCTGGTCACCTACATCCAGAATGACCTGATCGACAGTCTGCCTGAAGAGGCCTGTGAAAAAATGCAGCTCACCAGAGTTTCATATGATGATATCGTAGAAGAATTGGAAAGCATAGATTATGGTTTTCCCCAGAAAGAATTTAAAGAAAAATTATTAGCCTATAGTTTAGCATGAATTTAAAAGAAGGTATTAGAATTTACAATCAGCAGATTGAAAATATAGAAGGCCAGATCAGTATCAATTCGGGGGTTTTACCTGTTGATAACACCAATCCTGAAATCGAATACTATCACAATGCCTATTTGCCCAACCTGGAGTGGCGCTCACTCACAGATCCGGAGTATAAAAAAATTCTGACACCTGATGAGGATGGCAGAATGTTTAACACGTTGGGAATGGGGACCGTTCCGCTATCGTTGGAAAAGTTGTTTAAGAGCCTTAAACTTAATGAATGTGAATCCCTTTTTGACGTGCCGAAGCAGTTTGAAAAAAATGAAGATCTTATTAAAAAACTGAATGACGAACTCAACGTCTTTTTAGAGCAGAAATCTTCAGGAGGAAAATATAAATTTCACAGAATCGCCAGGTCACTGCCTGATATGCAGAGTACGACTTTTCACCACACAGGTCAGAATACTTTTAAATATACAGGATTACACATTGATAAAAGTATTTCATTTACCCCTCACACCGCTTACAAATCAGATAACAGAATTTCCATTAATATAAGCGCTGAATCAAGATTCCTTTACTTTATTAATCTTACTTTAAGGCAGATCTACACTAAAGTTCAGAAAAAATACACCGGAAAAATTACTTCAGAGAATATTGTGGAAGAATTTTTTAAACTTTATCCGGATTATCCTGTAGTAAGGCTGGAGATTAAACCTTATCAGTATTATATCGCCCCAACGGATAACTTTATTCATGACGGAACGACATTAGGAAACAAATTTTTTGATATTACGATGGTTTATACAGGAGTATTCGACAGATACTAGACACACTTGCCAATAGTAAAATATGACATATGGAAAAACTAAAACCGGGAATTAAAATTTACCTGAACGGAAAAGAAGACACTGTTCTTATCAATTCAGGCACGATACACCATTCAAAGCAGGCTCCCAACGAACTGATTTTTAAAAATGAAAAATTTATTCAGCAGTACGAGGCAGAAGCGCATCTTCCTAAAAGAGACTGGCGTATACCGACTGAAGAGGAATATAAAATATTTACCGGAAATCATAAAAATAAAAAGGATTACAACTCTGTTTTTACCGGAGAAATGCCCCAAAATTTAAAAGAGCTTTTCGTTAAACTTGACTTACATTCCGCGACCTCAGAAGCTGAAGTATTTGAAAAATTCAGGGAAAATGAAGCATTGGTCCATGAGATGAATATCAGACTCAATGCATTTCTTGAAAGCATTTCCCTAGCCCCGTTTAAATTTATGAGCCTTGCAGCCAATTTTGCCAACAGTGAAATTGTCTCTTTAGACAAAAGAAAGCTGCCGGACGGGTATACCATTCATGATATCAGGTTTATAGGAGTGCATAAAGACAGTTCTAAAGATATGACTTTACACACAGCTCATAAATATGGCAACCGTATTGCCTTTAACCTTGGAAAAGAATCAAGATATTTACTCATTATCAACCTCTCTATGCTTCAGGTGTATGATATGATCAAAAAGAAAATCGATATCAGGGAAAACGAAGTCAACAACAAAAATATTACAGCGTATTTTCTAAAACTTTTTCCTGATTATCCCGTTTTAAGAATAGAGCATAAGCCTTATCATTATTATATTGCGCCTACGGATAATTGTTTCCATGACGGATCTACCATGGGAAGTACGTCCCTCGATATTCTTATGACGTATCTAGGTAAATTTTTAATATAATACCGAACTTTATGATGAAATATACATTCACTTTTTTATTATCATTTTTATCGGTTATTCAGATCATGGCACAGAAAAAACTCCCGGTACTGAAAGCGAATTCCTCAAAAGCAATTTTTATTGAAGAAGATAACGGACTGAAAACGGACTGGAATATTGATCCGTCTGTGAAACCCGATGTATACACCGTTTCCCGGATCATCGATGGCTCGAAGACGATCAAGGTAAAAACAGATATTGATTCTATCAGGATAAAAATAAAAAAGGGGAGAAAAAAGACTTTATCATACTTCTGAAAGGAAAAGACTCATGTTTTACCAGGATCGAAAGTGTACCCTCTAAAGATTTCAGTAGGACGACGCCCCGCTTTTCATGATACGATCCGTCTGGGGATTAATGAGCAGAATACCATGTTTGTAAAAGCAGCTTTGAACAAAACCGACTCTCTTACCCTTAATTTTGATACTGGAAGCAGCAATCTTTCCCTTACCCAGGAAACACTACAGAACAAAATTAAACAATCTTTAAAATCAGGTGTGAATATACTTTCCATCGGAAACAAAAATTATCAGGATTTCAGGATTTTTAAAGTGGAATTAACCGGGCATGGAACAGATGGGAGGTTCGGCTGGGATCTTTTTGACGGAATGGTAGTAGAGCTTGATTACGACCTGGGAAATATGATCGTTCATTCCCAACTTCCTGAAAAAGTAAAAAAAGACAAAGCCTATGAAAAACTAAACATTACTTTTTATGATAAATTATTTTTTGTCGAAACCACCATTCAGCAGGGTGCCGTAAAGAATAAAGACTGGTTCCTCTTTGATACCGGTTATCAGAGAACGGTAATGCTGGATGGCCCTCTGCTCAAAGAACAAAAATTTCCTACTGATCAGATGAAGATTATAAAAAAAGTCATTATGAAAGGCGCCAAAGGAAACGAAATCCCTGTTGTGACAGCCAACCTTGAAAGTCTGAGTCTGGGAAAATACAGCCTTAAAAATATTCCTGCACAGCTACTTTCCGAAAGCAGGCCGGTGAATGATAAAAAAATGAATATTCTGGGGAATGAAATTCTTAAAAGATTTAATGTTTTCCTGGATTTTCAAAATAATATGGTGTATATAAAGCCCAATAAACTGTATAATGAAAGCTATATTGAAAAGCAATAAACGGTCATAATAAATATTATTCCTTAACTTTATAATCCTTAATGGTTTTACCTTTAAGGATTTTTTATGTGGAAATTTTCTATTTTTAATGTTGATGGCTAAAATTTTTAATAAACAAAATGTTTTTCTCCTGCTCCTCATCGGAATGGTTTTCATGGGATACCTGATCCCTTTTCGTGAATCTTATAATTCTTATTTTAATCTTTCAGCCTTTATAGATTGGGGAATTGCAGCTATTTTTTTACTGTATGGTCTTAAACTCAACCTTAAAGAAGTAATTAAAGACATTACCAACTGGAAGCTGCATTTGCTTATCCAGTCAGGTACATTTATTCTATTTCCTCTGTTGGTGCTGATCTTTTATCCCTTGGTGAAAGGATCCGCATATCAGGAGATCTGGCTTGCCATATTTTTTCTGGCTTGCCTGCCTTCTACCGTTTCATCTTCGGTAGTAATGGTATCTATTGCTAAAGGAAATGTAACTTCTGCGATCTTTAATGCCTCCATTTCCGGTTTGATTGGTATTGTGATGACTCCGCTTCTCATGAGCTTTTTCTTAACTTCTGAAGCAGGATCGGGAAACCACGGAGACGTGTTGCAGCAACTTCTGATTAAAGTTTTATTACCCATTATTCTCGGAATCTTATTGAATCCGGTTTTTAAAAAGTGGGTAACAAAATATTCAAATAGTATCGCGGAATTTGACCGATTGATTATTTTACTCATTGTTTACGAAAGCTTTTCAACGGCATTCATAGAAAATATTTTCAGCTCAGTTCCTCCGGTGACCTTTCTGATTCTCGCATTCAGTGTCGTTTTCCTGTTCTTTACAGTATACAATATTCTTAAGTTGATTGCCGGTAAGATGGCCTTCAAAAGGGAAGATATCATTACAGTAGCTTTCTGCGGGTCAAAAAAATCCCTTGTCCACGGAAGTCTTTTCCTGTTGGTTTTAGGTATTCCTGAGGATAAAAAAGTCTTATTTCTGCTTCCTGTCATGGTATATCACAGCTTTCAGTTGTTTTACGTAAGCTGGCTGGCAGGCAAAATTGCAGAAAAATCTTCAAAAATTAACCCAAGCTAGCACCAAAGCCTGGGTTGATTATATCTTTTACCATTAAGTATATTCCGGAACTTCCGGCTGTTGAGGTTGGCCGCCATCTTTCTTGCTGATCATCTTTTCTCTATACTCTTTTTGATATTGCTTTACCGTTTTTCCCGTACCGTCATGTCTCCATCCGGGTGAGAAAAAAGATATTTGATTCTTGTGATAAAAGAAATTCCGGGTTGTCTGATATCCTTTCCAATCCTTCTCCACTCATAAAATAACATGGTAGCCGGGTCTTTCGATTTTATTTTTGGATATACTCCGTATTTTACTGGAACTTCAGGATCTTCCTTTTCGAATGTTCCGAAAATTTTGTCCCAGATAATCAGCCCCATTCCCATATTTCGGTCCAGATATTTGATGTTACAGGCATGATGTACACGATGATGTGATGGCGTTACTAAGATATATTCCAGAAAACCCATGCTTTTAATAGATTGGGTATGTACAAAAGTTCCATAGATCTGTATCGCAGAATAAGCGACCAGGATATGCCACGGATGAAAGCCTATGAATGCCAGCGGAGAGAAGAACAAATACCTGTACAAAGGTTGAAATACCGGGCTCCTGAAGCCTGTACTGATATTGAAATAATCGGAATTATGATGAGTAATATGTACCGCCCAGAAAACGCGGGAGTGATGGTCCACATAATGATGAACATAATAGGCAAAATCCTGGGCAAGGAATACCGCAATCCAATACCAGATTCCTTCCTGCCAGTCGAAAATACGGTGGTGATAAAAAAACATCATGACAAACAGAGAAAATCCCTTCATGATAATATCTAATCCATAATTGAGCAATGCAAAAAGAACATTGGTCGCCACATCTTTTGTTTCATAGATTTTCTCCTTATTAAAATGACTGTAAGCCATCTCCATAAAAATAATAGCAGCAAACACCGGAATCGTCCATGTATAGACAACATCCGGCCCTTCGACCTCGAACATAGTACTTAGGTTAAACATTTTTTTCTGTAAATCTAAAAATAAAACTGATTTGAAATTATTATTTTTAGATTAAATATTGCTTTCCGTTACTATTTTTAGTTAAAAAAATAAAATTTAAGTAATTTTATTTTTCATAAGGGTCATATTTTTAAAGATGTAAGCAATCGGTAAGGTGCAGAAGAGATCTATAATTCCCCTGGTACCAATTTTAGTGCTGATCTTTGATTTTTTTTTGTAATTTGCTGGTAAGTTGTTCATAATTAAATTGTTGTATGTTTGATGGTAACTTGTTGGTTTTCAGAATAATGAACGGTTTTTCAAATGCAGTAAATGAACTCATGACGACCTGTTAAATGGAAAACTAAGAATATTTATGAAAAAAATACCCCTGATTTTCGCACTCTCAGCAGCCTCAATCGCTTTTTCTCAGTCAAAAATCATAGAAAAAGTTGAGCCGGCCTTCTGGTGGAAAGATATGAAAAATCCTGAACTTCAGATTTTGGTCTACGGCAAAGATGTTGCCCATAATGACATTGTGCTTTCCGACAATATTCCCGTTAAAGATATTCAGAAAGTAGAAAACCCCAATTATGTCTTCGTTACCGTTAATACCAATGAAATCAACGTTCCCCAATTTACAATCAACATTAAAAAAGGCAAAAAAAATCTGGGAAGCTATCATTATGAATTGAAATCGAGAAACCCGGGTTCCGCAGACCGTGGCTCATTCAGCTCAAAAGATGTGATGTATCTTATTATGCCGGACCGTTTTGCCAATGGTGATGAGAAAAATGACTCGAGCCGTGATCTAACCGAAAAAGCAGATCGGACGCTGCCAAACGGCAGGCATGGTGGAGATTTAAAGGGAATCATCAACAATCTGGATTATATTCAAAACCTTGGGGCTACAGCCGTATGGCTGACTCCGGTTAACGAAGACAACGAAAAAGTCTATTCTTATCACGGGTATGCACAGACCGATCTATATAAAATAGATGCCCGCTACGGAACCAATGACGACTACAAAAACCTTTCCCGTGAGCTTAATAAAAGGAATATGAAGCTGGTAATGGATTATGTGACCAATCACTGGGGTATTTCACACTGGATGATTAGGGATCTTCCTTCAAAGGACTGGATTCACTGGTTCGCCGATGGTGAAAAAGGTTTTAAACGCTCAAATTACAAAACAACCACTCAATTTGATCCCAACGCTTCTGAAATTGATAAGAAATATGCGTTAAACGGCTGGTTTGATACTACAATGCCGGATATTAACCAGAAAAATCCATTGGTGTTAAAATATTTAACCCAAAATGCCATATGGTGGATTGAATACGCAGAATTGGGAGGTTTTCGTGTAGATACTTATCCGTACAACGACAAAGAAGCAATGGCCAAATGGGCTAAGGCGATCACTGACGAGTATCCGAAATTTAATATTGTAGGTGAAACCTGGCTATACACTTCCGGCCAGATCTCTGCATGGCAGAAGGATTCCAAAACAGGAGAGGCTGCAGGATATAATTCGAACCTGCCATCGGTAATGGACTTTATGCTGTTTGCAGATATGCCCAAAGCACTACAGGAAAAAGAAAGCTGGAATACAGGCATGATAAAGCTTTACGATTCTTTCACCAGCGATTTCCTGTATCCTGATATCAATAACCTTCTGATTTTTTTTGAAAACCACGACACCGAAAGATGGAATGAAATCTTTAATGCAGATCCCAAAGCTTATAAAATGGGCCTTACCCTCATTTCAACCGTTCGCGGAATTCCCCAGATTTATTACGGGTCAGAAATAGGAATGCGCGGAGATAAAAATAAAGGGGGCGATGCAGACATCCGACGTGATTTTCCTGGAGGATGGAAATCTGATCAGCAAAATGCTTTTAATCCTGCCACACAGACTCCCGAACAAAAAGAATTCTTTGATTTTACCCAAAAAATACTCAACTGGAGAAAAAATAAAGAAGTGATTCATACCGGAAAAACAAAAAATTACGTTCCTCAGGATGGAGTCTTTACTTACTTCAGATATAATGAAAAAGAAAGTGTCATGGTGATGCTCAACAACAATGATAAAGACCAACAAGTGGATCTGAAACGTTTTGAAGAATCATTACAAGGATTCTCTAAAGGAAAAGAGGTGATGTCGGGAAAAGAATGGCTACTTCAGAATAGTATCGTTATTCCGGCCAGATCATCATTAATTATTGAACTGAAAAAATAAATTATAAACTATATGAAAAAATCAATAAGTATTTATGCTGTTCTGTTATTTTTAATAGGATCTGCATTGCTTTCCGCACAAGCCAAAAATACATTTGAAAAAGAAAAATCTGAGATCAGTACCATGCTTGATGCCTTTAATGTGGCTGCAGCCAAAGCAGATTATACAACTTACTTCAACTATTTTGCAGATGAGTCCACATTTATTGGAACAGATGCGACCGAAGTTTGGGATAAAAAAGCTTTCATGCTATGGGCAAAACCTCACTTTGATAAAAAAGAACATGGAATTTTACAGCATTGAAGAGAAATATATACTTCAGCAAAGACGGAAAAATGGCCTGGTTTGATGAATTATTGGACACGCAGATGAAAATTTGCAGAGGCTCAGGTGTCGTTGAAAAAATCAATGGAAACTGGAAGGTAAAACAATATGTACTTTCCATGACCATTCCTAATGATGTGGTGGATAAGGTTGTTGATGAAAAATCGGCCCTTGAAGATCCCTTAATTCAGGAATTAAAGAAATAAGAATGAATTCTTCCCAAAATTCTATTTCAAAGAAAATAAAACCCAATCTTTCCATGCTTCAGATTATCAATATGAGTATGGGGTTTTTGGGTATTCAGATGGCTTTCGGGCTACAGAACGGAAATGCAAGCCGTATTTTGGCCAACCTCGGAGCTGATGTTCATCAATTGTCCTGGTTTTGGTTGGTGGCCCCTGTTACAGGATTGATTGTTCAGCCAATTATCGGGCACATGGGAGATAATACCTGGAGTCCCTTAGGAAGGAGAAAGCCCTATTTTCTGATAGGAGCTGTTTTGTGTTCAATAGGACTTGTATTACTGCCGAATGCAGTGTCGGTCACTCATATGTTTGCTGCCAATGCTCTTTTACTGGCTGTTATCTTCCTTGCGATGATGGATGCATCGGTCAATATAGCAATGGAACCTTTCAGGGCGTTGGTAGGAGATATGCTGCCAAAACATCAGGGAACAATAGGATTTTCCGTGCAGACCATCCTGATCGGAATTGGAGCGGTACTGGGCTCGTACCTGCCGGATTGGCTGACAAAGCTCGGGATTTCGAATGAGGCACCAAAGGGTTTCGTGGCAGATAATGTTATCTATTCCTTTTATATTGGCGCAGCATTGCTTCTCATAGCCATTTTATATACAATTATTACGACCAGAGAATATTCTCCGCAAGAGTTTGCTGAATTTGAAAACGGAAAAGAAACAGAAGAAACTCCATCGAAATTTTCAGATATTTTTAAAGATTTTGCCAATATCCCTGCACAGATGAAAAAGTTGGGGATCGTTCAGTTTTTCTCATGGTTTGCTTTATTTACCATGTGGGTATTCACCACCAGTGCTTTAGCTACCCATCATATGGGGCTTTCTCCCGAAGATACCCATTCCAGAGCATTCAATGATGCCGGGGATCTCACAGGTAAACTTTTCGGGATGTACAATCTCTGGGCAATTCCTTTTGCTTTTCTGTTAACCCCGATTGCAAAATGGATCGGAAAAAAACAAACACATGCCCTGGCTTTATTTTGCGGTGGTTTAGGGCTGATCTCTATGTATTTTATCAAAGAGGTAAGTAATCTCTGGATTTCAATGGTGGGACTTGGGTTTGCCTGGGCTAGCATTCTGGCAATGCCGTATGCAATGTTGATTGAAGTAATTCCTCAAAAGAAAATGGGCGTATACATGGGGATATTCAATTTCTTTATTGTCATTCCTCAGATTATCAACGGATTATTCGGAGGGCCTGTCGTTAGCGGGATCTTCGGTAAGCAGGCAATGGATTATGTAGTGGTAGGAGGTATCTGTATGTTGATCGGAGCACTGGTAACCATGATTTTTGTGAAATCTGAAAATGAGACGCCGAAGGAAATTGAAGAAGAAATTCAACAGGTACACTTTTAGAAGCTGAAAATTAAAAGTGGAGAATTGAAAATTGTGAATGATTGTCGTCAACGAAATTATTTGTCAAAATATCCATAGAAGCGGGTTTTAGCCCGCTTTTTTTATCCGTTTATTAATTGGCTTTAGCCGAAACCTATATGTGTAGTAAGTCAGAGTTCAATGGTTTCCCACAGATTTCACAATAACACAGACTTTTATCCTTACTTATATATACAACATCATTCCCTCAATTTATGGAGCAAATAATTACAGTCTGAAATTTTATCGCAGCCAAATCATTGTGTCTTATAGAAGATAAATAGCTTTTGGCCTTTGTATATCCAACCTGTCCATCTTTATTCCCTCAACTCTTTTGTCATAAATTTCCTTTCTTACCCTACATCAACTTTTTTAGCCTCCACATCGCGTACATTTGTACCATAAATAATCACAGAAATGAAAACAGTATATCATAAAGCAGATTCAAGAGGCCACGCCAACCACGGATGGTTAAATTCTTATCATACATTCAGTTTTGCCAACTATCAGAACAGAGACAGAACAAACTTTGGAGTATTAAGAGTATTGAACGATGATACCGTTTCCCAGGGAATGGGATTCGGAACGCACCCGCACAGAGACATGGAAATTATTTCCATTCCCTTGGAAGGAGATCTGGAACATAAAGACTCTATGGGAACTACAGCCGTGATCAGAAAAGGTGAAATTCAGGTAATGAGCGCCGGAACCGGTGTGAAACACAGTGAATACAACAAAAATAAAGACGAAGAAGTGAAATTCCTGCAAATCTGGGTTTTTCCAAGAGAGCTGGATCTGGAGCCAAGATATGATCAGAAAAGTATCAAAGAAGGTGAAAAGATCAACGGATTCCAG